>CAXTPE010000008.1:0-30729 GCA_964245925.1 uncultured Sphingomonadaceae bacterium
ATTACCGAGCTGCACCATCTCCCACGGGAATTTCGGCGCGAGCAGCAGCTCGCCCTCGCCCCAATAGTCCAGCCGGTGGGAGCGGATCAGGTAGACGTTCTCGCCATCCTGCCGCCCGATCATCATATATTCGCCGCCCACCTTGCGGGGGAACAGCGCCATGCCCTTGTTGCGCGCGGCCGGTCCGCTCATCGGCGCGAGCGTGAAGGTACGGAAGTCCCGCGTGCGCATCATCTCGGAGCGGATCGTCGAGCCGTTATAGGCGGTGTAGGTGCCGATCCACTCGGGCGATCCGTCGTCGTGAACGAACTCGACCAGCCGCAGATCCTCCAGCCCCTTGCTCTGCGAGGCGGTGATCGGGAAGATCACCGTTCCGGACAGCGTGCTGTCGCGGTGGCGATGGATCTCGATGCCGCCGTTATCGACGTCGTTGGCGTTGTTCGGCGAGGTCGCGAACGGCGGCTCGGGCGCGAGCTCGAACGACGGGCCGGGGCCGACGATGCCCTCGCGGAAGGCGATCGAGGAGATGTGCCCCTCGCCCACCGCGCGCAGCGACATCGCGATGCGCTGCGCGCCTTCGGAGAGCCCGCTCTGGTCCGGGTGCGGGACGATCGAGGGGTTCATCAGCGCCGCGGCGGCGTAGCTGTACTCGTGGCAGAAATAGGCGCCGATGAGCTGCCGGCGCGATTCCGAGATTTGGCTCTCGTCGAGGCTGAGCGCTTCGCGGATCTGCTCGTAGCGGGTCATGAACACGCCGCGCGTCTGCCAGTGTCGCGCCTCGAAATCCTTCAGCACCAGGCTGAGCTCGATCTCGGCCGAGTCGTCGTCGAGCGCGAGCACCGCGTTCACGATCCGCCGCGGCCGGCTGACGCCGCCATTCGGCCCCGTCTCGATCGGGATATGGAACGGGCGCACCACCACCCGCGAGGGATCGGCCTGGAGCCTCAGCGGCCAGTGGATGATATGGTCGAGCAAGCGGCCCCTCCCCGCTGCGAGCGACCGGCGGTCAAGAGGCGAGCGCCTCCGTCGAACCGCCGTCCTTACGCAGTGGCGCCTTTTCCGACATTCGCGCGATCGCGCAACAGGCAAATTGGAAGGAGAGCACCGACTCGGCCCCCTGGTTGAGGTTGGCGCGATCGCTCATCAGCCCGTCGAAGCAGCCGCCGTCGTTCACGGTCGCGATCGGCACGCCGACATCATTGGCGCCGAGATACCAGCCATAGGCGCGCCGGGCCGATTGCCGCCAGCGCTCGTCGCCGGTGACGTCATACGCGATCATCGCGGCATCCAGCGACGCCCAGGCTTCCAGCGGCTGCTGATCGAACGGCAGCGGCGCGGCATGCGGCCTGCCGAAGCTGTCCGTCCCCACCGCGCGGAAATTGCCCTCGTCGTTGGTCTGCGCGGCGTCGAGCCAGGCGAGCGTCTCGAGACCGGCGGCGATCATCGCGCGATCGCCGAGCCGCACCCCCGCGCGCAGCAGCGCCTCGGGCAGGCGGGCATTGTCATAGGCGAGCA
Organism: uncultured Sphingomonadaceae bacterium; assembly: GCA_964245925.1. Taxonomy (GTDB): domain Bacteria; phylum Pseudomonadota; class Alphaproteobacteria; order Sphingomonadales; family Sphingomonadaceae; genus Solisphingomonas. The sequence goes on from CAXTPE010000008.1 coordinate 1,516, forward strand.
CGTCCTCGAACCACACCCAGTCGTCGCGGCGCGCGGCGGCGAGATGGGTCATCAGCCTGGCCGCGAAATCCGACACCAGCGAGCGCGCGAGCGCGTGGCCCGGCAGCGCGGCCAGCATCGCGTCGGCGCCGAGGATCGCGAACGCCCAGGTGCGCAGCGATCCCAGCTCGCGGACATGCGGCGCGACCTGATCGAACAGATGCCGTGCCCAGCGGCGCAGATCGGTGCGCCGCGCTTCGCTGGCGGTCGCGCCGATCGCCCAGAGCGAGCGCCCGAAGCTGTCGTCCGAGCCGACATCCTCCAGCCAGCCCCGGTTGAAGCCCATGAAGTTGCGGAACCGCCCGGTGCCGCCGTTCCAGGCATATTGCACAAAGGACGCATAGGTAGTGGCGAGCCGATCGGCGCGCTCAGAATCGTCGCCGCCGATGCGATGCATCAGCATCAGCGCGCGGGCGTTGTCGTCGACGCAATAGCCGTGGGCGCGATCGGGCACCGCGAAGATCGAATGCTGGATCATGCCGCAGCCATCGGTCAGCCGCTCGACCGCGTCGAGCTTCGGCGCGACCGGCGCGGTGCGGAGCCGCTCGCGCCGGAACAGCCTCGCCGGCCTGGCCGCGCGGGCCTTCTCGAAGATCGCCATATAGGCCTCGGCGGCGCTGCGCCACGTCATCCGCCGGCCGATCCTCCAGGCGCGCTCGCGCATGCGGTGCAGACGCTCCGGATCATCGAGCAGCGCGATAATCCGCTCCGCGAAACCTTCGGTCTGCCCGAACGGCACAAGCTCGCCGACCCCATCCGCGAGCAGCTCGGCGGCATGCCAATAGGGCGTCGAGACGACCGGCTTGCCGAGCCCGATCGCATAGGCAAGCGTGCCGGAGGTGATCTGCGCCTCGTTGAGATAGGGCGTCACATAAATGTCGGCGGCGGTGAGATAATCGAGCAGCAGCTCCTGCTCGCAGAAACCGTCGACGAAGCGGACATGATCGCCGACGCCGATCTCGTCGGCGAGCGCGATCAGCCGTTCGCGATAGGCCTCGCCCTCGCTGGCGACGAGATGCGGATGGGTGGCGCCGAGCACCACGTACAACGCGTCCGGATGGGCGGCGGCGATCGCCGGCATCGCCCGGATCATCGTTTCGATGCCCTTGTTGGGCGAGAGCAGCCCGAAGGTGAGCAGCGCCCTGCGGTCCGCGAACCCGAAGCGTCGCTTCATCGGCTCGGGATCGGCGAGCGCGCGATCGGGCACGCCATGCGGGACCACGGCGATGAGCGCGGCGGCGACGCCATGGACACGCATCAGGATCTCGCGGCCCTTCTCGGCCATGACGACGATCCGCGCCGCGCGGCCCACCAACCCCTCGATCACGGCACGCTGATCGGCGTCGGGCTGCTCAAGCACGGTGTGGAGCGTGACGACGACCGGCGCGTCGACCCGGTCGAGCAGCCGCATCAGCAGCGATCCGGCGCTGCCGCCGAAGATGCCATATTCATGCTGGACGCAGACGACGTCGGCGCCGCTCGCGTTGATCCGGCGCGCGGCGGCGTGATAGTCGCTCACGTCGCCCTGCGCGATCGTGCAGACCACTTCGGGCGGATAGGCGTAGCTCGCCGGCCGGTCGTCCATCGCATAGACGTCGAAGGCGGCCTCTGGGAAGGCGGTGGTGAGCGCGGCGCGCAGATTGGCGGTGAATGTTGCGATGCCACAGAGACGGGGGGGGCTGTTGCCGATGAGCGCCACTCGCCCGATGCTCGCCCCGCGCCTTGCTCGCTCCATCATCGGCTCCATGCAGACCTCCCGCGGGCCCGCGCCGAAGCGGCGCGACAGTGCCGGAAGGTCGGTTCACGACTATAATGCACGGCAATCATTAAGGTTGCGAGTCCGTATTGTGCACCGCAGCAAGATCGATCGCCATCCGCCGTGCGATGCAGTTTCGCGTTGACGTCGCGGGCGGCCCCGCTATTGGGAGGATAGGGACGGCTGCCGGCCGAGCCCGGTTTCGACCTGTCTTACACGGAGCGCCCGAATGAAGAAGCTGAGCATTGTCCTCGCCACCGCAGGCTTGATGGCGCTTGCCGCCTGCAACAAGTCGCCGCAGGCCGAGGCCGTCGAGAATGCCGGCGACAACGCCGCCGCATCGCTGGACAACCAGGCCGACATGCTCGAGGCGACCGCCGACAACACCTCCAACGAGGCGACTTCGGCCGCGCTCGACAACGCCGCCGACAACACGCATGCCGCTGCCGACAACGTCAAGGACGTCGCCGAGGCCAAGGCCGACGCGATCGACAGCAACTCGCACTGACATCGGCGGGGCCGCCGCGGCGGCCGCCGATCGATAGGAACGGGCGCCCGCTTGGGCGCCCGTTTTGCGTTGGGTCGGTCCGTTCGCGCCTCTCGACTCGCCGACGTCCCCGCGCCATGAGAGGCCGCGATGAGCCCGCAGCGCATCCTCCTCATCGTCGGCGGCGGCATCGCGGCCTACAAGGCGTGCGAGCTGATCCGGCTGTTGCGGAAGGACGCCTGCTCGGTGCGCTGCGTGCTCACCGCCGGGGCTACTCATTTCGTCACGCCGATGGCGCTCGCCGCGCTCTCCGAACAGCCGGTCCATACCAGCCTCTGGGATCTCAAGGATGAGGCCGAGATGGGGCATATCCGCTTGAGCCGAGAGGCGGACCTCGTCGTCGTCTGCCCCGCCACCGCGGATCTGCTCGCGAGGATGGCGGCCGGCATCGCCGACGATCTCGCCACCACCCTCCTGCTCGCCACCGACAAGCCCGTGCTGGTAGCGCCCGCGATGAACGTGCGCATGTGGCTCCACGCGGCCACGCGGCGCAACGTCGCGCGGCTCCGCGCCGACGGCGTGACGGTGCTCGAACCCGACGAGGGTGCGATGGCATGTGGCGAGTTCGGCCCCGGCCGGCTGCCTGAGCCGGCGGCGATCGCGCGGGCGATCCTCGCGCACGGCGCGCCCGGCGGGCTCGCGGGCAAGCGCATCCTCGTCACCGCCGGACCGACGCACGAGCCGATCGATCCGGTGCGCTACCTCGCCAACCGTTCGTCGGGCCGGCAGGGCTTCGCGATCGCGGCCGCATGCGCGGCGGCGGGCGCGGAGGTGATGCTCGTCGCCGGGCCGGTCGCTCTGCCGACGCCGCCGGGGGTGCGCCGCCTGGATGTCGAGACGGCGCGCGATATGGCGGCGGCGGTCGAGGCGGCGCTTCCCGCGGACGTCGCGATCCTCGTCGCGGCGGTCGCGGACTGGCGCGCCGAGCCCGCGCCGGCCAAGCTCAAGAAGCGCCGCGGCCAGCCCCCCGCCCCGCTCGCGTTGATCGAGAACCCGGACATCCTCGCCGGGCTCGCCGGCTCGCCGCGGCGGCCGGCGCTGCTGATCGGTTTCGCGGCGGAGACCGACGATCTGCTTGGCCATGCGCGGGCCAAGCTTGCCGCCAAGCGATGCGACTGGATCGTCGCCAACGACGTTTCAGGTCAGGGGGAAGCAAGCGTGATGGGCGGCAGGGAGAACAGCGTGCATCTGGTGACGGCGGCGGGAATCGAGAGCTGGCCGACGATGGCCAAGGAGGCGGTCGCGGGGCGGCTCGTCGGGCGCATCGCCGCCGCGCTGGCGCCGCGCGGATGATCGAGATCGCGCTGAAGCGGCTGCCGCATGGCGAGGGGTTGCCGCTGCCCGGCTATGCCAGCGCGCATGCCGCCGGGCTCGACGTCGTCGCCGCCGAGGACGTGATCCTCGCCGCCGGTGCGCGCGCGGCGGTCGCGACCGGCTTCGCGATCGCGATCCCGCCCGGCCACGAGGTGCAGGTCCGCCCGCGCTCGGGCCTCGCGCTCAGGCATGGCGTCACCTGCCTCAACACGCCCGGCACGATCGATGCGGATTATCGCGGCGAGGTGAAGGTGATCCTCGCCAATCTCGGCAGCGATCCGTTCGAGGTGAAGCGTGGCGAGCGCATCGCCCAGCTCGTCCCCGCCGCGGTGCTCGCCGCCGGCTTCGTCGAGGTCGACGCGCTCGACGAGACCGCGCGCGGCGCCGGCGGCTTCGGATCGACCGGGCGATGAGGCGTCTCTCCCCTGCCCCCTCTGTTGCCGCGTTGCTGGCGCTCGCCGCCGCGCCCGCCCTCGCGCAATCGACGATCCCGGTTCCGCCGATCAGCCGCTGGGATTCGCTCGCCCGTCTTGCCTACAAGCCGACCTACCGGCCGCGGTCCGTCTGGGTGGAGCGCGCCCGTACGCTCGGCGCGAACGGCACCTGCACGTTCAAGCCGGACGGGACCGGCACGGTGCGGCTGAGCGTCCCGTTCGTGGTGCTGCTCGGCCCGACCGGCACCGTGCAGGACGCGCAGGCCGCTTATCCCGAATGCCCGGCGCTGGCGGCGCTCGTCGAGCAGTTCGGCCACGCGCTCGGGCCGACGCTGCTGCTGCCGCCGGCAGGCGATCCGCCGTTCTGGCGCGCCAGCCATTTCTATGCCGGCTGGGGGGAGTGAGCCTTACCGACGCGCAGCTCGATCGCTACGCGCGGCACATCATCCTCAAGGAAGTCGGCGGCGCGGGGCAGACCCGGCTGCTGGACGCCTGCGTCGCGGTGATCGGCGCCGGCGGGATCGGATCGCCGGCGATCCAGTATCTCGCCGCCGCCGGCATCGGCACGCTGCGGGTGATCGACGACGATGCCGTCTCGCTCTCCAACCTCCAGCGCCAGACGCTCTACACCACCCGCGACATCGGCGCGCGCAAGGTGGTGATGGTCGCCAATGCGGTGCAGCGGCTCAACCCGGACGTCCGGATCGAGGCGGTGCCGCACCGGATCGATGCCGCCAACGCCGCGGACGTGCTCGCCGGTGCCGATGTGGTGCTCGACGGCACCGACAGCTTCGCCACCCGGCTGATCGTGGCGGACGCGGCGCTGGCGCTGCGCATCCCGCTCGTCTCGGCGGCGGTCGGGCAGTTCGAGGGGCAGCTCGGCGTCTATCGCGGCTGGGAACCGGCGCTGCCCTGCTACCGCTGCCTCGTCGGCGATGCGCCCGCCGCCCCGGAGGCGAGCTGCGCCGATCAGGGCGTGCTCGGCGCGCTCACGGGCGTGCTCGGCAGCATCGCGGCGCTGGAGGCGATCCGCGCGATCGTGCCGTTCGGCGCGGACCCGGCGGGCAAGCTGCTGCTGGTCGACGCGCTGGCGTTCCGCTTCCGCACGATCGCGTTGCCGAAGGATCCGGTTTGCCAGTGCGCGGCCTGACGATCGTCGTCGTCGAGGCAGTGCCCGAGCGCGTGCGCGGCGCGCTGACATTGGCGGCGGCGCAGGCCGCGCTGGGCGCGCGGGCCCGGCTGTTCTGCCAGGGTGGTGCCGTCGTGGCGCTGGTGCCGCCGATCCACGCGCCGGACGACGCGCGTCACGCCGCCGCCGGCCTGCCGACGCTCGCCGCGCTGTTCGAGGAGGCGCTGGCCCTGGGGGTCGAGCTGATCGCATGCCAGGGCGGGCTGGCGCTTGCCGGCGTCGACATGGCCGCGCTCGATCCGCGGATCGCCGCCGGCGGTCCGCTCGCGGTGCTCCAGACGCTCGGCGACGACCGCCTGCTGCTCGCCTGATCGCTAGCGTCGCAGCGCGATGCGCGGATCGCGGCCGACCTGGAGGAGCTCGATCAGCGCCGAGACGAGGATGCAGATGACGGCGAACACGATCGAGACGCCCTGGATCGCCGGCAGATCGCCCGAGCCGATCGCCAGCGCGCCATCGGCGACGAGCCCCGGCCACGCGAAGATCCGCTCGACGATCACCAGATCGCCGAGCAGGATCGCGACCTGCAGCGCGATGATCGACAGTACCGACCCCGCCGCGTTGCGCACCATGTGGCGCCAGAAGATATTGCTCTCGTTCAGCCCCTTTGGCACGCGCGGTGCGGATGTAGATCTGCCCCTCGACCGCCTGGAGCGCGGCCGCGAAGGTGCGCCCGACACTTACCGCGATCGGCAGCATCAGCGTCGCCGCGGGAAGCGCGAGGTGCGCGACCGCATCGGCGACCAGCCGGGTGTGTCCGCCGAGCAGCGCATCGGTGAGGACGAAGCTGCCGCCCGCCACCGCTTCTTGGGCCAGCGAGAGCCGCCCGCCCGACGGCAGCCAGTGCAGGTCGAACCAGAACAGGGCGAGCAGAAGCATGCCCGAGAAGAAGATCGGCAGCGACGAGCACGCGTTCAGCGCCAGCCGCACGAGCTGGGTGCGCGGGCGGAGCAGCGTGAACATGCCGTAAGCGAGACCGATCGGGATGCCCAGCGCCAGCGCGGCGGCCGCCAGCTCGAGCGACGCGGGCAGGAAGATCGCGATGTCCTGGAGGACGGGCCGATGCGTGCGGATCGAGGCACCGAGATCGAGCCGGGCGAGCTGATGACAAACCGCCCGCCGCGGTCCCGCGTCGAGACCATCTTCGGGATGATCTCGAACGGAAGACGCTGTGCGAAGACACGCGGGCGAGGTCGAGGACCGAGCAGTCAACGGGCACGCGTCCGGCGGCCTGCGCCAGGTCGGAATGCATCCGCGCACCGCCGCCGCGTGCGGCGGCGGCGACGACCTCAGCGACCGGCTGCAGGGTGCCGATCTCATGATTGGCGGTGGCCACCGATACGAGACCGGCGCCGGCCTGGATGGCGGCGCGAAGAGCGCCGAGCCGCACAACGCCGTCCGGGGCGAGCGGGATGCGCGTGGTGCCGCGCGCGTATGCGGCATCTGCCGGTTCGAGCACCGAGGGGTGCTCACCGGCAGAGACGGCAGCGGCGTCGCGCCCGAGTTCGGACAGCCTGCCGGCCACGCTGCGGATCGCAAGGTTGTTAGCTTCGGTTGCGCCTGAAGTGAAAACGACCTCGGACGGCTCCGCGCCCAGCAGATCGGCGACCTGTATCCTTGCGGCCTCGATCGCGTGGTGCGCGTCCTGCCCAAGCCCGTGCGCGGAATGGGGTTTGCGTCGAACCGGACCCAAGCGTCGGCCATCACTGCGGCGACGCGCGCGTCGAGCGGCGCGCGTGCGTGGTGGTCGAGGTAGATTGGCCGTCTGATAGTCAAAGCGTGTTTCTCCGGGCCGCGCATGATTTCGCACGGCGAACACGCGTCGGATAGAGCACCCTTATAAGGAAGGCATTGCGCGCCGCAAAGCGATCGGTCGCGTTTAGCGGGAGCAGTCGCACTATTAGGTCGCTCCGTACGCGGACGAAGAATGAATTTCGCGAATTGTCGTAAGGTGGCAAGGGACGCAGCTGCCGAGCCAATCGCGCTACCACCCGTTAGCGCCTGAGGCCGCGCATGTTGGACTGTCACACCAAGCTGTGGCAATTCCTGAGCAGAGCCTCAGAAAAGCTGCGACTTTTCAATACGCTACCATCCAAAAATAACGGTCGGGGAGACAGGATCCCCAACCAATAACGGCCGTTTTTCCGAAAACGGAGGAAAACCGTGCCTTGCGCCGCGCGAACCGCGACGATGAGACGCTACTGACACAAAAGAAAGCACAATTCCACGCACAATTGTGCACACGGCGGTGATCGGGCTGGCAATGCCGGTGCATCGTCTCGCGACCTGAATGGCACTTGCTTGTGCCCGGCTTGGAAAAGCCCTCCCGCGGGCCGGCTCCTGCGATCGAGACAGTAGAGGGGAAAAGCTCCGCTGCGGCTCGGTCGATCCTGACAGGAGCATCGACCATGACCCACATCACCGACGCCGTCCCCGCCGGGGCGGTGCCACCCGCCTGTGCCGGCGACCCGGATGTCCGCATCCTGCGCCGCGTGTCGTCGCTGAACGACCTTCCGCTGGCGGAGCGCGTCACCGGAACCGTCCGGCGCGTCGCCATCGTCGACACGGAAACCACCGGCACCGACGTCATCCATGACGAGATCATCGACATCGCGGTGGTCGTGATCGAGGTGGACGAGGCCGGCGAGATCGTCGGCATCGCCAGCGCCGGTCAGGCGCTGCGCGATCCGGGCATGCCGATCCCCGCCCACATCACCCGGCTGACCGGCATCGGCGACGACGACGTGCGCGGCAGGACGATCGATCTGGATCGGCTCGAACGCCTGCTCACCAGCGTCGAGGCCCGCATTGCTCATTCGGCGGCGTTCGACATCGGCTTCATCGAGAACCTGATGCCGGGGCTGGCCGGCGCAGCCTGGGCGTGCTCGATGCGCGACTTCGACTGGCTCGCCGCCGGGTTCGACGGCGCCAAGCTCGGCTACCTGCTGACCCAGATCGGTCGTTTCAACACCGCACATCGCGCCATGGCCGACGTCGTGACGCTGCTGCATCTGCTCGCGCACCGCCTGCCGCACGGCGGCACCGTGATCGGCAACCTGCTCGACAACGCCGGACGGGCCACGGTCCGCTTCGAGGCGACCGCTGCCCCGTTCGACCGGCGCTGCCTGCTCAAGGCGCGGGGGTATCGCTGGGATCCGCGCTCCCGCGTCTGGTGGTGCGAGATCGCCCAGGACGACTGCGCCGCCGAGGAACGCTGGTTCCGCGAGCATATCGCCCCGCACGGGCCGGTGCCGCGGATGCTGCCGATCACCTGGCACCAGCGTCATCGCTGAGACCTGGCGGTGCGCTGCGGCGCACCGCCTCCTTCCTGGATCGATGAAGCGAGCACCCCGGGTTGGGGAAAATGCTCCGGCCCTGACGGCCGTCACAAGAGGAAACAAGCACCATGCAGCAGAACACCGCCGGCCTCCGGCACCAGAACTTCATGCTCGCCGTCCGCCGCGAAATGGGCTGGCCCGCGTTCAAGCCCGCCAACGACGCCATCGCCTTCTGCTCGGGCCGACGGATGGATATCGAGGTCCGCACAGAAGTGGCGCGGATCGCGACGGCGATGCGCAAGGATGCGGTCTATACCGGCTGGGTGAACATCAGGGCGACCATGCCGCTCGGCTTCACCATCGTCTATCGCGAGCGGCTGACGGTCGACATCATCGACCGTGTCGTGCCGTATGCCGCGAACGATGACGCTCCGATCGTGTTCGTCAGCACTCGGGCCGACGAACACTTCGCGGTCGATACGCGCGGATCGCTCGTCCGCATCTCCGGAAAGCCCGGAAACATCGGCACCGGCCGCAAGCTGGCGATGAAGCGCATCCGCACCGCCGCCGCGACGATGGGTGACGAGTTGCTCGCCGACAACCGGTTCGTGCCGTTCGGCAGCGACTGGATCGAGCCGGAGACGCCGGCCGAGACCGTCGTCCGCTTCGGCTGACACCATGCGGAACCCGCATGGCGGGGTCCGCCTCTCTTTGCACAGCATCAGGACCGGGAATGGTCCGAGAGGAGAAAACTCATGAAGATCGACAACCCGTTCGAACCACGCCGCCCGCGCAGCTACGTCGTGCTCGACATCGAGAGCGCCGTCATCGACGAGACCGGCCACCGGCGTTATCAGGCGATGGAACGCTACGTCCCTGCCGCCGACGACCAGCCGAGTCGGCGTGGCTACAGGCGCCATGAAGACCCGCTGACCACACCGCGCTGGCCGTTCCAGACGATCGTCACCGCCGCTGTCATGGTGCTGGTGGAGCATCCGGACGGGAACCTCGACGTGTCGCGGTTCGTGACGCTGAGCCAGCCGGACCACGACGAGCGCGCGGTGATCGCGGGGGTGCTGCAGGTCCTGGACGACGCGCCGGAAGGAGCCGAACTCGTCAGCTGGGCCGGCATGCTCCACGACGTGCCGCTGCTGACACTCGGGGCGATGCGGCACGGACTGACACTGCCCAAGGGTTGGGGCTGGCTCGGGTTCGGCGGCAACGATCCCGTCCGCCACATCGACTTCGCCCGGACGACCACCGGCGGATTCAAGATGAAGCCGGTCCACATGGCCGAGATTCTCGCCAGTCTCGACATCCCGGCGAAGATCAGCGTGCCGGCGTTCGCGGTCGCGCGGCTGATCTACGCCGGCCAGTGGGATGCGGTGCAGGAGGCCTGTGAAGGCGACGTCATCAGCACTGCCTTGCTGCTTGCCCGGTGGCGACAACTGCACGATCCGCGGGCCGATGCCATCGTGGTCGAGGATCGCATTCTGCGGCGCGTTGTCGAACTGCGCGTCGGGCGCGGCTATGTCGCGGCGCTTGAAGCGCGGCGCATGTCCCTGTTCGCCACCCAGTGCACCAAGGCCGCGAACGATGCGGCCGTGCTCGCGCCCTGGCTTGTCAACGAAGCTGCATAGGGCTGGAAGGGGGCGGATGGCAGGTCCGTCCCCCCCGTCACACTCGAAATATCAGATACCCAGCAGCGCCCGGATCTTCGCCTGAACCTCGGCGACCGTCCCTCGGGAAACGCTTCCCTTCCGCACCGCGCGGCGTGCACGCCAGTCGAGGCTCTTCACCTGATCCGCCAACACCACGCTCGGCGGGTCGTGACTGTCGATCACCTCGAACGGATATCCCTTGATCCGCGACGTCATCGGGCAGCAGACCATCATCCCGCGCGGCCCGTTGTAGCGCGCCGGCGACAGCACCAGCGCAGGCCGATGGCCGGCCTGCTCATGTCCCGCCTGCGGATCGAACTCGAGCCAGACGATGTCGCCACGGTCGGGCACGTAGCCCGGCTTCACCAGATTTCCTGTCCCGCCGGGCGACCGAAGTCGACGTCATCGGGGAAGGTCTCGGCCGTCATGCTCGCGAGCAGCGCGTCGAGATCGTAGGTCGGCATCGTGACCGGCTCGATGACGATGCGGCCCTCATCCTCGCGAACATCGACCTCCTGATCGATCCGCAACGCCGCTGCCGTCATGACCGACGCGGGAATCCGAACGGAGGCGCTGTTGCCCCATCGCTTCACCTGCACGCGCATCGCGCCCTCCACCGTATCTACATTCATGATACATAGGTTGCGACAAATGGCTGTCAATCCGCCGAGCGGTCGTCGCGAGTGACAGGGTCGCGGCTATGGCATAGCTTCCGACGATGGCATCCGGCGATTGGACCGATCAGCAGAACGATGCGATCGTCGCCGACTATTTCGCCATGCTTGCCGACGATGAGGCCGGTCGATCCTATAGCAAAGCCGAGCACAACCGGCACTTACAAGAAATGATGGGCCGTCCGCGCGGGTCGATCGAATACAAACACCAGAACATCAGCGCCGTGCTCAAGGGTCTCGGTGAGGATTGGATCCCCGGCTACAAGCCCGCCTTCAATTTCCAGGGATCGCTCGTCGATGCCGTGGCGCGGTGGCTGGCCGATAATCCGGCTTGGTTGTCGCCGGATACACGCCTCTCGCTGGCCGGAACGTCAGTAGCATCGCGTGTTCAGGAAGCGCCGACCCTATGGATCGGACCGCCCCCGACCGTCAGCAACACGCCGCCGCCGGATGAACTCGAGCAGATGCAGCACATCGCCCGGCGCTTTGATGTCGCCGAGCGCGACGCCCGAAACCGCGCGCTCGGCCGCGCCGGTGAGGAGCGCATCGTCTTGCACGAACGATCGTCGCTGGCCGCCGCGGGGCGCGACGATCTCGCGGAGCGCGTCAGATGGGTATCGGATCTGGACGGCGACGGTGCGGGTTACGACATCGCCAGCTTCGAGATGGACGGTCGACCGCGCCTGATCGAGGTCAAGACGACCAACGGCTGGGAGCGCACGCCCTTCCACATCAGCCACAACGAGCTGGCCGTCGCCGAAGAACATCGTCGCGACTGGTGCCTTGTCCGCCTGTGGAACTTCGCCCGCGAGCCGCGCGCGTTCGAGTTGCGGCCGCCGCTGGACGCGCATGTGTCGCTGATGCCGACCAGCTTCCAGGCGAGCTTTCATTAGTGACACCGGCTGCATAGCCCTCCTCAGCGCTTGCTATCCAGCCCCGCACCTCCGATCCTGCGACAATTACGGACGCAGGGGACGCGATGACCGACAGAATGGCGAAGCTCGATCGGTTACTGGCGCTCGTCCACGCCCTGTCGGAAACCACAGAGGGACTGACGCTCGACGAGATGGCCGGGCTGCTCGGTGTCAACCGGCGCACGGCCGAGCGGATGCGCGACATCATCGCACGGCATTTCGATCTGGACGAGGTGGCCGACGACCGCCGCAAGCGCTTCCTGATCCGCGACAGCCTGCGCCGCGTCTATACGCGACCGACGCCGACCGAAGTCGCCGCGTTGCAGGCCGAGGTCGATGGCCGTCTGCTCGCGGGGCAAACCGCCCGCGCCGACCAGCTCGCCACCCTGCTCGGCAAGGTGAAAGGTGCATTCGACGCTCGCGAGAAGCGGCGGATCGATCCCGACCTCGATGCGCTTGCCCGGTTGCAGCGGACTATGGTGACAGCCGGACCGGTGGCCACCGTAGCTTCGGAAACGTTGGCCGTCGTGCAGGGTGCCATTCTGGCTGGCTGCTGCGTCGAATTTCACTACGCGACCGACGACCGGCCAGAGCCGAAATGGCGGCGCGTAATACCCTACGGCCTGGTGCACGGACCGTTGGCATATATGGTCGGCAAGATGCCGGGGCGCGACGATCAACCGGTATATTACCGGCTCGACCGCATGATCGACGTTCATGTCAGCGAGACGCGTGGCTGTGCGCCTGAGGACTGGAATATAGATGCTTGGCTGACTGAAAGTTTCGGTGTGTGGCGCGACGAGAAGCAGAGTGTCGTCCTGCGCGTCCTACCTGTCGCCGTCAGCAGAGCCCGTGGATGGCGGTTCCATGGGCAGCAGCAGATCGACGAACTTGCCGATGGCGGGCTTCGTATCCGGTTCGTCACCGGTGGCATGCGCGAACTCGCCGAGCACCTGTTCACCTGGAGCGGCGAACTCGTGATTGAGGGGCCGGACGTTCTCGTCGCGGCGATGCGCGAGCGTATCGCGGCGGCGCAGACCATGCTGCCACCGAACGAGCTATGACCGATCCTGTCGTAGGAAGGCGCGACACGTGCGGCATGATGATTCGCCCTCCCACCTTCCTGCCCGGCGTGCCGGCGCATCTCGTCCTGGCCGCCTTGGCGAAAGCTGGCGGCAACGAGATCGAGAGCGGCAAACTTGACAGCCCGGAGAGCAGCGCGGCGCTGGCGGTCAATGCGTTCGGCTGGTTCATCGAGCGCGCTGTCGACCTGCCGCCTTTTCCCGGCCTCGCCGGTCTCGATTGGTCCCCCGTGCGCGTCGATGTCGAGCGGCAGATGCGGTTCCCCTGGCGCGGGCGGACGACACCCTTGGCTCGACGCGGCGATCGAAACCGCGACGCAGTTGATCGGGGTAGAGTCCAAGCGGTTCGAGCCGTTCCGCGACGCCAAGACCGTCAACCTGTCCGACACCTATGCTCGCGACGTGTGGGGCGACCGGATGACACCATTCACCGCGATGCGCGATCGCTTGCGCGCCGGTGACAGCGGCTATTTCCATCTGGATGCCGCCCAGTTGGTCAAGCACGCCTTCGGGCTGGTCACGGAGGGACGCCGGCTCGGCAAGGCGCCTGTGCTGCTGTATCTTTACGCCGAACCGACCCGTCGTGGCGCCAAACCCATTCTGGCGTCCGCGATCGAGCGCCATCGCGCCGAGATCGCTAACTTCGCTGCCGCAGTGGCGGATGCCGAGGTGCGTTTCGTCGCCTGTTCCTGGCGCGAGTGGCTGGCCGGGTGGACCGGCGATGCCCGCAACCATGCCGACGCGCTTATCGCGCGCTTTCAACCGTGAAGGAGGTAGCCATGAGCGATCGTCCGCGCCGCTTCGGCCTGTCAAAGTCGAAGGTCACGATGTTCGAGCAGTGTCCCAAGCGACTGTGGCTGTCCGTCCACCGCCGCGACCTTGCCGAACATGACGAGGACGCCGAAGCGCGCTTCGCGACTGGCCATGAAGTCGGGGCGATCGCCTGTGCGCTGCTGCCGGATGGGGTGATGGTCGAGGCCGAGCCTGATCTCGCGGCGGCGCTCGCTGCCACGAAGGCGCTGCTCGATGGTGGGCACGACCGGCCGATCTTCGAAGCGACGCTACAGCATGACGGCGTGCTCGTGCGAATCGACGTGCTGGAGCCCGACGGCCCCGCTGGCTGGCACATGGCCGAAGTGAAGAGCTCGACGAAGGCCAAGGACTATCATGTCGGCGATCTCGCCACCCAACTGTGGGTCGCGCGCAACGCCGGCGTTGCGGTCAGCAGCGCGGCGATCCGGCATATCGACAGCAGCTTCGTCCTGGAACGCGAGGGTGACTTCGACGGGCTGTTCGCCGACACCTATCTGATGGCAGCCGCCGAACCGGTCATTGCAGGTCGCAGCGAAACCATCGTCGCTGCTCGATCGACGCTAGCAGGTGCCGAACCCACAACCGCGCCCGGCAACCATTGCGATGCGCCGTTCCCGTGCGAGTTCGCCGGCTATTGCCACGCGGCCCTACCGGCCGGGCCGGAATGGCCGGTGACGGTGCTGCCGCACGGCGGCGGCAAGCGTTGGGTCGAGCAGGGTATCGTCGATCTGCTGGCCGTCGATCCCGCGGCGCTGACCAACGCCACTCACGCTCGCGTCCATCGTGCCACGGTGTCGGGCGAGGTCTATCACGATGTCGACGGCGCTCGCGCGGCGATGGCCGGCTGGGCATTCCCACGCATCTGGCTCGATTTCGAGACGATCGGCTTCGCCGTCCCGCGCTGGATCGGTACGCGCCCCTATCAGCAGGTGCCGTTCCAGTTTTCGGCCCATGTCGAGACCGCGGACGGCGCGATCGCCCACCGCGAGTTCCTGAGCCTCGACGGGACCGACCCCCGCCGCGCCTGTGCCGAGGCACTGGTCGCGATGGTGCCGCCGACCGGAGCGGTCATCGGTTACAACGCCAGCTTCGAGAAGGCGCGCATCCTCGAACTGGCTGCAGCCTTTCCGGACCTTGCCAAGGCGCTGACGGCGATGGCGGCACGCGTCGTCGACCTGCTGCCGGTCACTCGGGCCAACTGGTATCACCGCGACCAGCGCGGCAGCTGGTCGATCAAGGCCGTCCTGCCAACGATCGCCTCCGAGATGGATTACGCTGCGCTCGAGGTGAAGGACGGCGGCAGCGCGCAGGAAGCCTATGCCGAGGCGATCGCCGCGGGCTGCACGGCCGAACGCCGGGTGGCGCTGGACGCCGCGCTTCGTGCCTATTGCGGGCGGGATACCGAAGCGATGGTCGTGCTGGCGAGGCGTCTGTGCGCCGGCCAAGCTGAATAAGGGGAGAGAACATGCGGCTGAAACAGGCGGAGGCCCGGCGGATCATTGACGAAGAGGTCGCGCGGCTGGGCTGCGGGTTCGCGGCGGCGGAGATCAAGGACGGCCCGCGGCCGGACGCCAACGACCTGGCCTGGTGGCATGAGAACACGCCCGCGACCGAGCGTTCCGAGACTCGCTACAACCTCGCCCATCTCCGCGCCTATGTTCGGATCGCGGATAGCGACCGGCTCACGGCGGTCGGCTTGCCGCTCGATCGGCAGCGGCTTTGGATGGACCGGTCCGTCATCAGCCGCCTGGAGCGCGACAGGTATCTCTCTTTCGAGCCAGGATTGTATGCGGCGTTCGCGGTGACCGAGCGTGGACGTGAGTGGCTTGAAAATGGCCAGCCGGAAATCTGAGAATAGGGGAAGCAGGTGAGGGAAGCAGAGTTCAAGGCGTGGATGGAGGCCGAAGGCTATTCCAAGACCACGGTTGCCACGCAGATGACGGACGTGCGCCGGATCGAAAAGGCTTATGGCAACCTGGACAATCTGACTGATGGGCAAACGCTGGCGACCATTCGTGCGTCGCTACAATATTCCAAGGCCGATGAACGAGCCGGGCGCGCGAACCCCTCTCGGTTCGAGATCGACGGCAACCTCTATGACAGCCTCGCGCACTTCCGGGCGACGCTCAACTTCTACCAGCGCTTCCTCGATGCTGGTGCCGTCGTGCGGAGCGGCTCAACGTTCGATCTGACCGTGCAGGACATCCTCGATGCCATCGCGCGGTGTGATGCCGCCGGCTCGGTCGAGGCCTTCATTGCCGACCACGAGGGACTGGGGGCACCCGCCAAGTTCTGGCTGCTCCACCGCGGTAAACGCTATCCCAGCAAGGCCATCGTCCGAGACGCACTCGCGCACGCCGATAGTGAAGCGTTGCCCGGCGGCGCGCAGTGCAAGACCGCGCTCGATGCGCTCGGCTTCGTCGTGATCGACTGGCCGACGTTCAAGTCGCTGCGCGACACCTTCCTTGCACGGATGACGGGGTTCGAGGATTTCCGACGGCAGGATGGCGATTACTGGACCACCGAACGCCGCTACAAGGACCAGACGATCGACAAGGTCCGGGCGCTCTCCGTGTCGGCGGCCGATGATCGCACCGTCGGCGAGCAGATCTATCGCGCGCTCAGCGTCGATGCGCAGGGTCTGCCGCTCAGCTGGCGCACGCTCGACGAGGTGCAGAAGGCCGATGCCCCCCTGCGCGACCGCTTCTTCAAGATCGTCGCGCGGCTGGCGCGCAGCGACGACGATCCGCTCGCGACCATCGCCGATGGCGCGCGGGCGCTCGAACAGCTGAAGGCGGACGGCATCGCTGGCCTGCGTCGCGGCGAGGTGCTGGCGATTACGATCAGTGTCGTCGGCACCATGCATCCGGAGGCGGCGAGTTGGTTCAAGGTCAGCCGCATCGAGGCGATGGGTCAGCGCCTGTTCGGTCGCAAGCTGTTCGCTCACCAGCAGCTTGAGCCAACCGATCTCGACGAATATCTCCAGCTGCTGCGGGCGCTGTTCGCGCTGTTCGGCGAGGAACTGGGCTGGAACCCACACGACCTATTCGACGTGCAGGGATTCGTATGGGTGGCGCTCGAGGAAAAATGGGATGGCGAGGAGGCACCGCCGCCGCCAGCCGCGCCGCTCGACCAAGCGGAGGCAGAAGTGTTGCAGGACGGTCCGTATTGGTTCGTCGGCGCATCCTATGGGCGTCGCGACGATCAGGTCGAACGCTTTCTGGCCGAGGGTATCTGGGACATCGACAGCCCCAGCGACCGCAACCGCGAGCAGGTGCTGCGGATGCAGCCGGGCGAGCGCATCGCGATTAAGGCGACCTATGTCCGCAAGAACGGCCTGCCGTTCGACGGGCGCGGGCGGTCGGTATCGGTCATGTCGATCAAGGCGATCGGGACGATCACCGCCAATGCCGGTGACGGCGAGCGCGTGTCGGTTGACTGGCAGGCCGATTACGCGCCGCGCGAATGGTATCACTACACCTACCAGCCGACGATCTGGGAGGTGTATCCGACCAACGAGATGGCGCAGCGGCTGATCCGCTTCGCCTTCATGGACGAGCCGCAGGATTACGAATGGTTCCTGCGCACCATGTCGCACTGGGGCGGCTCGCCGGCCGAGGAAGCGCTCGCGCCAGACCCCGTGAAGCGGTCGCCGCTAAACCTGATCCTCTTCGGGCCGCCGGGCACGGGCAAGACCTATCGCACGATGGCCGAAGCGGTGCGGTTGTGCCGAGGGCTGGCCGAGAACGATCCGCTGCTCACCGACGTCGAGCGGCGACAGGAGCTACGTAAGGTTTACGAGGAACTGAAGGGCCAAGGGCAGATCGGCTTCGTCACCTTCCACCAGAATTATGCCTATGAGGATTTCATCGAAGGCCTGCGGCCACAGCCGCTAGCGGACGGCGTCGGTTTTACGCTCAAGGCCAAGCCGGGCATCCTGCGCCAGATGGCCGAGGCGGCCGAAGCGAGCGCCGAGGAACATGTCCTCGTCATCGACGAGATCAACCGTGCCAACATCTCCAAGGTGTTCGGCGAGCTCATCACGCTGATCGAGCCGGACAAGCGGCTCGGCATGGACGAGGGCATGCGGCTTACGCTGCCCTACAGCGAAGCGCGGTTTGGCGTGCCGGCGAACCTGCACATCATCGGCACGATGAACACTGCCGACCGCTCGATCGCGCTGCTCGACACCGCGCTGCGCCGCCGCTTCGAGTTCCGTGAGCTGATGCCGGACGCCAGCCTGCTGAAGCCGGTCGATGGCATTGACCTCTCCGGGCTGCTCGCCACGATCAACGAGCGGATCGAATATCTCTTCGACCGCGAGCATCAGATCGGCCACGCCTATTTCATCCGCTGCGCGACCCGCGCGGACTTGGACGAGGTGATGCGGCACAAGGTCATCCCGCTGCTCGCCGAGTATTTCTACGAGGATTGGGCGAAGGTCGCCGCGGTGCTGGGGGACGGCGACGATAGGGAGGACGATCGCGAGGGCCGCTTCATCGACCGCCGCCGCCTGAAAGCGCCTAAAGGCCTGGGCGGCGATGAAGATGCCGCTCCGCGCTATCGCTGGAGCATCCGCGACAGCTTCTCCTACGACGGCTTCGCCACGGCGTGATCCGCCGCACGATCCTCGAATGGGAAACCATCCGCTACGGTGAGGCGGCCGATGAGATGCCAGTTGTCGCCGCCGACAGGATCGCAGCGGTCGCAGCGGCTTCTCCGCTGGCGGCCCGGGGTGGTGGCGGCGTGATCGAGCATGGCCGCAAGGGTTTGCGGGCGCGGGGCGTCGTCGGCGTCATCGCCGCGCAAGGCTGCGCGCTCGAGATCCTGCCGAAGATCGATATTCCCGGTGTGGACGGTGCCGAGGCGACCGGCAGCATCCGCCGCCGGCTCGTCCACATGCTGGCGGTCGCGCTCGACCTGAAGATTGACGCGGGCCAGGTCACCGCGCTCGACTGGCAGCGCGAGACGCTGCTCGAAATCCTGATCCGCCTGTTTTCGGAAAAGCTGGTCGATGCCGTGCGGCAGGGGATGCCGCGCCGCTACGTTGAGCATGCCGACGATCTGCCGACGTTGCGCGGCCGATTGAACGTGACACGTCAGTTCACCGCGCTGGCGGCCGAGCCCTCGCGGCTGGCGTGCCGCTTCGATGCGCTGACCCCGGACATCGCGCTCAACCGCATCATGAAGGCGGCGGTCAGCCGGATGTCGCGCATCGCCCGGACGACCGACAACCAGCGTCGGCTGCGCGAGCTGGCGTTTGCCTATGCCGATATCGCCGATGTGCCGGTCGCGGCGCTGCGGTGGGACGAGGTGACACTCGACCGCACCAATGCCCGCTGGCGCGAACTGCTTAACCTGGCGCGGCTGTTGCTGGGTGACCGTTTTCAGACCACCTCTGCCGGCGGCAGTGACGGCTTCTCGCTGCTGTTTGAGATGAACACGCTGTTCGAGGAATATGTCGCACGGATGCTCAGGCGCGCGCTTTCCGACACCGACCTGCGTATCGTCAGCCAGGGAGGTCGACTATATTGTCTGGAGACAGAAGATCGCCGCGGCCTTTTCCAGACCCGGCCAGATATCCTTGTAAAGCGTAGAAACGTCGTCGTGCAGATCATCGACACCAAGTGGAAGCGTATCGCGGCGCATATCGACGATCCGAAGCAGGGCGTGTCGCAAGCCGATGTCTACCAGATGATGGCCTATGGTCGGTTATACGACTGCGGCACCTTGATGCTTCTCTACCCCCACCACGTCGCATTAGGCGCTATCGACGGCGTGATTGGTCACCACCGGGTAAACGGCTGCGATCACAAGCTCGGCACTGCGACGATCGACGTCGCCTTTGCGGGAGACCTCACTTCGCGCTTGAGAATGCTTGTGGGAGGACCCGGTTTGACAGGGGGATCCCGCGCCACGCCTCGGTGAGCTAAAACGTTCAGATCGGACGCATCGTCTTACCGACGCAAATTTCCATACGGCGGTGATCTCTTAACAGCATTCAGCCTTTCCCGTTCGTCGGCATTGTTCCACACATCGGTAATCACACGTCAGGGGCAAAGCGTTGGGGGCACAAGCATCTATCAATCCGTTGAACGCCGTCGTCGTCGCGGTCTTCGGAAATCCTTGGGCGGCCATCTGGATTTCGATCGGCATTCTCATCTGGTGCGCGCTCATCATCGTGCGCAACCGGCACCGGTTTCACGTGCCGGTCACGCGGGCGCTGAACGATCGCCTTGATGCTCTGGCGCCGATCGAAAGCGCGGATGGCGCCGACTCCGCCCAGCAGGCATTCGTCGATCATTTTGACGAGATCAACGCCGCGATGGGTGCCGGTAGCGGTCGAAGCCAGGAATTGCAGCTCGCCTGGAAGGAGTTTCGCGAAACGATCCTAGACGAGACCGAGACGCCGATGCGCGCTACGGCTCGCTCCGATGGATATTTTCTACATTTGGGGGACGACACCCGTATTCTTGTCTGGTGGGCAAATATCTTTGTAGCGGTGGGGCTCACCTTCACCTTCCTTGGTATTGTAGCTGCGCTAACCGCCACCGTCGTCGCGCTTCAGAGCGGTCAAGGTAGTGGCGCGATGACGGAGGCGCTCATCCGCCTTCTTGAGATCACGTCGGTAAAGTTCTGGACTTCAATCGCGGGGGTATCGGCATCGATCGTCCTCAGGGTGTTCGATCGCCGCTGGCACTCTTCGACGCAGGGTAAGCTGGAGAAGATCGTCGAACTGCTCGATCTCGGCACCTTGTTCTCGCCGGCCCAGCGCATTGCCGCCCTGCAATTGCACGAGGCGCGGGAACAGACGGCGGCGATGAAGACGTTCAGCCATGATCTGGCGCTAGCGATCGGCGACAATCTGGAGCGGCAGATGGGACCAATGATCGGCGCGCTCGGCGGAATCCAAGCCAGCATCGACGATTTCAAGAGCGGTAGCTTCAACGAGATCGGGCGCGAGTTCGGCGAGGCGCTCAGTCGCCAGGCCGGCGGGGAGATGCAGGCGCTGGCCGGTGCGCTAACGACGATGACTGATCGGCTGGCTGGGGTGAACGACCGGCTGGAGGGTAGCAGCCAGGCCGCGAGCGACCAGATCGCGTCGGCCGCTCGCGATTTCCTTGCCGCGTCAGACAGTATCGGGCGGGCGTTCGCCACGCTCAACGAGCGTATCGAGGGCATGGCCGACCGCCTCATCGAACAATCCGAAGCTGCCTCGAGCCGGGCGGCGGCGCATGTGGCCGAGGAAAGGGCGGCCTATCAGGCGATCGCAGACGATCAGCGCGGCACGATGCGAGCGATGGGAGACGAGATCCGGGCCGCTTCCGCGAACGCCACCGGTGAACTCGTGGCGGCGGTCCGCGACGCCGTGCGACAGGCCACCGAGGAAAGCGGCGCGGGCGTCCGCGCTGCCCTATCGAATTTCACCGACGCCAATGCCGGGATCCGCGCATCTTTCGACGAGTTGCGTGGTCAGATCGCGGAAATGGGAACGGGACTGCGCGATGGTGCGGCGGCTGCCGCCGAAAGAAACGCCGATGTCCTCGCTCGTGCCGCAGAAGCGCTGGAACAGGGCACGCTCCGTGCCGCGTCTGGCATGACGACCGCGATCGATGCGGCCATCGGCAAGGCGGCGGAGGAAAGCACCCGCGTCATGACCAAGGCCTTTTCCGACTTCGGTGAACGCTTCGAGGCGGCGAGTAGCGGGCTTGTCACGACGTTGCGGACGACGGCGGGACGGATGGAAGATCTCGCCACCAGTATCGAACGATCGGCTCGCGCTTCCGAGGATCACGCAAACCGCCTGACGCAGGTCGGGCAGAATACGCAGGGGGTGGCCGCGACGCTGACCCGCGCGGCGAACGATATGCAGGTCGCCGCCAATCCCATACGTCTCGCCAGCGAGATGATCGGCAACGCCACCGTGCGGACTGGAGACGCGCTTGAGTCCCATGCCAAAGCGGCGGAGGCGCACCGGCAGGCAATCGGCACGATCGGCGAGAGGCTCGGCGAGACGACGGAGAGTGCGACAAAGGCATGGTCCGACTATCGCGAACGGTTTGAAGGGGTCGATCGTGCGCTGGCGACGACGCTGGAGCAGATCAAGTCGGCGTCCGCGGAACACGCAACTCACCTCAACGATCAGGTCGGGAAGATCGATCTGGCGCTTGGCAACGCTGTAGATCGCCTGTCGAGCGGGCTTGAACCGCTGAAGGAACTCGCCGAGCAAATCGAAGATCTGCTTGGTCGTCTGAAGGCGTCCTGAGATGAGCGATGCCCGCGGCGTCCGCCGCAGCCGCAGCGAAGAAGAGGAAGAAAGCTACTTCGTCTCTATGGCCGATATGATGGTCGGCCTGCTCTTCATCTTTGTCATTCTGCTGTTGTATTTCGCGCTGCAGTTTCGCCAGACGACGGACACGTTGACGGGCGCCGGACAGACACGCACCGAATTGCTTCGCACGCTGGAACGCGACCTGAAAGCGAAGGGGTTGAAGGTCACGGTGGACACGCGCACTGGCGTATTGCGGCTGCCGGATAATATCCTCTTCGAAACCGGTGCTTATGAACTCTCCCCTCAGGGGCAGCAGGCCGTCGCCATCGTGGCGGGGGAATTGGCGACTGTTCTACCGTGCTACACAGATGTCCTTCCCGGCGGTCCGCGATGTGCGGGCAAGATGGCAGCGCACCGGGTCGATTCGATCTTCATCGAAGGCCATACTGATCGTGTGCCGCTTACCGGTGGCGGCGCGGTGCGGAGCAACCTCGATCTCTCCGCGCTTCGCGCCACACGCACTTTCAAGGCAATGAGCGACGCGCGAGACGATCTCAGGATGCTTGTGAGCATCAACGATGCCGAAAGGACGCCGATCTTCGGGGTGTCGGGCTACGGCGATACCCGGCCCGTCCCGGACCGGTCCGGCAACGAAGCCGACGTCAACCGTCGCAATAGGCGGATCGACCTAAGATTCCTGATGGTAACGCCGCAAGGCAAGGAGGATGCCGCGTTGAGCCGCAGCCTAATGGCGCGTCGATGAGCTTCCTCAGGAACGGTTGCGACCCCGGCAGGGTTCGCCACGCCCATCTGCCCGAACGCAGCGCGACCGAACGCGCGGCCGAGCGGTTGGCTGATCGGCCAGCGACGAAGGCGCGCGATATCGAATCATGGGAGTCGGTCATCGCCCGCGTCGACTTGGCCGCGCCCGCCTCGTTGCGTGCACGCGACGCTAAGCGCCTCCTGCGTGATATGTGGGTCGAGGCGGGGTGCGAAGGTGTCGAACGCGATCTGCTTGCCGATGGCGTCGGGCGAAACCGGGCGAGTGTCGATCGGGCGATCGTCGAAAGCTATCTGCTGCGCTTTCCTGTTCTGCACGCGGCCTTCGCTGATCTTCGCGGAGCCAGCGAATGGGTCGCGCGCCGCCGTGACTGGCCTTGGCGCGTAAGGGGCGAGGAGTTCCGGCTGTGGAACGAACAGGCGGGACCAGAGCGGCTGGCCACCGAACTGCTCTCCACCGATCGTCCCGCAAACGTGTTACGGCGCGCCGGACTGGACGGCGATCTGGCAACCGGAGCCTTCGTTCGCCACGCGATTCGTTCAGCTTGCGCAGTGGCGGTCGCTCATAAGGGGGCGGTTGCCGTCGAAAGCGGAGACCGGCTGATTGCGCTCGCGTCGACGATCAAGGGTGCGGAGGGTGTCGACGCGGTGCTGGCGCTGGCGTTGTTGGCACCTTGGGTCGGGACGGCGCCTCCTGCGGACCACCAGCAGAAGGTGACCACGCTGCTGACCAGCCGGATCGGCGATCCCCGGCTGGCACCAGCCAAATGGTCCGCGTTGGCCGCCGAACTGGAGCGTGAAGGCATTGGTGCCGCCGCCGAGTCCGTCCTCGCCGTCCTGCGCCGCTGGCTGGTGCAGGCAACCGTGCGCGAGTTCTTCGCCATCGTGGCGAAGACGACCGATCGCCGGGACCAGTGGAAAGACCGCACCGCCTTCTGGATGGGCTATCTCGACGCCGGATGCATCACCGATGCCTGGTTCGCCTTCGGCAGTCAGGCCGAACGTGAAGCACGCCGGTTCCTGAAAGACCAGACGATGGCCTTCGCCCGGATCGAAGGGCAAGGTGCAAGCGCCAGCCAGTCCGCGCTGTTGATGACGATCGGCGACGTCCGTATCGCCGAGTGGTCGGACAACGGGTCCTGTCGGTTCTGGCCAGCTGCGCGACCGAAGGCTCCGCTCATGTACCAGTCGGTATATTACGGGCTCGTGCTGCGGTCGATGGATGCAGAGCGCGGTTACGAACCGCTGCCGCATATGGGCAGCACCTGGCAGAACCGTTTCGCCAAGCGGATCTATGATCGAACAGGCATCCTTCATCCGCTGTATGGGCGGGGTTGGTGATGGCGGCGCCATCCATGTTCGAGGCGACACCGGACGGCGAGCGTGAGCGTGTGGCGCTTATCGTTTCCACGCCGTCTCGCATCCCGTTCGCCAAGCCGGCGCTAACAGCGGTCCCGTTCGACGACTGGGCGATGACCGCGCACGATGCGACACGAGGCGCGGTCGCGCGGATTTTGCAGGCCTGGGCGGACAACGAGCAGACCGACGAAGGCAAGCCGCTGGTCGTGCCCGAGTCCCATGCAGCACTACTCCACCCTGCGCTGGTCGCATCACTGGCCGAGCCGGAAGCGTTGGCGCTAGGTCTGCCACCGGTCGCCCGGCTGTCGCTCAACATCCAGTCCATCGGTGTCGCCCATCAATCCGACTTTCGGATCGAAACGCGCTGGACGCGACCAAATGGATTACCCGCCTCAGTTCGGGTCGAAGGTGCGCGGGTTCGGTATGAAGGCAAGGACTGGCGTATCGCGGAGCCAATATGGTCGACCATCGCCGCTGCGGCTCGTCTGAACGCGGTAGCCGAGGATGCCGACCGGCAGGCCGCGCTTGCGGCCCTGCGACAAGCGATCGGCGACGACGACCGTCGTTATGTCCGTGCCGATGGTTTTATCGAGCGACTTCGGCTCAGCTATGCGGCAGGCTTCTCACTGACACTAAAGCCCGATGTGCAAGGCTTCGATTTCGATCCTGTGCTGTTCAGCCCCGAGCGTCTTCGTGAAGCCGAAGATGGGGTTGTCATCGATGAGGCGGCCGATGGCCTCCTGCCGCCGGTGCAGCAGGCTTCATTCGCGAAGCGATTTCGCCGAAGCGACGGCAGCCGGCGAGCCTTCCTGCTGGAGGATGGGTCGATCCTGTTCCTCGATCCGGCGTTGCAACGCGCGCTGGCCGTCGTGCGGGAGGCGCAGGCGGGCGGCGTGGAGGCGCGCCGCGACTTCGTTCGTAATCCACAGCGCCGTATTGCGGAGGCTCTGGCTCACGAGAACAGCGACGCGCCGCCGTCGCTGTTCGTGGAGACGCAACAGTTTTCCGAGCGTGTCTCGGGCATCGACATCTGGCGTAAGCCGGTGCTCCCGTGGGTCAAGCCAAAGCCGAACAGCTGGTTGCCGGAAGCATTCGGCCTTCGCATCGGCGATCCGCCCGACGCGACGATGCTCGCGATCCCCCCTGATCGGGTCGATGAGGCGCTCGACGCCGTCGAGCAAGCAGTTCGCGAAGAGCGCGCAACCTTCACGTTCGACAAGCAGGAAGTTCCGGCGACGGAGCAGACACGGGCAGCGCTGACCGATCTCAAGGGTCTGATCGACGCCGCCCACCCTAGAGCGGATAACGACGCTGCCCCATCGGAAAGTTCGGCGGATGGTCGGCGCTACTTCCTGCAGGTTCGAGACAACCTCGAGGATGTCGCATATGCCCCGCTGGTCGCGGCTGCACCGGCAGTCGCAGCGGCACAACCCGTGTTCCCCGGTTCCACGCGGTCGAAGCCCAAGCCTCATCAGGTCGATGGGTTCGCTTGGCTGGTCGCCTGCTGGCGCAGCGGAATACCGGGCGTGATGCTTGCCGACGATATGGGGCTGGGCAAGACGTTTCAGGCACTGGCCTTCCTTGCATGGCTGAGGGGGCAGTTGGATACGCCGAAACCTGTCTTGATCGTCGCGCCCACCGGGCTGCTGGCCAACTGGCGTGCCGAGATCGAACGGCATCTCGCTCCCGAAGCGCTCGGCACGATCGTCGGCGCTTATGGCGATACGCTTCGACGGATGCGCAGCGGCGCTGCCCGTGACATCGAGTCGGGCAGTTCGGGGATCGACGTAGACGGCTGGAGCAAGGCGGGCGTCATCCTGACGACGTTCGAGACGATGCGAGACTATCATCTCAGTTTCGCGCGGGTGCCGTTCTCGGTCATCCTCTACGACGAGGTGCAGAAGCTCAAGAACCCGGCCAGCCAGATGACGCGGGCGGCGAAGACGCTCAACGCCCGCTTCCAGATCGCGATGACCGGCACGCCCGTCGAGAACCGGCTTCAGGATCTCTGGTCCGTGTTCGACGTCGTGCATCCCGGCCTTCTCGGATCGAGCAAGGCGTTCGAGGAGAACTATCCGGCAACCGGACCCGATCGGTTGCGGGCGCTGCACGACATCCTGACCGAGCCGCAAGACGACCGGCCCGCACTGCTCCTGCGGCGGATGAAGGACGATTGTCTCGAAGGGTTGCCGGCCAAGCACATCACGGCCTTGCCGTTGGCGATGCCGCCGGCTCAGGCGACGGCATATGACGCCGTGATCCAGCGCGCGGTGATCGCCAAGGGAAGCGGCAAACCCGGGCATATGCTCGAAATCCTGCATATGCTGCGTGGTGTGTCGCTGCATCCCGTGGCGCCCGAAGCTGCCGGCGATGGCTATCTCGCCGAGTCGGCGCGACTGCGCGCGACCTTGGAGGTCCTCGATCGCGTCCATGCTGCCGGCGAGAAGGCGCTGGTGTTCTGCGAGAGCTTGGCGATGCAGGCACTGCTCGCGATCGAGTTCCGGCGTCGATACCGGCTGGATCACGATGTCGCACGGATCCACGGCGGGGTCGCCGGGGACGCGCGTCAGGCTGCTGTCGATACTTTCCAGCAACGCGCGAACGGCTTCGACGTGATGATCCTGTCGCCCAAGGCGGGCGGCGTGGGCATCACGCTGACCGCCGCCAACCATGTCATCCACCTTTCGCGCTGGTGGAACCCGGCAGTGGAGGACCAGGCAACCGATCGCGCCTTCCGTATCGGTCAGACCCGCGACGTTCACGTCTATCTCCCGCAATCGGTCCATCCCGATTCAGAGATCGGCCCGATGAGCTTCGATCTGAAGCTCGACGCCCTGATGCGCCGCAAACGCGACCTGAGCCGTGGACTGCTGCTGCCCGGCGAAGACGATGGTGACGCGGCCTCGCTATTCGACGAGGTTCTGGGTGCGGGCACTCAGCCTGGGGAGATGGTCGACCCGTTTGCGGGTGAAGCCGATCCAACACCAATCGAACCGAAGGGCGATAATCCGCGGCCGCGGCCGACGCTTTCGGTCCGTCCGCCGCAGCGAGCAGAAGCGGCGTCGCCCGAATGGCCTGCCCGAATGGTTTTCCAGCCAAAGATCCAGCGAAGTCTCGACATCTTCGAAAAGCCTGTCGCGGGGCAGTCCCTAACCAGCCTCGCGATCCGCGATCCTTATGGCTGTGCAGACGGACGAAACCGGCAATGCCTGATCGACTTCATGATGCTCGTCGCTGGCGCAACCCGGCAGCTGGACGAGATCACCGTCGTAAGTTTCGATGCCGACAGCGTAGATCGCTACGCAGTCGAAAGCTCCGCCCAACAGTATGACGACCTTCAGGCAAGATGGAAAAAGGCATCGCCCGGTGGCCCGCAGCTGCGACACATCCAGTTGTCCCGCCGCCAGAGCCGGAGCTTTCACGACCGTTCGATCAAGGCACAGACGAGCACCGGGCGCGAGATCATCTGGGATGTCTCGAACGGAATCGATGGCGTAATGCGTCCGGACAAGGAATGCACCGTCCATGTGACGGTGACGTGAGCGGATCTGAAGGGGTTCAGCATGAAATTCGTCGCGGTCGATGTCGAAACGGCCAATCCCAACATGAGCAGTATCTGTCAAATCGGCTTGGCACTCTTCGAAGACGGTCGCGAAATCATGGCCGAAAGCGTTCTCGTCGATCCGCAAACGTGGTTCGATCCCGTCAACGTCGAGATCCACGGTATCGACGAGGTTGCCGTCAGGGGTGCCGAAACCTTCGACCATATCCATGACTGGTTATGTGGCTGGACAGCGGATCGTGTCGTCGTCTGCCACACGCATTTCGATCGGGTTGCGTTCCAACAGGCCTGCGACGGCAACAGACTTCCATCGCTGAACTGCACTTGGCTCGATACTGCACGCGTCGCTCGGCGGGCGTGGCCGCAGTTCGCGCAGCGCGGCTACGGGCTGGCCAATGTCGCCCATCACTGCGGCGTGACCTTAGAGCATCATGACGCGTTGGAAGATGCGCGGGCGGCCGGGCTGATCTTGCTCAAAGCAATAGACGAGACCGGACACACGCTCGACGAGTGGCTGAGCCGCGTGAAGTGTTCGATTGGCGGCGGCGAAGCGATCCGGCGTATCGGCGACGGGGACGGCGCGCTGCTTGGCGAAATGATCGTGTTCACCGGTGCGCTGGAGCTGCCGCGGCGGGACGCCGCCGACCGTGCGGCGCGGGCTGGTGGCGACGTCGCGCCCGGCGTGACGAAGACCACGACGATGCTTGTGGTCGGCGATCAGGACATTGCCAAGCTCAACGGCCACGCAAAGAGCGCCAAACACCTGAAAGCCGAAACACTCATCGCCGCCGGTCAGCCTATCCGCATCGTCGGCGAATCCGACTTCATGGCGCTCAGCGCGATCACGGAATGATCCGTGCTGGCCCGCCGACGATCGATCGAAGGAATGCGCCGAGTTCGGGAACGAGCGACTTGTGGCGGTCGGCCCAAGCCGATCTGAGCAGCGTCTCGGGCACGAAACCGTCATACTTCTCGCGGCGCAGCGCCGCCACGGATGCCGACAGACGCGGACCGTCGAGCCGGGACAATAGGTCCGGCATCCGCACGACGAGGTCGCTAGGGGTGGTCCCCTCAACGGCGACGCCGATGTCGTGCGCCTCGGCGTGCAGTCCCGCGGATACAAACAGAACCGCCGCCAGCCCGTTGAGGGCGGTGCCGCGCCAGGTCAGCAGATGCGTCGAGCGCCCAGCTTCGATCAGCGACCCGCCTGATACCTTGGTAGCAATCCACGCCGATCGTCCCTCGGCAAGAAAGGCGGCTGCCTGCCCGTCGAGCCAGCGGGGCGCATCGTCATCCTCCAGCACGGCCCGCATTTCGGCGGCGAGGCGGTCGTGGATCGGCTCGGCCGAGCCGTTCTCGAACATCGGCAGGCGACCGGCGGGGTGTGCAGCGACCTGGACGACGCGGGCGCGGTCGTCGACGGCGGTGATTCGCCAGCGGCGGCCGGCGAAGCCGATCAGCCCGCCGATCGCGACGGCGTTGGCAAGCGGGATCGTGCCGAGCGTCCGGCCGCCGGCGACCAGCGTCCATTCCTCGTCGG
>CAXTPE010000009.1:0-30614 GCA_964245925.1 uncultured Sphingomonadaceae bacterium
CGCCGACGCGGTGGCGAGCGCCGGGGCGGCGCTGCGCGTCGCCGCCGCCAGGCGGGCGCAGGCGTCGAGCACCGTCGCCGGCACCGGCATCGCCGACAATCCCGCCGTGCTCGCCGCCATCGCCGAGCTGCGCCGCGCCGCGATCGCCGAGGGCTATATGAGGATCGCGGCGCCGGTCAGCGGCGTGGTGGCGCAGCGCACCGTCCAGCTCGGCCAGCGCGTCGCCGCCGGCACGCCGCTGATGGCGGTCGTGCCGCTCGACGCGCTGTGGGTCGACGCCAATTTCCGCGAGACCCAGCTCCAGCATCTGCGCGTCGGCCAGCCGGCGACGATCAGGGCGGACGTCTATGGCGGCGGCGTCGTCTTCCACGGCCGCGTGCTCGGCCTGGGCGCGGGCAGCGGCAACGCCTTCTCGCTGCTGCCGGCGCAGAACGCGACCGGCAACTGGATCAAGATCGTCCAGCGCGTGCCGGTCCGCATCGCGCTCGATCCGCGCGAGCTGCGGCGCAACCCGCTGCGCATCGGGCTTTCGGCGGCCGTCGAGGTCGATACCAGCGATGTCTCGGGGCCGCGCGTCGCCGGCAGCCAGGCGCCGGCGGGCGCGATCCAGCGGAGCATCGACGGCGGCGCGCGGGTCGATGCCCGCATCCGCGCGATCATCGCCGCCAACCTGCGGGGTCCGGGCCGGTGAGCCGGCCGGCGACGGCCGGCGCGTCGCCCGCGCCGCTCGCCGGCGGCGCGCTCGCGATCACCTCGGTGGCGCTGGCGCTCGGCACGTTCATGCAGGTGCTGGACGGCTCGATCGCCAATGTCTCGCTGCCGACCATCGCCGGCAACCTCGGCGTCAGCACCGACAAGGGCACCTGGGTCATCACCTCCTTCGCGGTGGCGAACGGCGTCACCGTGCCGCTCACCGGCTGGCTGATGGGGCGGATCGGCGTGGTGCGCACCTTCGTCGCGGCGGTGTTCCTGTTCACGCTGGCCTCGCTGCTGTGCGGGATCGCGTGGAGCCTGCCCTCGCTGGTCGTCTTCCGCATCCTCCAGGGCGCGGTGTCGGGCCCGATGATCCCGGGCAGCCAGGCGCTGCTGCTGCTCATCTTCCCGCCGGAGAAGCGGGGCACCGCGCTCGGCATCTGGTCGATGACGACGCTGACGGCGCCGGTGATGGGGCCGGTGCTGGGCGGCTACATCTCGGACAACATCCACTGGGGCTGGATTTTCCTCATCAACGTGCCGGTCGGCCTGGCCACGGGCTTCCTGACCTGGCGCTTCCTCGCCTCGCGCGAGACGCCGACCCGCAGGCTGCCGATCGACACCGTCGGCCTCGGCCTGCTCACCTTCTGGGTGTTCAGCCTCCAGACCATGCTGGATCTCGGCAAGGACCGGGACTGGTTCCACGATCCGCTGATCGTCGCGCTCGCCGCCTGCGCCGCGCTCGGCTTCGTCGCCTGGCTGATCTGGGAGCTCACCGACGAGCATCCGGCGGTCGACCTGTCGCTCTTCAAGCGGCGCAACTTCACCTTCGGCGTGATCGCGCTGTGCCTCGGCTATGCGCTGTTCTTCGCCAACAACCTGCTGCTGCCGCTCTGGCTGCAGACCAACATGGGCTATACCGCGACCTGGGCCGGGCTGGTGGCGGCGCCGAGCGGCTTCGTCGCGGTGATGCTGACGCCGCTGGTGGCGCGATCGGGCAAGGTCGACGCGCGCTGGCTCGCGACGATCGCCTTCATCTGCTATGCGGCCTCGTTCCTCATGCGCTCGCGCTATACCGCGGACGCGAGCTTCTGGACGCTGACCGCGCCGACGCTGATCCAGGGCATCGGGCTCAGCGGCTTCTTCATCGCGATGCTCACGATCACGCTCGACGGCATCCCGCCCGAGCGGCTGCCGTCCGCCAGCGGCATCTCCAACTTCGCGCGGATCACCACCGGCAGCTTCGCGGCCTCGATCGTCACGACGATCTGGGACCGGCGCGCGGCGCTGCACCAGACGCGGCTGGCCGAGGCCGGCACCGTCTTCTCGCCGGTCTATCGCCAATATACCGGCCAGCTCGAGCAGCTCGGGATGAGCCCCGTCCAGGCCGCCGGCGCGGTCTACCGCACGATCGTCAACCAGTCCTATCTGCTGGCGACGGACGAGATTTTCTGGGCATCCGGCTGGCTGGCGCTGGCAATGGTCGGCGCGGTATGGCTTACCCGGCGGCCGGCGGCGGCCGGACATGCCGTGGCGGCCGATTAGGGCCTGGAGGGACGAACCCGATGACCGACGATCCCGTGGTGATCTGCAGCTACGCCCGCACGCCGATGGGCGGCTTCCAGGGCGTGCTGTCCGGCGCGAGCGCGGTCGAGCTCGGCGCCGCGGCGGTGAAGGCCGCGGTCGAGCGCGCCGGCGTCGACGGCGCCGCGATCGAGCGGATCTACATGGGCTGCGTGCTGCCCGCCGGGCTGGGCCAGGCGCCCGCGCGGCAGGCGGCGCTCGGCGCCGGCCTGCCGCGCTCGGTGGAGGCGACGACCGTCAACAAGATGTGCGGCTCCGGCATGCAGGCGGCGATCATGGCCGGCGAGGCGCTGGCCGCGGGCGCGGTCGACATGGTGGTGGCGGGCGGCATGGAGAGCATGACCAACGCGCCGTTCCTGCTCGCCAAGCACCGCGCCGGCGCGCGCATCGGCCATGACCGCGTGATCGATTCGATGATGATGGACGGCCTCGAGGACGCCTATGACGCCGGCAAGCCGATGGGCGCCTTCGCCGAGGACAGCGCGCGTGACTATCAGTTCACCCGCGAGGAGCAGGACGGCTATGCGCTGCGCTCGCTCGATCGCGCCAAGGCGGCGATCGCCGACGGGGCGTTCGCCCGCGAGATCGTGGCGGTGGCGGTCAAGACCCGCAGGGGCGTCGAGACCGTCGATACCGACGAGCAGCCCGGCAACGCCATGCCGCAGAAGGTGCCGACGCTGAAGCCCGCCTTCGCGAGGGACGGCACGATCACGGCGGCGAGCTCGGCCTCGATCTCCGACGGCGCCGCCGCGCTGGTGATGACGCGCCGGAGCGTCGCTGCGAAGCTGGGGCTGCCGGTGGTCGCGATCGTGCGCGGCCAGGGGAGCCACGCGCACGCGCCGGCGCTGTTCACCACCGCGCCGGTGCCGGCGATCCGCAAGGCGCTGGACAAGGCGGGCTGGGGCATCGACGACGTCGACCTGTTCGAGATCAACGAGGCGTTCGCGGTGGTGCCGATGATCGCGGCGCGCGAGCTCGGCATTCCGGCGGAGAAGCTCAACGTCAACGGCGGCGCGACCGCGCTCGGCCACCCGATCGGCGCGAGCGGCGCGCGGATCGTGGCGACGCTGCTCGCCGCGCTCGAGACGCGCGGCGCGAAACGCGGCATCGCCAGCCTCTGCATCGGCGGCGGCGAGGCGACCGCGATGGCGCTGGAGCTCGCCTGAGCGGGGGAGGGCGGTTGAACGGCCGGCCGGGCCATCTCCTCGCCTCGTCATCCCCGCACGCGCGGGAATGACGAGGAGCGACGTGACGTCTATTCTTCCGCCTTGAGCGCGGCGGCGAGCGCCACGCCGGCGGCGATCTGCGCGAGGCCGTACCAGCGCCGCCGTGCCGGCCGATCCTTGAATGGGCGGATCAGCACGTCCACCGCGGTCACGTCCGATCGCCAGAGATCGACATGCCGGCGGGGCTGGGCAAGGCCGAGCAGGCCGTCGCCGATCATGAAGACGGCGGCCATTTCCAGGCCGCGGCGCAGCGCGATCATGCCGGCCGCCGCCCGAGCCACGCCACCGCGCCGCCCAGCCCGAGCAGCAGGATGCCGGCGCGCGCGCGGCCCTCGCGGCGCAGCGCGGAGGCGCCCGCCGTCACCAGCAGCGCCGGCAGCAGCCCCGCTCGCCTGATCCCGAGCAGCGGCACCGCGCGCGCCGCGACCACGGGCGCCCGCCGCGGCTCGGTCTCGGCCGGGCTGTCGCTGATCGACGGCGGCGGCGCCGCGGTGCCGGCCGGCCTGGGCTGCCCGGTCTGCGTGTCGGCGACCACCGCGCCGCGCTGGCCCGGGGGCATGGCCGGGCCGGTGGTGGTGTCGCGCGAGGTCTGGCGTTCCAGCTCGGCGTTGAGCTCGGCGCCGATCAGCAGCAGATAGCTCGACAGATAGATCCAGGTGAGGAACACCACGACCGCGCCGAGCGAGCCGTAGGTCGCGTTGTAGCTGCCGAACTTCGCCACGTAGAAGCCGAAGCCGCCGGTCAGCAGCAGCCACGTCACCGCCGCGAGCAGCGAACCCGGCGTGATCCACGACCACACGGCCTGCGCGCGGTCCGGCCCGTAGCGGTAGAGCGTCGCCGCGCCGGCCGCGCCGACCAGCAGCAGCAGCAGATAGGAGAGGAGCTTGCCGACCACGACCACCACGCCCGGCGCCCACGGGATCAGGCTCTCGAGATGCCCGAGCGCGCCGACCGCGATCATCGCGACGATCGCGACGACCACCGCCGCCGCCGTGATCCCGAGCGTCAGCAGCGTCAGCCGGACGAAGCCGCGCGTCTCCTTCTCCTCATAGGCGATGTTGAGCGCGGTGACGATCGCGGCGGCGGCGTTGCGCGCGCCGTAGAGCGCGATCGCGAGCGCGACGAGGATGCCGATGCCCTTCTTGCCGCCGGACGTCTTGACGACGTTCATGAGCTGTTCGCCGATCAGCTTGGCGGCATCGGCGGGGACCACCGACGTCATCTGCTGCATGTTCTTCAGCACCGTCTCGGGTGCGGCGATGAAGCCGTAGGTCAGCACCATCGTGCCGAGCAGCGGCACCATCGCGAGGAAGCCGTAGAACGCCACGCCGGCGGCGACGAGGCCGATATTGTCCTGTCCGGTCTGGCTGAACGTCCGCACCAGCACCGCCTTCCAGGCGGCGAACGGCAGGTGCCACGGGCTCTTCGCGTCGCCGCCCGGGATGTTCCCGGGCTTGCCTGTCTTCGTGTCGATCGCCATTCGCCAGTCCCCGCCTGCTGGGGGCCTCAACCGCCGGTGCGCCGACGCGTTCCGGCTCAGGCGGCGGCGCCGCCGAGCGCATAGCGGCGGCAATGCTCGAGATAGCCGATCTCGTGGCTGCCCGAGAGATCGACCACGCTCTCCCAGAGCCACGACGGCGCCTCGATCGCGGCGGTGCGGTGATCGAGCAGCGCGCGGCGCCATCCGGTCCGCGCCGGGCCGTCCATCTGACGGGCATGCGCGGCGCCGACGACATGCGCGAGATAGCGCGCCGCCTTCACCGCCTGGCCCTCGGTGAACTGCTCCACCTCCAGCTTGAGATCCTGCGGCGCGAGCTCGCGGATGAAGACCGAGCGATCGAGCACGCGCGCCGCGATCATCCGCTCGCCGAGATGCGGCGAGAGCGCGCGCGCGCCCGCCACCACGCGCTCGGCGGGATCGGCCGGCATCTCGGCGCTCTCGGCGGCGGGCGCGGCCGGCGCGATCGCCTCCTTGAGATCGACCATGGCATATTCCGCCCGGCCCTTGGCGCCGCGGATCGAGATGATGCCGGCATAGCGCAGCAGCCCGAGCGAGCTGCATCCCTTCATCCAATAGGCGGCGTCGACCAGCTTCACCTCGCGATCCTGATCCTCGGCGTCGAGCGAGAGGATCATGCGGCGGATGTCGGGATCGGCGAACAGCGCGTCGAGCGCGGCGCGCTCGGCATCCTCGAGCGGCCAGAACTTGCGGCCGAGCGGGATGACCGGCGCGACATCCTCGATCCGCTCGCGCGCGAGATGGCGCCAGCGCCGGCCGAGCGCGCGGCGTTTGACGACGCGCACCGCGTCCGGTTCGGGGCCGGCGTCGCGATCGGTGCGGTCGGCCAGCGCCTGCTCATAGCCGTCGACCATCTCCTCGATCATCCGCGCGGTGGTGACGCCCGGCAGATCGGAGCCGCGCGCGGCGGTGGCGAGGCTCAGCCCCAGCCGGATGAGGTCATGCGCGGGATTGCCGATCACGGTCTGGTCGAGATCGCGGATCTGGATCTCGACGCGGCCGTTGCCGTCCGAGAGCGGGCCGAGGTTGCCGAGGTGGCAATCGCCGCAGATCCAGATCGCCGGTCCGCTCGGCAGCCGCTCCGCCACCGGCGAGGCCGCCAGCCATTCGTAGAATTTGACGGTATTGCCCCGCACATAGGCGTGCGCCGAGCGCGCCATCTTGAGCTCGCGGGTGGCGTCCAGCAGCGCGAGGCGCTCGGCGGGGGTGGGAATCTTCATGCGGCGTGCTGCTTTCGATCAAGTATGCGAGGTGCATAGACCGGATAGCCGCCGAAGCGCACCGGCGGAATGCCGGTTCCGGTCCCGCGCCGGGCCGGCGACGGCGGCGGCGGAGCTTGCCGGCCGCCGCCTGGTGGCCGATGAAGGGTCGCACGGGCAGGGGGGCTGAGTGGCGGAAGACATGTCTCCTGCCGGCGGAGCGATGGCGGATCTGTGGCGCCGCGCGCGGGCGACGCGGATGAGCGTGATCGTCGATGCCGACGATTATTTCCGCATCGCGCGCGCGGCGATGCTGAAGGCCAGGCGCCGCGTCATGCTGATCGGCTGGGACTTCGATGCCCGCATCCGGCTCCTTCAGGACGGACGCGGACGCGAGCCGGGCGAGCC
Source organism: uncultured Sphingomonadaceae bacterium (assembly GCA_964245925.1). GTDB lineage: Bacteria > Pseudomonadota > Alphaproteobacteria > Sphingomonadales > Sphingomonadaceae > Solisphingomonas. The sequence continues at coordinate 6,630 of CAXTPE010000009.1, forward strand.
CGAGACGGTCGGCGATTTCATCCACTGGCTGGTCTGCCGCAACCCCGGACTGGACGTGTTCGTGCTGCGCTGGGACATCGGCGCGCTCAAGGTGCTGCTGCGCGGCACGACGGTCTGGACCATGCTCAAGTGGATGCGCCATCCCCGCATCCACGCCAGGCTGGACGGGGCCCACCCGACCGGCGCCTCGCACCACCAGAAGATCGTCGTGATCGACGACTGCTTCGCCTTCTGCGGCGGCATCGACATGACCGGCGACCGCTGGGACAGGCGCGCGCATCGCGACGACGAACCCGGCCGTCGCAAGCCCAATGGCAGGCGCTACGGCCCGTGGCACGACGCCACGACCGCGTTGCAGGGGCCGATCGCCGCCGCGCTGGGGGAGCTGGCGCGCGATCGCTGGCGCCGCGCGGGCGGCGGCGGGCTCGACCCCGTCGATGGCATCGCCGACTGCTGGCCGGACGATCTCGTGCCGGATTTCACCGATGTCGAGGTCGGCATCGCGCGGACCCGGCCGGATATGCCGCACTGCCCCGAGGTGCGCGAGATCGAGGCGTCATTCGTCGCCCAGATCGCGGCCGCCAGGACGAGCATCTATGCCGAGAGCCAGTATTTCGCCTCGCGCCGCATCGCCGAGGCGATCGCCCGCCGGCTCGACGAACCGGACGGCCCGGAGATCGTGCTCCTCAATCCGGTCACCGCGGCCGGCTGGCTCCAGCCGATCGCGATGGACAGCGCGCGCGCCCGGCTGATCGCGGCGCTGCGCGGGCGCGACGTTCACGGCCGGCTGCGGATCTATCATCCGTTCACGCGCGGCGGCGCGCCGATCTATGTCCACGCCAAGGTGATGATCGTCGACGGGCGCTCGCTGCGGATCGGCTCGGCCAACATGAACAACCGCTCGATGGGGCTCGACACCGAATGCGACGTGCTGCTCGACGCCACCTCTCCGCGCGACGCGGCGGCGGTGCGCGCGATCCGCGACGGGCTGCTCGCCGAGCACCTCGATGTGCCGATCGAACGGGTGGTGGCGCAGATCGACGCGCGCGGATCGCTGATCGCGGCGATCGAGTCGCTCTGCGGCCCGGGAAAGTCGCTGCGCCCTTATGTGCTGCCGGAGCTGACCGGCACCCAGGCCTGGCTCGCCGACCATGAGGTGCTGGACCCCGAGAGCCCGTCCGAGATGTTCGAGGTGCAGACCCGCCGCGGCCTCTTCCGCCGGCTGCGCGGGCCGCCACACGGCTGATGCGTTGGAGCGGGATGAGGTGACATCGGGTCATCCCGCCCGTTCGTGTCGAGCGAAGTCGAGACACCGCGCCTGGTGCCGCCCCCTTCGGCCGCCTGCCAGGGCGGGCGCTCGGGACGGGCGATGGTTCTATGTGAAACGATCAGGCGCCAGCGGCGACGAAGCATAGCGCGCGAGCAGCGTGGCGACGTCGTCGTAGCGCGCCACCGCGCCGGCGAGCGACTCCTCCGAGAAGCCGCCCGAACGTACCGCCACGCTCGCGATCCCGCACTTGCGCGCCGCCTCGATGTCATAGGGCGTGTCGCCCACCACCATTGCCTCGCGCGGATCGAGGCCGGTCTTGGCGAGCGCGGTCGAGAAGATGTCGCCGGCGGGCTTGGAGGTCGCGACGTCGTCGATGCTGGTGGTGGCGTCGATCAGCGCGCGGGCATCGAGCAGGTCGATGTAATGATCGAGCTCGGTCTGCTCCGCCGAGGAGGCGAGCACCACCCGCTGCCCGGCGCCATGGACATGGGCCAGCAGCGCGCGCGCGCGCGGGAACGGCTCCACCGTCGCGAGATGGTCGCGCTGGAAGATCTCGCCGTGGCGCCGCGCCAGCTTCTTCCGCACGCCGTCCGCCACCTCCGGCAGCAGCGCCGGCACGAGCTGGTCGCCGCCCTTGCCGATCTGGCCGCGGATCGCGTCGTGTCCGACCGTGAAGCCGCCTTCGCGGAACGCCGCGTCCCAGGCGGCGACGTGCAGGTCGTTGCTGTCGACGAGCGTGCCGTCGATGTCGAAGAGGACGGCCTTGATCGTCATTGCCCGGTGCTCCACATGCGCTCGTACAGCGAAGCGGCGCGGCGGACGTTCCCTCGCGCCCGCCCTCCCGCCGCCTTCATGGAGCCATCCACCATGCGCTACACCAAGCTCGGCCGCACCGGCCTGTTCGTCTCCGAACTGTGCCTCGGCACGATGACCTTCGGCGGCGGCAACGAGGGCATCTGGAGCAGCATCGGCGATCTCCAGCAGGACGAGGCGGACGCGCTCGTCCGCGCCGCCGTGGACGGCGGCATCAACTTCCTCGACACCGCCGACGTCTATGGCGGCGGCCGTTCCGAAGAGATCACCGGCCAGGCGATCCGCAACCTCGGGCTGCGGCGCGACGAGATCGTCGTCGCCACCAAGGCGTTCGGCCCGACCGGCGAGGGGCAGAACAGCCGCGGCAGCTCGCGCTACCATCTCATCGAGGCCTGCCAGGCGAGCCTGAAGCGCCTCCAGCTCGATCATATCGACCTCTACCAGCTCCACGGCTTCGATCCCGCCACGCCGATCGAGGAGACGCTGCGCGCGCTCGACACGCTCGTCGAGCACGGCCATGTCCGCTACATCGGCGTGTCCAACTGGGCGGCGTGGCAGATCGCCAAGGCGCTGGGCGTCTCCGAGCGGCTCGGGCTGCATCGATTTGCCTCGCTCCAGGCCTATTACACGCTCGCCGGGCGCGATCTGGAGCGCGAGATCGTGCCGATGCTGCAATCGGAGGAGGTCGGGCTGATGGTATGGAGCCCGCTCGCCGGCGGGCTGCTCTCCGGCAAATATGCCGGCAATGGCGACGGCAACGGCGAGGGCGGCCGGCGGACGAGCTTCTCCTTCCCGCCGGTCGATGCCGAGCGGGGCGACGCCGTGATCGCCGCGATGCGCCCGATCGCGCGGGCGCACGACGTCTCGGTGGCGCAGATCGCGCTCGCCTGGCTGCTCCACCAGCCCGCCGTCAGCAGCGTCATCATCGGCGCCAAGCGCGCCGAGCAGCTTGCCGACAATCTCGGCGCGGTGTCGGTCGCGCTGTCGGCCGACGAGCTGGCGACGCTCGACGAGGTGAGCCACCTGCCGTCCGAATATCCCGGCTGGATGTTCGAGCGGATGGGCGAGTACCGCCGCGAGCAGATCGTCAAGGTGACCCGCTAGCGCGCCGCCGCCATCCGGCGCCGGTGATCCGCGTCCGTCATCCCGGGAAGCCGGGCGGCCAGCGCTCCGCCCAGGGGGCCGCCTCCTCGAGTTGCGCGGCGAGCGTCAGCAGCAGCTCGTCGCGGCCATGCGCGGCGGAGAGGAGCGAGCCGATCGGCAGGCCGTCGCCGGTCATGCCGAGCGGGAGCGAGATGCTCGGCGTGCCGGCGAGGTTGGCGATCGGGGTGTAGCAGGCATAGCCGAACAGCGCGTCCCACAGCTCTTCGAACGCCCGCGTTGGCGCGAGCGCGCCCACCAGCGGCGGCGGCGTGGGGGCGACGGGGGAGAGCAGCACGTCCCAGTCGTCGTGAAAAGCCGTCAGCGCGCGTTCGCCCGCGCCGATCGCGCCGATCGCGCTCCCGACCTGCTCCGGGGCGATGCGCGCGCGCCGCTCGGCGAGGCCGATCGTCCAGGGCTCGAGCAGGTCGCCGATCGGCTCGGCGGGCCGGGTCGCGGCGTAGAAGTCGACGAGGTCGCCGCCGAGATAGGGCCAGAGCGTGGTGATCGCCGCGTACAGCCCGGCGCGGTCGATCGGCGCGGTGACCTCCTCGACATGATGGCCGAGCTCGCCGCAGAGCCGCGCCGTCGCGGTGACGAGCGCCGCCACCTCGGCGTCGGGCGCACCCGCCAGCCCGGCGAGATCGAGCGCGATCCGCAAGCGTCGCCGGGGTTCGGGCGCCGCCGCCAGCGCGGCGGGCCGTTCGAACCGCGCCGCCCAGGCGGTGTCGCGGATCGAGCGCGCGATCATCGCGTCGCTGCACAGCAGGTCGTCGATCAGATGGTGCGCGCGCGCGCGATGATTCCAGCCACGGCTGGGCTTGAAGCCGACGACGCCGCAATTGGCGGCGGGGATGCGGATCGAGCCGGCGGCATCGCTGGCGTGCGCGAGCGGCACCATCCCGGCCGCGACCACCACCGCCGCGCCGGTGCTCGATCCGCCGGCGGTGCGGCCCGGATGCCACGGGTTGAGCGTCGGCCCGCCGAGCAGCGCCTCGCCGCTCACCAGCAGGCCGAACTCCGGCATCGTCGTCATGCCGGCGGGCACCAGCCCGGCCGCGACGAGCCGCTCGGTGAACGGATAGGCGTGCGCCGCCACGACGTCGCGCCTGGCGCGCGAGCAGGAGGTCTGGGGAAAGCCGGGGTAGGCGAGCGAGGCCTTGAGCAGCATCGGCACGCCGGCCAGCGGCGCGGCGCGGTCGATCGCGGCGACGGCGGCGCGGGCATGATCGAAGGCGCGCGAGCTGACCGCGTTGAGCGCGGCGTCGGCCTCGTCGATGCGCAGGATGGCGGCGTCGACCAGCGCCGCGGGCGGCAGTTCGCCGGCATGGACGAGCGCGGCCTGGCCGTGCGCGTCGAGACGGGCGACAGCCCAGGCATCGGTGCGGGAGATGGACAGCTTCTGGCTCCTTGGTTCAGGGGAGAAAGGCGCGGGCGTCGGCCCACCAGCGGGTGACGAGATCGCCGGCGGGCGCGGCGGCGGCGAGTGCCGCGGCCTGGCCCGCCCAGGCCTGCATCCGCGTCGCATCGCCATGGCGGAGCGCGGCGGCGCGCATCGCCGCGGTGAGCCCGCGCTGGACGGGATAGGGCGCGGGCTCGGGCGCTTGTCGCGCGGCGGCGGCGTGGACGTAATCGGTCGCGATGGCGCGCCCGGGCCGTCCGCTGAAGGCGCGGGTGATCGTCGTGCCCTCCGGCGCGAGCGCGGGCAGCGCGTCGGCCCAGACCGGCGCGGTGTCGCTCTCGTCGGCGCGGAGCAGGGCGGTGCCGATCTGCACCGCGCTCGCGCCGAGCGTGAGCGCCGCCGCGATGCCGCGCCCGTCGGCGATGCCGCCCGCCGCGATCACCGGCACGTCGAGCGCGTCGGCGAGCTGCGGCAGGAGCGCGACCAGCCCGATGCCCGTCGTCCGCGCGGCGATCGGATCGAAGGTGCCGCGATGCCCGCCGGCCTCGATCCCCTGCGCGACGATCGCGTCCGCCCCCGCCGCCTGCGCCGCCAGCGCCTCGGCGAGCGTCGTCGCGCAGGCGAACCAGGCGATGCCGGCGGCCTTGAGCCGCGCCACGAAGCCGGTCGGGAACAGCCCCATGATCGAGGAGGCGACCGCCGGCCGCGCCGCCAGGATCGCCGCGCATTGGCCCGCGAAATCGGGCGGCGCCGCGTCGCCGGCGCCGGCATCGACCGCCGGACCCCAGCCGCCGAGGAAGGCGCGGACGGCGGCCTCGCGCGCCGCGTCGCGGACCGGCGGCGCGCCCGGCACCCAGAGATTGATCTGGAACGCGCCGGCGCCCGCCGCCCGGAACGCGTCCGCCCAGTCGCGAATCGCCGTCGGCGGGCTCAGCACCGCGCCGAACGCGCCCATCCCGCCGGCGCGCGCGACCGCGATCGCGCGCGCGACCGGCGCGCTGCCCGCCATCGGCGCCTCGCAGACCGGCAGACGCAGCCCGAACCGCCGGCAGAAGGCATCGGCGCGCTCGGCGGGTTGCGTGCGGGCGAGCCGGCTGTCCGTCATGGCGCGCCTGCTACCCGGATTCGGCGGGCCGCGCCACGCTGCTGGACGCTGGCCGGACGCTTCCCTAGGCTGGCGCCCGGGCGGGAGCGGTTCGGCATGCACAGGCGGTTCTTGTTGATACCGGCGATGATCGGAATCGCGACGGCGGCGCCCGCCGCGCCGGGCGACCCGATCCAGCCCGCCGACATCATGAAGCTGCGCGACATGCGCGAGGCCGAGATCTCGCCCGACGGCCGGACGATCCTGTTCACCGTGCAGGCGCGGATGTCGACGTTCTCGCCCGAGCATGCGACGATCTGGGCGGTGCCGGCGGACGGCGGCGCTCCGGCGCGGCGCTTCATCGTCAGCGCCGGCGCCGACGACACCCCGCGCTGGTCGCCGGACGGCCGCTCGATCGCCTTCCTCTCGAACCGCAAGAACCCGCTCACCGGCGGCGCCGACAGCGGCTTCGAGTTCAGGCCCGCGACCGCCGCCACCCCCGGCGCGCCGGTCGACGCCACCCCGCCGGCGGCGGCCGAGGGGGCGGGCGAGCCTTCGCGGCAGATCTGGCTGATGCCGGTCGCGGGCGGCGAGGCGGTGCCGCTCACCGCGCTGCCGAACGATGTCGCCGATCTGTCATGGTCGCCGGACGGCACGCGGATCGCCTTCCTCAGCGCCGATCCGGATACGGCGGCCGAGAAGGCCGACAAGGCCGCCAGGCGCGACTGGATCGAGGTCGACAAGCCGAGGCATTTCACCCGGCTCTGGATCCTCGATCTGGCGAGCCATGCCGCGCGCCCGGTCTCGCCCGCGACCATCAACGTCAGCGCGATGAGCTGGTCGCCCGATGGCCGGCGGATGGCGCTGCGGGTGGTCGACAGCGCTTCGATCAACGATCATTTCTACCACTCGCGGCTCGTGCTGTTCGATCCCGCCACCGGCGCGATCGGCGCGACGCTGCTCGATCATGCCGGCGAGGGGCCGAAATGGTCGCCCGACGGCAAGGCGATCCTCGGCGCGGAGATCCTCTCGCCGGGCTTCATCGGCCTCGCGCCGCGCGTCTACGATCTCGCCGCCGGCAGGCTGGTCCGGCTCGCCGACGATCATCCGGGGCTGCTGACCCAGCTCCGATGGGCGCCGGACAGCCGCTCGATCCTCGCGCTGTCGTTCGAGCGGACGCGCTCGAAGCTCGTGCGGATCGATCGCCGGGACGGGCGGGTGACGCCGATCGCCGCGCTGGACGGCGAGGCGGCCGATTTCACCGCCAGCCGCGATGGCCGCCGCTTCGCCGTCGCGCTCTCCAGCCCCGCCCGCCCGGCCGACGTCTGGACGGTGGAGAGCGGCAAGGCGAAGGTCGTCACGACGATCAATCCGCAGGTCGCGAGCTGGAAGCTCGGCGCGGTGCGCGAGGTGAGCTGGCGCAACGCCAGGGACGGCCAGACCGTCTACGGCGTGCTGGTGACGCCGCCCGGCTATGTCGCCGGCGTGGCCACCAAGGCGGTGGTGCAGGTCCACGGCGGCCCGGAATGGGCGTGGTGGTCGGGCTGGCTCGGGAGCTGGCACGAATGGGCGCAGCTGCTGGCCAGCCACGGCTATGTCGTCTTTCTGCCCAACCCGCGCGGCTCGGACGGGCAGGGAACCGGCTTCGCCCGCGCCGTCGGCAGCGACTGGGGCGGCATGGACTATCAGGACATCACCGACGGGCTCGACATGCTCGTGGCGCGGAAGATCGTCGATCCGGCGCGGGTCGGCATTGGCGGCTGGAGCTATGGCGGCTTCATGGCGGCCTGGGCGATCACGCACGGCAACCGCTTCAAGGCGGCGGTCGCCGGCGCCGCGCCTGCCGACATGACCGCGATGGCGCGGATCACCGATACGCCCGATTTCCCGCTCGGCTATTTCGGCGACGTCGAGACCCATCTCGCCGATTATGACGCGCGCTCCTCGGCGCGGATGCTCGGCGGCGTGACGACGCCGGTGCTGGTGCTCGCCGGCGAGGCCGACACCCGCGTGCCGATCACGCTCGATCTCGAATTCTATCGCGGTCTCAGGATGCTGGGAAAGGATGCTCAGATGGTGCGTTACCCCCGCGAGCCGCACTGGTTCCACGAGCCGGCGCATCAGGAGGACGTCCAGCGCCGCGTCCTCGCCTGGTTCGACGCGCATCTCTGAGTGATGCGGGCGGGACAGCAGCGGACGCGGCAGCTCTGGCTGGCGGTGCACCGATATTCGGGGCTCGCCATGCTGCTCTTCCTCGCGATCGCCGCCCTTACCGGCTGCGTGCTGAGCTTCGAGCATCCGCTCGACCGCTGGCTGAACCCCGCGCTGTTCGCGCCCCGCACCCCCGGCGCGGCCGATCCGCTCGCCGCCGTGAGCGCGCTCGAACGACGCATGCCGGCGCTGGTCGCGACCGACTTCCCGGTCCGCGCCATGCCCGGCCGGAACATCGCCGTCGCCGTCGCCTCGCGCACCGCGCGACCGCTCGGCTACGATCAGCTGTTCCTCGATGGCGGTGACGGCCATGTCGTCGGCACGCGGCGCACGCGGGCCGGCGCCGATCGCCCGCACTGGATGCGGAGCGTCTATCTGCTGCACTCCACCCTGCTCGCCGGCACCGCCGGGCGCTGGCTGATGGGCGTGGCCGCGCTCGCGTGGCTGCTCAGCAATCTGGTCGGCGTGTATCTGACGCTGCCGCTCAGGCCGCCGTACCTGCGGCAATGGAAGCGCGCCTGGACGTTCCGCTTCACCAGCCCGCTGCCCCGGCTGCTGCTCGACATCCACCGCGCGAGCGCGCTTTGGCTGATCGCGCCGCTGACGGTGCTGGCGTTCACCTCGGTCGCGCTGAACTTCTTCGACGAGGCGTTCGCGCCGGTCGTGCGGCAGCTCTCGCCGCCGCGGCTCACGCCGTTCGACGCGCCGGCCCCCGCCCGTCCCGCGCGCGCGACGATCGGCTTCGCGGACGTGCTCCCGCGGGCCCGCGCGCTCGCCGCCGCGCGCGCGCCGGGCTGGCAGCCGGCGGTCTATCAGGTCGCGCCCGATCGCAACCTGCTCGGCATCCGCTTCACCCGCTCCGGCGTCGAGGATTATCGCGGCCTCGGCCCGGTCACCTACTGGTTCGATGGGGCGAGCGGCCGTTTCGTCGACGAGGACAATCCCTATGCGGACAGCTCCGGACAGAAGCTGACCCGCGCGCTGTTCCCGCTGCATACCGGCCAGATGATCGGCTGGCCCGGGATAGCGCTCGATGTCGTGCTCGGCCTCGCCACCCTGGAGATGTGCGGGACGGGCATCTACCTCTGGCTCAAGCGCCGACGGTCGCGGGTGGCGGCACGCAGGCAACGGCGGCGGCCGGCGGTCAGAGCCGGCCCATGTTGAGGCGGGTCATCCAGCGCACCAGCGCGGCGTCGGGGTGACCCCGCAGGATCTCGCGCAGCTGCTGCGGGCGTTCGTCCTGGCCGAGCTTGAACCGCCCCTCGAGCTGGACGACCTCGGCCCGGAAGGCGATAATCGCCTGCTCCATCGGCGCGTAGCGCGCGCCCATCATCGCCGTCGTCCAGCCCGTCTCCGCCTCGTAGCCCGGCGCGTCGAGCAGCATCCGCAGCGCCTCGCCACTCCTGTCGGGCTCGAAGCGGATGGTGGCGGCGATGCGGAGCTGGGCATAGTTCCAGGTCGGCGCCCAGGCCGGATCCGATACCAGCGCGGTCGACACATAGGCCTGCGGCCCGGTGAAGAGCAGCACCGCGTGGCGATCGGCGGTCAGGCTCGCGACGAGCGGGTTGCGCCGCGCCATGTGACCGATCAGCGCGGTCAGCCTGCCCTCGGCGTCGGTTTCGGCGAGCAGCGGCAGCAGGCTCGGCGGCTCGGCGCGCAGCTCGCGCGGGCAGACCCAGGCGAGCGGATACTCGGCGATCAGGTCGATCACGTCCCGGTCCGCGAACTGCTCGAACGGCGATGCGCGCGCGACCGAGCCCGCCCCGGCCAGTCCGGCCGTCGATCCCGCCGCGCCCGCGATCGCTTGATCCGCCATCGTCCATTGTCCCCTGCGTCCGGCGCCCTCGATCGCATCCATAGTCGGGAGCCGGCCGCCGCCGCGCAATGGCCAAGAACGACATCGCGCCGGGGCCAAGCGCGGCTTGCGGACACGGTGGCGCCTGCTAGGCTGGCCCCCTCGCCCTTCGCCATGCCGGGCGGAGAGGGGGCCAATGACGAGATCCTGGCGGGTCGTGCTCGGCGGGCGGATCGATCCCTCGCGCTCGACGCCGATCTATCTCCAGATCGCGCATGCGCTGATCCACGAGATCGAGCGCGGCCGGCTGGGATCCGGCGCGTTCCTGCCGAGCAGCCGGGAGCTCGCGGCGCTGCTCGGCGTCAACCGCAAGACCGTCGTGCTCGCCTATGAGGATCTGATCGCGCAGGGCTGGCTGTCCTCGGACGGCACGCGCGGCACGGTGGTCGCGGGCTCGCTCCCCGCCGCGCCGCGCGCGGCGCCGCCGGCCGGCCCGTCGCCCGCCGTCCCCGAATATGGCTTCCGGCCGCCGCCCGAGCGCCCGCTCGCGACGCCCACGGGTCCGTGGCTCAAGCTCGACGAGGGCTCGCCGGACGGCCGGCTGTTCCCCACCGAGATCCTCGCGCGCGCCTATCGATCGGCGACGCGGCGCGCGGCGCGGGACAACCGGCTGCTCTATGGCGATCCGCGCGGCTCGCCGGCGCTGCGTGCCTCGATCGCGGCGATGCTGAAGGCGGAGCGCGGGCTGGCGGTGACGGCGGCCGAGATCTGCATCACGCGCGGCAGCCAGCACGGTATCTTCCTCGCCGCGCGCGCGCTGATCGCGCCGGGCGACACCGTGCTGATGGAGGCGCTGACCTACGAGCCTGCCGTCGCCGCCTTCACCGATCGCGGCGCGCGCGTCGTGCCGGTCGCGCTCGACGATCAGGGCGTCGACGTCGAGGATGTCGAGCGGCAGTGCCGCGGGCATCGGGTCAAGGCGGTCTTCCTGACGCCGCATCACCAGTTTCCGACCACGGTGGCGCTGCGGCCGGAGCGGCGGCTGCGGCTGCTCGATCTCTCGCGCCAGTTCGGCTTCGCGGTGATCGAGGACGATTACGATCACGAGTTCCACTTCGAATCGCAGCCGCTGCTGCCGATGGCGAGCTATGCGCCGGGCCGGGTGATCTATGTCGGCTCGCTCTCCAAGCTGCTGCTGCCGGCGCTGCGGATCGGCTATATCGCGGCGCCGACCGCGTTCATCGCCGCGATCGCCCACGGGGTGTCGCTGACGGATGGGATGGGCAGCATGCTCACCGAGGATGCCGCCGCCGAGCTGATCGACGACGGCGAGCTGCGCCGCCACGCGCGCAAGGCGACCCAGGCCTATGCGGCGCGCCGGCTCGCCTTCGCGGCCGCGCTGGACGCACAGCTCGGCGAGCTCGTCAGCTATCGCGTGCCGGACGGCGGGCTCGCCTTCTGGCTGCGCTTCCCGCGCATCGCCGATCTCGACCGGATCGAGGCGCGCGCGCCGGCGCTGGGGCTCCGCTTCGCCTCGTCGCGCTCGTTCGCGACGGGCCCGGCCGCGGCGCGTGGGCTGCGCCTCGGCTTCGCGAGCCTGACCGAGGAGGAGGCGGCAGGCGCGCTCCGGCTGCTCGCGCGCGCGGCCGGACGATAGCGGCGCGACCCGATCCGCTCTGGACCCCTCGGCATCCCGATATTGGATGTTTTGCGGGCGCCAGGAAGCGACGAGCCTCGGCGTGGGAGGCCGGGCGGCGGCAAGCCGCAGGCCCGCAGGAGGCGCCGCGAAAAGGCGTCGATCGGGCTCCGGCGACAAGGCATCGAACGACCGAGCTGGCGGCCGCGCGCCGCATGCTCTCACGAGGGGGATTTCAGGTCATGCGCAGGTCTCGTCTGTTTTCGTCCGCGGCAGGTCCGGCAATGGCGGCCGCCGCCCTGCTCGCGGCTCCAGCGCACGCCCAGAGCATCGCCGCGCCGGGGACGGCGGCGCCGGACGCACCCGCCGCGGCGCCCGCCGCCTCGACCGGGAGCAGCCAGGAAGACATCATCGTCACCGCCACCAAGCGGCGGGAAGGCATCCGCCAGGTCGCCGCCCCGATCAGCGCGATCACCGGCGAGCAGCTCGCCAAGGCCAACGCCAACAGCCTCGCCGACTATATCACGCGGCTGCCCGGCGTGGTGTTCAACGACTATCAGCCCGGCATCTCGGAGGTCGTGATCCGCGGCATCGCCGCGACCACCTATCACGAGCAGGGCCAGACCACGACCGGCTACTATCTCAACGAGGTGCAGATCGTCGAGCCGGGCTTCCCGATCGGTATCCCCGACATCGACACCTTCGATCTGGACCGCGTCGAGGTGCTGCGCGGTCCGCAGGGCACGCTGTTCGGCTCCTCCACGCTCGGCGGCCTGGTCAACTATGTCGCCAAGACCGCCGATCCGACGAGGATCGACGCCGCCGCCGAGGGGCTGATCGGCTCGGTGAAGAACGCCGACGGCGCCCTCGACTATGCCGGCAAGGCGATGGTCAACGTACCGATCATCGCCGACAAGCTGGCGGTCCGCGTGATGGCGCTGCAGCGCTACGACGCCGGCTACATCGACAATCTCGGCACCGGCAAGAAGGCCGCCAATGATTTCCGCACGCGCGGCCTGCGCGGCTCGATCGTGGCGACGCCCGCCGAGGGCACGACGATCACCTATCTGTCGACCTATCAGGACACCAGGCTGGACGACCAGACCTACATCACCTCGGCGGATGCGCTGACCCGCGTCACCCAGAACCCGGAGGCGCAGAAGACCAGCTTCTTCCTCAACAGCCTGCGGCTCGATCAGGACGCGCCGTTCGGGACGCTCACCGTGCTGGGATCGGTCGACAAGAAGAAGAACACGACGATCTTCGACGCATCCTTCTACGGCTTCCTGAGCGGCACGACCACCGGGCCAGATGCGCCGATCTCGCTGGGCAACGCGCATGCCAACATCAAGACGGTCGAGGCGCGGCTCGCCTCCCACGACGAAGGCCGCTTCCGCTGGCTCGTCGGCGCGAGCTACCTGCGCGCCACCAAGTCCAGCTACGACCGCGACGTCGCGCCCGGCGCCGAGGACTATATCGACGCCAATCCCGGCCTGTTCGGCGGCGTGCCCGGCGCGCTGCTGGCGCCGGGCGACCGGATCTACGGCTATCTGGCCCACTCCGTGAACGAGGATCTCGGCATCTTCGGCGAGGCGCGCTACAAGTTCACCGACACGGTCGAGCTGACCGCCGGCGGCCGCTATTACCGCACCAAGGCCAAGGGTGACGTGACCAACCAGCTCGGCTTCGTCAGCGGCAGCGCCGTCGATCTCAGCGGCGGCGCCAACCAGAAGGACAGCGGCTTCACGCCGAAGGTCACGCTGTCCTGGACGCCGACGCGGAAACTGCTCGCCTACGCCACCTTCTCCGAAGGCTATCGGGTCGGCGGCATCAATCCCAACGCCGGCCTGCTCCCGTCACTCCCCTCCACCTACAGCGCGGACAAGGTCTATAACTACGAAGCCGGGACCAAGTTCTCGACGATGGACAACCGGCTGACGGTCGATGCGTCGGTCTTCCACATCAACTGGAAGAATTTCCAGGCCCGCGAGTTCGGCCCGGGGCCCAATTACTTCTCCTATGTCATCAACGGCTCGAACGCGCGCATCACCGGCGTCGAGTTCTCGGGCGCGGTCAAGATCACGCGGCAGCTCGGCTTCAGCACGAACGTGACCTATGCGGACGCCAAGCTGTCCAAGTTCCTGCCGGACAATTTCGGCCCCGGCTACCAGTCCGGAACGCGCCTGCCCGGCACGTCGCACTGGTCGGTCGCCAACAATCTGACGCTCGACCTGCCGGACGCGGCGCTCGGGCCCTCGTTCGAGCTAGCGCACCGCTACCTGTCCACGGCGCCGGTCGCGTTCGGCAATCCTAGCACGCGGGGCGGCTACAACCTGTTCGACGCGCGCGCCTCGATCAACCTGGCGCAGAAGGTGCGGCTGCTCGGCTACGTGGACAATATCTTCGACAAGCGCGGCATCCTCAGCGGGCCCTTCACCGGCCAGACGGCGCCAGCCTATTCGGTCACCCGGCCGCGCAGCTACGGCCTCCGCGTCGACTGGAGCCTCTAGCGCGGTTCTCGATCCGATTGCATCGGATCGAGAACCGCGCTAGGCGCGGATGCGGACCGGGACCGACTTGGCGGCCGGCACATGGCTTTCCTCGGCGTGGTGGGCGACCGCGATCAGCGGGTTGCACTCGGGGTAATAGGCCGCGATGCAGCCGGGCGGCACGGCATATTCGACGACCTGGAGATCGGGCACGGACCGCGCCCTGCCGTCTTCCGCGTCGCTCTCCAGCACGATCTTCTGGCCGTTCTCCAGCCCGGCGCGCGCCATGTCGTCCCGGTTCATCAGGACGATCCGGCGGGTGCCCGTGATGCCGCGGAAGCGATCGTGATAGCCGTAGATGGTGGTGTTGAACTGGTCGTTCGAGCGGATCGTGAGCAGCCGGTAGCGGCCCTCGGCATCCGCGAACCCGGCCGCGTTGAGCGACGAGGGGACGAGGAACTCGGCCTTCCCGGTCGGCGTCTGCCAGATCCGCTCGGCCGCCTTGTTGCCTTTCCAGAAGCCGCCTGGCTCCTCGATGCGCGTGTTGAAATCCTTGAAGAAATGCGGGAAGACCTGCGCGATTTCGTCGCGGACGAGGGCATAGTCGCCGGTCCACGCCGCCCAGTCGACCTTCGGATTGGGCGGCAGCAGCGCGCGCGCGATGCCGGCGACGATCGCCGGCTCCGACAGCAGGTGCGGGCTCGCCGGCGCCACCTTGCCGAGCGATTTGTGGATGACGCTGGTCGAATCCTCGACCGTGACGAGCTGCGGCCCGCCCGCCTGCATGTCGCGCTCGATGCGGCCGAGGCAGGGCAGCAGCCAGGTATCGCCGGCCGCCGGCACGAGGTGGGTGCGGTTGAGCTTGGTCGCGACCTGCACGGAAAGCGCGAGCTTCGCCCAGCCTTCCTCCATCGCATGCGTCTCCGGCACGGCGCGCAGGAAATTGCCACCGAGCGAGACGAATGCCCGGACGCTCCCGTCGATCACGCCCTCGCAGGCCTCCACCGTGTCGTGGCCCTTGTCGCGGGGCGGCTCGAAGCCGTAGCGCTCCTTGAGGATGTCGAGCGAGGCGAGCTCGGGCTTCTCGGTGATGCCGACGGTGCGCTGTCCCTGGACGTTCGAGTGGCCGCGCACGGGGCAGGGGCCGGTCCCGTGCCTGCCGATATTGCCCTTGAGCAGCAGCAGGTTGACGATCATGCGGACGTTCTCGACGCCCTTGACGTGCTGGGTGATCCCCATGCCGTAGATGACCATCGTCGCCTTCGACCTGGCGTAGACGGCGGCGGCACGCTCGATCTCGCGACGTTCGAGGCCGCTCTCATGCTCGATCTCGTCCCAGTTCGCGGCGCGGGCGGCGGCGGCGAAGGCATCGAAGCCATCGGTATTCGCGGCGATGAAGTCATGGTCGAGGATCGGCGGCTTGCCATGCGCGCGCGCGGCGTCGTCGGCCTCGATGCAATATTTGGCGATGCCCATCAGCACGGCGAGATCGCCGCCGGCGCGGAGCTGGTGATATTGCGTCGAGATCTTCGTCTCGCCGAGCGTCGCCATCTCGATCGGGTTCTGCGGATCGGTGAAGCGCTCCAGCCCGCGCTCGCGCAACGGATTGAAGGTGACGATCTCGCAGCCGCGTTTCCGCGCCGAGCGGAGCTGGTGGAGCATGCGCGGGGAATTGGTGGCGACGTTCTGGCCGATGTGGAGGATCGCCTCGCAATGATCGAAATCGTCGAGCCGGACGGTGCCGACCGGCACCCCGATCGACGCCTTGAGCCCGACCGAAGTGGATTCGTGGCACATGTTCGAGCTGTCGGGCAGGCTCTGGCTGCCGTACATGCGCGCCAGCAACTGGTACATGTAGGAGGCTTCGAGGCTGGCGCGACCGGAGGCGTAGAACACCACCGAGGTGGGATCGAGCGGCTTCAGCGTCGCGGCGATGCCACGGAACGCCGTCTCCCACTCGACAACCTCATATTTGTCGGTGCGGGCGTCGTAGCGCATCGGGTGGGTGAGGCGGCCGTGCTGCTCGAGGTCGTAATCCGGCCATTCGCGCAGCTCGGCAAGCGTGTGGGTCGCGAAGAAGGCGGGGGTGGTGCGCAGGCCGGTGATCTCCCAGGCGGTCGCCTTGGCGCCTTCCTCGCAGAATTCGGCGACATGGGTCGGGTGCGGCTTGGCCCAGGCGCAGCTCACGCAGGCGAAGCCATCGTCCTTGTTCTGGCGGATCAGCTCGGCGCCGGTGGTGACGGGGGACTGCTCGCGCCGGACGATCTCCTGCACCGAGTTGAGCGAGCCCCAGCCGCCCGCCGGGCCCCAATAGGGCTTGATCCTCGGCTTGTCGCCGCGCTGCCTGGACATCCGCTACTCCACTGGAACTTCGCGCGTTTCATCCTGCGCCGACGCGGCCGGGATGCCAATATCCAGCAGGAAGGAATCCGCCCGTGCCAGCGACATCAGCCGCACGCCGGCCTGCCGCGCGCGCGCGATCGCGAGGCTGGTCGGCGCCGACACGGTGACGAGCGTCGCGCAGCCGGCGAGCGCGGCCTTCTCGACCAGCTCGTAGGAGCAGCGCGACGAGAGCAGCGCGAAGCATCCCGCCCAGGAGCGGCGCTCGCGCAGCATCGCGCCGATCAGCTTGTCGAACGCGTTGTGGCGGCCGACATCCTCGCGCGCGCGCAGGATGGCGCCGTCCGCATCGCAGGCGAGCGCGGCGTGGACCGCGCCGGTCGCCGCGTTGAGCGGCTGGTGGGCGCGCATCGCCGCGAGCGCGCGGAAGATCGCGGCGTCGGCGATCGGTGGCGCGGGCGGGACGGCGGGGAGCGGGCGCATCGCCTGCTCGAGGTTCTCGATGCCGCACAGGCCGCAGGCGGCGTCGCCGGTGCGGTTGCGGATGCGCGCGGCCTCGGGCGGGCGGGCGAGCGTCAGACGCAGGATGGTGCCGTCCGCCGTCTCGTGCAGGTCGACGTCGAGCAGCTCGCGGGCGCTCGCGATCAGCCGCTCGGACAACGCGAAGCCATGGGCGAAGTCGACCAGGTCCGCCGGCGACGCCATCATCACGGCATGGCCGAGGCCGTTCACCTCGATCGCGACCGGCCGCTCCACCGCCAGATCGCGAACGCACGCCTCGCGGCCGCCGTCGGCATGTACGCGCAGCAGCGAAGCGGTCCGGGCGGCGCTCAAGCGCCGGCGTTCCGGCGGCGCGTGTCCCAGCCCTTGCGGGCGGCCGCCGAGCGCTGCTCGGCCGAGCCCGACCCGTTCGCCTTGCCGCCGCGCGAGGAGGAGACATGGGTGTCGGGCTTGCCGCGCCCGGAGCCGGATGCGTTGCCGCCGCCGCTTTCCTTGTTCACCGTCGCCCAGGCGCGCGCCTCCGCCTCCTGCTTCGGCACGCCGCGATCCTCATAGCCCTGCTCGATATGCGCGGCCTTGCGCTTCTGCCTGTCGGTATAGCTGCTCTTGTCGCCGCGCGGCATCGCCCGTCTCCTGACGCTGGTGGCGCCGGAACGCGCCGGGAGGTTCAGCCGGCCGGCATCGCCCTGACCCTGCTCGCGGCGCGCGCCGGCGGGGCCGCCGGGCCGAGCCGCTTCAGCGTGTCGATCGCATAGCGGAGCTGATAATCGCCGATGCCCTGCTTCTTGAGCTGATCGGCGGTGGCGGCGAAGCGGGGATCGGGCTTGCCGTCGTCCTCGAGCACCGAATCGTCGATCTTGGCCTCGTTGATGAGGTGGCGGCGCAGGTCGTCCTCGCGGAACTTCGGACGTTCCTTGTAGTCGGCGTCGGAGAGCTGCGGCACCTGGATGTCGGGCGAGATGCCGCCCTCCTGCACCGAGCGGCCGGACGGCGTGAAGTAGCGCGCGGTGGTGAGCCGGAGCGCGGTCGTGTCGGTCAGCGGGATGAGCGTCTGCACCGATCCCTTGCCGAAGCTGCGCTCGCCCATCACGATCGCGCGGCGCTGGTCCTGCAACGCCCCCGCGACGATCTCGGCCGCCGAGGCGGAGCCGGCGTCGACCAGCACGATGACCGGCAGGCCATGCGCATCGTCGCCGGGGCGCGCGTAATAGCGCTCGATGTCGGCCTTCTCGCGGCCGCGCTGCGAGACGATCTCGCCATGATCGAGGAACGCGTCGGAGACCTCGATCGCCTGGTCCAGCAGCCCGCCGGGGTCGGAGCGCAGATCGACGACATAACCGAGCGGCAGCCCGCCGTTGAGCTTGTCGATGCCGGCCAGCGCGGCGCGGACGTCGGCGCCGGTGGTGCGGCTGAAGCTGTTGATGTTGATGATGCCGATATGGTCCCTGAGCTCGAATTTGACGGGCTTGATGACGATGTTCTGGCGGGTGAGCGTCACGTCGAACGGCTTGTCGCGGCCGGGGCGGACGATGGTGAGCCTGATCTGGGTGCCGGGGCGGCCGCGCATCTGGTCGACCGCCTCGTCGAGCGTGCCGCCGTAGATCAGCTTGCCGTCGATATGGGTGATATAGTCGCCGGACTTGATGCCGGCCTTGTAGGCGGGCGTGTCCTCGGTGGGGGCGACGACCTTCACCGCGCCGTCCTCGAGCTGGACGGTGAGGCCGAGGCCGCCGTAATTGCCGTCGGTGGTGGTCTTCATCTGGTCGAAGTCTCGGCTGTCGAGATAGGAGCTGTGCGGATCGAGGCTCGCCAGCATGCCGTCGATCGCGCCCTTGATGAGCGTCTTGTCGTCGACCTTGTCGACATAGTCCGAGCGCACCTTCTCGAACACGTTCATGAACTGGTCGAGCTCGCGATAGGTGTCGACGTCGACCGCGCTCAAGGCGGCGGTGGTGGCCGGGATCAGCGCCAGCGCGGAGACGAGGCCGACGGCGCGCAACAGGGTCTTGGCCATGGGGGAGATGTTCCTGGACGGGGTTCGGCGTCGAGGATACCGTCTTATCGGGCGCGCGAACAGGGCCGATCAGCCCCCGATCAACCGACGCCCAGGATCGCCGCCAGATCGATCGGCCGGCCGTCGCGGCGCAGCTCGACGGTGACGCGCGGCCGCGCTTCGGGCGCGGTTCCGATGCGCTCGCCCTTGGCGACGTGGTCACCCGCCGCGACCGCGATGTCGCCCAGGCCGGTCAGCGTCGTCGACCAGCCGCCGCCATGATCGACGATCACGATGAAGCCATAGCCCCGGTAGCGCGCCGCATAGAGGACGCGGCCGGCGGCGGGTGCCACGACCTCGGCGCCGGGCGCGCCGGCGAAGGTGATCCCGCGCGCCCGCACGCCCGCGTCCGAGACGCCGCCATAGCCATCGGCGACGCCGCCGCCGACCGGCAGCAGGTAGCGCGGCGAGCCGGCGTCCGGCGGCGGCGGCGGCGCGTCGCCCGGCGCCGGCGGCCGCTCGGCCGGATCGGGGAGCGACGCGAGCCGCCCGGCGACATCCTCGGCGCTGCCCTGCTCCTCCATCTCGTCGACGATGTCGCGCGCCCGCTCGCCCAGCGCCAGCGCGCGTTCGGCCTGATCCTGCGCGGAGGTGTCGAGCGTCGCGGACTGGGCGCGGCGGCCGGCCTCGAGCCGGGCCAGCTCGAGCTGGCGCCGGCCGAGGCGGTAGCGGCTCGCGCGCAGCGCCGTGGCGGCCTCGCCCGCCTGGATGCCCAGCCGTTCCGCCGCCACGAGCTCGGCGCGCACGCCGGCGGTGCGGCGCGCCACGATCGGCAGCGCCGAGGCGAGCAGCACGCGCACCCGCACCAGGTCCGCGAGCGAGCTCGGCTGGACGAGCGCGAGCGCCGCCGGCCGGCGCGCCATCATCTGTAGCGCGGCGGTCAGCCGGACGATGCCGCCCTGCTGGCCCGCGAGCACCGCGCGCTGGCGACGGCGCAGCGCGTCGACCAGCACGATGCGCGCATCGGCGGCGGCGACGTCGGCCTCGGCCGAGCGGATGCGCGCGAGCACGCCGAGCCGCTCGTCGCGGAGACGATCGGCGGCGGTGCGCGCGGCGGCCGCCTGCCGCTCGATCGCGGCGGCGTCCGCGGCGATGGAGGCGGACTGGCGCTTGGCGACCGCCAGCGCGGCGCGCTCCCGCACGATCAGCGCCGGATCGGGGAGCTGGGCCGGCGCGGCGGCGGCGAGACCGGCCATGAGCAGCGGGGCGAGCGAGCGGCGGCGCATCATCCCTCGCGGTGATAGGGGTGGCCGGCGAGGATGCTGGTCGCGCGCCAGAGCTGCTCGGCGAGCATCGCGCGGACCAGCAGATGCGGCCAGGTAAGCGCGCCGAACGAGAGGCGCAGATCGGCGGCGTCGCGCTCGGACGCATCGAGCCCGTCGGCGGCGCCGATCAGGAAGCGCGCCTCGCGGGCGCCGTCGTCGCGCCAGCGGCCGATGCGCTCGGCGAAGGCGCGCGAGGGGAGCGGGTCGCCGGTCTCGTCGAGCGCCACCGTCATCGCGCGGGGCTCGGGGGCGGGCGCCCGGCCGCCGCTGTCGGGAAGCTCGGTGATCCTGGTCGGCCAGCCGATCCGGGCGATATAGCGCTGGACCAGCTCGGCCTCGGGGCCGCGCCCGATCCGCCCGCGCGCGACGATGTGGAGCAGCATGGGCGGCCCTGCTCCAGGGTGATTACGACGTCCGTTCGGCCCGAGCGAGGTCGAGAGCCAGGCACGCCGCCACCTCGACGTCGCTCGGTGCGAACGAATGGACCGAGGCGCGGATCACGCGTTCGGCGTCGCCGGCGGCTCGCCGAACGCCCACATCCGCTCGAGATTGTAGAAGCTGCGGACTTCCGGGCGGAACAGGTGGACGATCACGTCGCCGGCGTCGATCAGCACCCAGTCGGCAGCCGGCAGTCCCTCGACGCGGGCGCGGCGCCCGGTCTCGGCCTTGATCTTCTCGACCAGCTTCTGCGCCATCGAGGCGACCTGGCGGGTGGAGCGGCCCGACGCGATCACCATGTGATCGGCGATGCTCGACTTGCCGGCGAGCGGTATGCTGACCGTCTCGACCGCCTGGTCGTCGTCGAGCGAGCGGAGCACCAGATCGTGCAGGCCGTGGGCGGGATCGACGGTCGGCCGTATCGGCGGGACGCCGGACGCGGCGGTTGCTAAAGCGGGCAAAGGGCCTCCTGGGTGACCAGCCGGCGCGTGACGCGATCGCGCTGGGCTGCGGTGACGGGGTGATCGTGCCAGTCGGGATCGGCGGCGCGCAGCCGCGTGGCGGAGCGTGGATCGGGGCGGAAGCGCAGGAGCACGATCGCCGGGAGACTCCATCGCGTCCATATGCGCGCCTGGCTCCGCGGCCGGACGAAGCGCCGGAGCCAGCCCATCGCCCTCGCGGCACGGGCACGCTCCTCATAGCCCGGCCGGGCGATCGCCGCAATGGCGATGCCGCGCGCGATCCCTCGCCAATCCCGCCAGCGATGCAATTGCGCGACATTGTCGCCGCCCATCAGCCAGACGAAGCGGAAGCGCGGATAGCGGCGTCGCAACGCGCGGAGCGTGTCGACGGTGTAGCGGGTGCCGAGCGCCGCCTCGACGGCGGTGACGCGGATCGGGGCGTGCCGCGCCATGCGGGCGGCCGCGGCGAAGCGGGCGGCGAGCGGCGCCATGCCGTCCGCGGGCTTGAGCGGATTGCCGGGCGAGACCAGCCACCAGACCTCGTCGAGCCCCAGCGCGCGGATCGCGGCGAGGCTGATGCGCCTGTGCCCGCCGTGCGCGGGATTGAACGAGCCGCCGAGCAGGCCGATGCGCCTCGCGCTCATTCCGGCCGCCGGTCTTCGCGGGCGTGGCGAACTCGGGCGATCGCGCGCGCGTCGATTTCAAGCAGCCTGTAAGGCAGCGGGAAAGGCGTGTTCCTGACCGGCCACTTGCGTAGCCCTCGCGAACCGAGCGGTGATCCCGGCAACGGCCGCTCCGGCAAGGGGCGCGGCGACGCGATGACCCTGTCGAGCAAAATGTCGGGCAAATCAGGATCGATCACGGAATAGCTGTCGGCAATCGCGAAGAGATCGGCTGTCGCGCGTTCCCACCGGACCAGCCGCCTCAAGCGGCTTCGCGACCCGGCCGTCGAGCTTCGATCCTCGCGACGAGCTCCTCGTGCGTCAGCGTTCGGCCGGCATCGAGGTCGGCGACCCATTCATCGACGACATCGAGAATCGCAGCCTCGCGTTCCGCCCATGACGCGGTTGTAGACATCGTAGACAGGCGATTCAAGGCCGCGTCTGCCCGGTGCCGCGGACGATCCACTTGTAGGTGGTGAGGCCTTCGAGCGCGACCGGGCCGCGCGCGTGGAGGCGTCCGGTCGAGATGCCGATCTCGGCGCCAAGCCCGAACTCGCCGCCGTCGGCGAACTGGGTGGAGGCGTTCCACATCACGATCGCGCTGTCGACCTCGGCAAGGAAGCGCTCGGCGGCGGCGGCATCCTCGGCGACGATCGCGTCGGTGTGGTGCGAGCCGTGAGCGGCGATGTGGGCGATGGCGCCGGCGACGCCATCGACCACCGCGACCGAGCAGACCGCATCGAGATATTCGGTGTCCCAGTCCTCCGGCGAGGCCACGCCGACGCGGGGATCGAGCGCGCGGGCGGCGGCGTCGCCGCGCAGCTCGCAGCCGCCGTCGAGCAGGGCGCGGACCGGGCCTTCCGGCGTCGCGAAGGCGCGGTCGATCAGCAGCGTCTCGGTGGCGCCGCAGATGCCGGTGCGGCGCAGCTTGGCGTTGAGCGCGATCGCGGTCGCCATGGCGGGCGCGGCCGAGGCGTCGATATAGGTGTGGCAGATACCGTCCAGATGCGCGAGCACGGGCACGCGCGCCTCCTCCTGGACGCGCGCGACCAGGCTTTTGCCGCCGCGCGGCACGATGATGTCGATGAGGCCCGCCGCCGTCAGCATCGCGCCGACCGCGGCGCGATCGGTGACGGGGACGAGCTGGATCGCGTCCTCGGGCAGGCCGGCCCGCGCGAGGCCGGCCACGAGGGCCGCGTGGATCACACGGTTGCTCTCGCGCGCTTCCGAGCCGCCGCGCAGGATCGCCGCATTGCCCGCCATCATCGCGAGCGCGCCCGCATCCGCGGTGACGTTGGGCCGGCTCTCGAAGATGATCCCGACGACGCCGAGCGGCACGCGGACGCGGGCGAGCTTCAGGCCGTTGGGGCGCTCGGTCGCGTCGATGGTGCGGCCGACCGGATCGGGCAGCGCCGCGACCGCCTCGAGCCCGTCCGCGACGCCGGCGAGGCGCTTCGCATCGAGCTTGAGCCGGTCGAGCATCGCCTTGCCGAGCCCGGCATCTTCAGCGCGGGCCATGTCGGCGGCGTTGGCGGCGAGGATGTCCGTCTCGCTCGCGCGGATCGCGGCGGCGGCTGCGGTGAGCGCGGCGGCCTTGGCGGCGGTGGGCGCGCGGGCGAGGATCGCGGTGGCGGCGCGGGCGCGGCGCCCCATCTCGGCAATGAGCGCCTGCGGATCGGGGGCATCGTGCTTCATGGCTCGGCGGTGCCTAGCATGACCGCCGGCGAGCGGGAACCGCCGGCGTCCCCGGCTCAGGCCCCCTGCGGCGCCGCGTCGCCGAAGCCGCCGCCCGGGCGCTTGCTCCTCGGGATCGACGAGCCGCCCTTGGAGATCGCCACCGCCCTGCGCGCGGCGGAGTCGTCGCGGTTGATCGGGTCGCCGGCGATCGCGCGCCTGGCCTCGTCGCCCGACAGCGTCTCATATTCCAGCAGCGCGCCGGCGAGCCGGTGGAGCTCGTCGAGATTGTCGGTGAGGACGCCGCGCGCGATGCCCTCCGCCTCCTCGATCAGCCGGCGGACCTCCGAGTCGATCAGCTTGGCGGTCTCCTCCGACACGCTCTGCGCGCGCGCGACGGAATGGCCGAGGAACACCTCGTCCTGGTTGTCGCGGTAGCGCAGCCAGCCGAGCTTGTCCGACATGCCATATTCGGTGACCATCGAGCGCGCCATATCGGTGGCCTGCTGGATGTCGTTGGAGGCGCCGGTGTTCAGCTCGTCCATGCCGTAGATGAGCTGCTCGGCGATGCGGCCGCCGAAGCAGAGCGACAACCGCGCCTTCATCTGCTTCATCGACATCGAATAGCGATCGCGCTCCGGCAGGTTCCAGGTGACGCCCAGCGCGCGGCCGCGCGGGATGATCGTCACCTTGTGGAGCGGATCGCAGCCGGGGACGTGCAGCGAGACGAGCGCGTGGCCGGCCTCGTGAT
>CAXTPE010000010.1:0-30466 GCA_964245925.1 uncultured Sphingomonadaceae bacterium
TTCTATCTCGCGCGCGCGGGGCTCAAGGTGCGCGTGCTCGAGCGCCGGCACATCGTCGGCGGCGCGGCGGTGACCGAGGAATTCCATCCCGGCTTCCGCAACTCGACCGCGAGCTACACGGTCAGCCTGCTCCAGCCGAAGGTGATCGCCGACATGCGGCTGGCCGATCATGGCTATCGCGTGATCGAGCGGCCGATCTCCAACTTCCTGCCGCAGGACGACGGGCGCTACCTCAAGCTCGGCGGCGGGCTCGCGCGCACCCAGGCCGAGTTCCGCAAATTCTCGGACAAGGACGCGGACGCGCTGCCGGCCTATTACGCCATGCTGGAGCGGGTCGCCGACGTGCTGCGCGATCTGGCGCTCAAGGCGCCGCCCAATCTCGGCGGCGGGTTGTCGACGCTGGTGAGCGCCGCGCGCCAGGGCCGGGGCCTCGCGAAGCTCGGCCTCGAGCAGCATCGCGACATGCTCGATCTGTTCGTCAAGAGCGCGCGCACCTTCCTCGATAGCTGGTTTAAGAGCGAGGCGGTGAAGGCCGCCTTCGGCTTCGACGCGGTGGTCGGCAATTATGCCAGCCCCGATACGCCGGGATCGGCCTATGTGCTGCTCCACCATGTGTTCGGCGAGGTGAACGGCAAGAAGGGCGCCTGGGGCCATGCCGTCGGCGGGATGGGCGCGATCACCGGCGCGATGCGGGCCGCGTGCGAGGCGGCGGGCGTCGAGATCAGCACCGACGCGGCGGTCGAGCGCGTGCTGGTCGATGATGGCCGCGCGGTCGGCGTGCTGCTGGCGAGCGGCGGCGAGGTGTTCGGGCGGACGATCGCCGCCAATGTCGGGCCGCGGCTGCTCTACGACACGCTGGTCGACCCGGCCGATCTCGCGCCCGAGTTCAAGCGGCGGGTGCGCGCGTTCAAGGCGGGCTCGGGCACCTTCCGGATGAACGTCGCGCTCTCGGAGCTT
Source organism: uncultured Sphingomonadaceae bacterium (assembly GCA_964245925.1). Lineage (GTDB taxonomy): Bacteria > Pseudomonadota > Alphaproteobacteria > Sphingomonadales > Sphingomonadaceae > Solisphingomonas. Next base: position 958 of record CAXTPE010000010.1, read on the forward strand.
CCGCGCTTCACCGTGCTGCCGGAAGCGGGCGAGCATCACCAGAGCGGCATCATCCTCGCGCCGACGCTCGACTATATGGACCGCGCCTTCCTCGACGCGAAGCGCGATGGCTGGTCGAAGGCGCCGATCGTCGAGATGCTGCTCCCCTCGACGATCGACGACAGCCTCGCGCCGCCCGGCTGCCATGTCGCCAGCCTGTTCTGCCAGCAGTTCGCCCCCGTGCTGCCCGACGGGAGAAGCTGGGACGACGAGCGCGAGGCGGCGGCCGATCGCATCCTCGACACCGTCGAGCACTGGGCGCCCGGCTTCAAGGCATCGGTGATCGCGCGGCAGATCCACTCGCCGCTCGATCTGGAGCGCAAGTTCGGGCTGACCGGCGGCGACATCATGCACGGCGCGATGTCGCTCGATCAGCTCTGGTCGGCGCGGCCGATCCTCGGCAACGCCGCCTATCGCTCGCCCATCAAGGGGCTCTACATGTGCGGCGCGGGCACCCACCCCGGCGGCGGCGTCACCGGCGCGCCCGGCCACAATGCGGCGCGCGCGATCCTCGCCGATCGCTCGCCATTGAAGCGCCTGCTGCGCGTCGCCTGACGGCTTGCGGTCGCGGCGGAGCAGCCTAGCATCAGCGGCATGACGCAAGCCGCTCAGCGCGATCCCGTCGGCACCCTCGCGCAGGCGCTCGCGCATACCCGCGCGCTGCTGCGGCGCGATCCCGCGCTGGCCGAACGCCAGGCCCGCGAGATCTTGGGCGCGGTCCCCTCCAGCGCCGACGCCCATGTCCTGCTCGCCCTCGCGCTGGCCGCGCGCGACGAGAGCGCGGGGGCGATCGCGGCGCTGCGGCGCGCGGTCCGGCTCGATCCCGCGCATGTCGAGGGCTGGCGCGCGCTCGCCGCCCGGCTGCTGCACGCCGGCGATCCGGCCGGCGCGGCGGAAGCGCATGCGCGCGAGCTGCGGCTGGCCGCCGTCGATCCGGCGCTGCTGCAGGCCGCCGAGGCGATGCGGGTCAGCGATCTCCCCGTCGCCGAGCACCTGCTGCGCGCGCGGCTGCGCGACAGCCCCGACGACATCGCCGCGCTGCGCATGCTCGCCGAGGTCGGCGGCCGGCTCGGGCGCAATGTCGATGCCGAGCACCTGCTGCGGCGCGCGCTGGAGCTGGCGCCGTCGTTCCTGGCGGCGCGCTACAATCTCGCGATCGCGCTCCACCGCCAGCGCCGCGGCCTCGAGGCGATCGCCGAGATCGACCGGCTGCTCGAGGCCGAGCCCGACAACCCCGCCTATCGCAATCTCTCCGGCGCGGTCCACGGCGGCATCGGCGCCTATGACGAGGCGATCGCCGCGTTCGAGGACGCGCTGGCGGCGCGGCCGGGGAACCCGGCGCTGTGGATGAGCTACGGCCACACGCTGAAGACGCTCGGCCGCCAGGCCGACAGCATCGCGGCCTATCGCCGCGGCATCGCGCTGCGCCCGACCGCCGGCGAATGCTGGTGGAGCCTCGCCAATCTGAAGACGGTCAAGTTCGACGCGGCCGACCGCGCGGCGATGACGGACGCGCTGGCGGACGCGGCGACCGACCCGCAGGACCGCTTCCATCTCCACTTCGCGCTCGGCAAGGCGCATGAGGACGCGGGCGACTGGGCGGCGTCGTTCCGCCATTATGCCGAGGGCAACCGGCTGCGGCGGCAGCAGATCGTCTATGACGCCGACGAGACGCACGAGCAGGTCGAGCGCGCGCGCGCCCTGTTCACGCCCGAATTCTTCGCGGCGCGCGCGGGATGGGGCGCGCCGGCGGACGATCCGATCTTCGTGCTCGGCATGCCGCGTTCAGGCTCGACGCTGGTCGAGCAGATCCTCGCCAGCCATTCCGCCGTCGAGGGCACGCGCGAGCTCTCCGACATCCAGGCCATCGCGCACCGCCTGTCGGGCCGGACGCTGCGCGGCGAGGCATCGCGCTATCCCGACGCGCTCGCCGCGCTCGACGCGGATGAGCTGCGCGGCCTCGGCGAGGAATATCTTGAGCGGACCCGCATCCATCGCAGGGCCGGCCGGCGCCGCTTCATCGACAAGATGCCGAACAACTGGGCGCATGTCGGGCTCATCCGGCTGATCCTGCCGAACGCGACGATCATCGATACGCGGCGCGATCCGATGGGCTGCTGCTTCTCGAACTTCAAGCAGCACTTCGCGCGCGGCCAGGCCTTTTCCTATGCGCTGGCCGATCTCGGCCGCTACTATGCCGACTATGCCGCGATGATGGCGCATATCGACGCGGTGCTGCCCGGACAGGTCCACCGCGCGCGCCACGAGGCGATGGTGGAGGATACCGAGGCGGCGGTGCGCGCGCTGCTGGCGCATGCCGGGCTCGGCTTCGAGCCGGCCTGCCTGCGCTTCTGGGAGACCGATCGCGCGGTGCAGACCGCGAGCTCCGAGCAGGTCCGCCGGCCGATCTTCCGCGAGGGGCTCGACCAGTGGCGGCACTTCGCGCCCTGGCTGGGCGAGCTCGCCGCCGCGCTGGGCACGACAGAATGACGACGGAGTGTAGCTGCGCCGCAACATAAACGCATTGACGCCGCGCCGGCGAAGAGAGAGCTTGCACAGAGCAGCGATCGCGCATCTCCAGGGGGGCAGGGAATGAGCAAGGCAGGCGGGGGCTCCGCGCAGCGACGGGCCAGGACGATCATGCCGGCCACCACCGGGCTGGCGCTGGCGCTGACCTGGCCGGGCGTCGCCAACGCCCAGCCAAGTTCGACCGGCACCACCGATCCCGCGACGATCGCCTCGCCCTCGACGGCGCGGCCTTCCGTCACCGATCCCGGCAACGCCGACATCATCGTGACCGCGACCAAGCGTTCGGAGAGCCTCCAGAACGTTCCCATCAGCATCCAGGCGCTCAGCACCGAGACGCTCGCCCAGCATCAGGTGCAGAGCTTCGACGACTATGTGAAGCTGCTGCCGAGCGTCAGCTACCAGAGCTTCGGCCCCGGCCAGACGCAGCTCTATTTCCGCGGCATCGTCACCGGCGGCGACGGCGCGGCGACCGGCCCGCTGCCCGCCACCGGCCTCTATGTCGACGAGACCCCTCTCACGACGATCTTCGGCTCGGTCGATCTGCACGTCTACGACATCCAGCGCGTCGAGGCGCTCGCCGGCCCGCAGGGCACGCTCTACGGCGCGAGCTCGCTGTCCGGCACGCTGCGGCTCATCACCAACAAGCCCGACACGACCAGGTTCGCCGGCGGCATCGATGTCGAGGGCAACAAGTTCGGCAAGGGCAACAAGGGCGGCACCGTCGAGGGCTTCGTCAACATTCCCCTCGGCGATCGCGCCGCGATCCGGCTGGTCGGCTTCTACGAGCGCGACGGCGGCTATATCGACAACAAGCGCACCACCGGCCGCACCGTCTATGATCGGTTCACGGACACCTATCTCCAGAACCGGCCATATCGCCGCACGGTCCCCGGCCTGCTCGACGACGGCAGCCCGAACCCGGCCTATTATTCGACCGCGCCGCTGCCCGACGATTATTATCCGAACAACGACGCCTTCGCGAAGAACGACTTCAACGGCGTCAAGACCTATGGCGGCCGCGCGGCGCTCAAATATGACATCGACGACAATTGGACCGTCACGCCGAGCGCCATCTACCAGCATCAGGTCGCGAAGGGGGCGTTCCTCTATGATCCGCGCGTCGGCGATCTCGCGGTCCATGATTTCACGCCGGACGTCAATCGCGATCACTGGTATCTCGCCTCGCTGACCGTCCAGGGCAAGCTCAGCGATTGGGACGTGACCTATTCTGGTTCCTATTTCCAGCGCCACATCGATAATTTCACCGACTATTCCTATTTCAGCGTCGCCTATGATACCTATGCCGACTATAACTACTACAAGGACGCGATGGGGAACGATCTCGATCCGACCCAGATCGTCCACGGCCACGACAACTACACCAAGCAGTCGCACGAGCTGCGGGTCAGCTCGCCCGCCGAGAACCCGCTGCGGCTGACCGCCGGCATGTTCCTACAGCGCCAGACCGACCAGCGCACCGCCGACTATATCATCCCCGGCCTCGGCACCGCGTCGGTCGCGTTCAACACGCCGATCCCGGGCGCGCCGGCGGACGACGTTTATTACACCTCGCTGCACCGCGTCGACCGCGACTATGCCGTGTTCGCCGAGACCGCCTACGACATCCTGCCGAACCTCACGCTCACCGGCGGCATCCGCGGCTTCATCGCGAAGAACACGATCACCGGCTTCTCGGGCGGCCTGGGCTCGCTCGATCGCCAGATCAACGTCCTCGGCTGCACCGGCACGACCGTCCAGGACTGTCCGAACACCAACAAGAAATATATCGAGAGCGGCGAGACCCACAAGCTCAACCTGACCTGGAAGATCGACCCGCGGCACCTGGTCTACGCCACCTACTCGACCGGCTTCCGCCCGGGCGGGATCAACCGCGACGCGTTCGCGCTGGGCCGGTTGCAGAGCATCCCGCCGTTCCAGGCGGATACCATCACGAACTACGAGGTGGGCTGGAAGACGACCTGGCTGGACCGCACGCTGCGCATCAACGGCGCGCTGTTCTGGGAGGATTGGGACAAGATCCAGTACAGCGAGCCCGGCATCCTCGGCATCTTCTATACGATCAACGCCGGCAAGGCGCGCTCGCGCGGCATCGAGGGCGACATCAACTGGACGCTGTTCCACCATCTGACGCTCTCGACCTCCGGCACCTATGCCGACGCCAAGCTGCGCACCGCGTTCGTGGGCAGCGACGGCGTGGTGCTCGCGCCGAAGGGCACCCGGCTTCCGGTCAACCCGCGCTTCAAGATCAACGCGACCGCGCGCTACGATTTCGAGACCGGCGAGTTCAAGAACTTCCTGCAGGGCAGCTTCAATCACCAGAGCGGTACCACCCAATATCTCGAGACCACGAGCTCGGACATCCTTGGCCCGACCAGGGCGTTCAGCACGTTCGACTTCTCTCTGGGAACGTCGTGGCAGGGCTATACCCTGTCGGCCTATATCCAGAACGCGTTCGACAAGCGCGGCATCCTCAGCAAATCGGCATCCTGCGCGATCGGCGCGCCGGTGTTCTGCGGCTATTATGCCAGATCCTATCCGATCAAGCCGCAGATCTTCGGCCTGAGGGCGGGAGCGCGCTTCAAATAGGCATCACCCCCCCCGCCTTGCCCTCTCGCATGGGGAGAGGGAGGGGGCCCCTCCCCGTCAGGGGACGGGAGGGCGAGGGGTTGCACGCTATCGGGAGCGCGGGCCGCTCTCCCAACCCTCTCCCAACGGGAGAGGGCTTTTTCTCCGGACGCAACCGCTCTTATCTCACGGCTACACCAGATCGCGCGGGATCGCCTTTTCCCAGTGCCTCGATATGGCGGGCGCCGCCCCCTCCCAAGCCTCGAACGTCTCCTCGCAGAGGAAATGCGTGGGCGTCGAGCGGCAGCGGCACCAGGCGCGCAGCTTCACCTGCCAGTCGCCGCGCGCGAAACTGTTGATCGCCTCGGCTTCCATCTCGGCGCTGTTGGGATCGTCCTCGCGGATCGCGCGGCGCAGCCGATAGGCCTCGCCATAGACGGTGCCGATGCCGGCGACCGGCTCCAGCGCGGGCACGGTCGTGCCCTCCTCGAGCACGAACAGGCGATGCCCCGGCGGGCCGCTCACCCGCACGCCGTCCAGCCGGTCGAGATAGGGCGCCGGCGGCGTGCCGGGCAGGTCGTAGCGGCCGCGCAGCTCGGTGAAGGGCAGCGGCGCAGGCGCGGTCGCCGGGTCGCGCGTCGGCAGCTCGATGCTGGAGAGGCCGGCGGTGACCTCCAGCGTCACCAGCTCGGGCGACGGCCAGGCGACCGGCCACCACGCCTCGCTCAGCGCGACGCGGATGCGGCTGCCCTTCGAGAAGCGGTAGCAGGCGAACTGCGCGGTGAGCGTCACGTCATAATCGCGGCCGGGCAGGAGCGGCGCCGGATGCTGGTGGCCATCGCGATGGGTGAGATTGAGCAGCGCATAGGTGACGAAATGCGAGCGGCCGTCCGGCGTCAGCTCGCACAAGCGCGCGCAGAGCTTGGCGACCGGCCGGTCCGAGCGGACGCGGATGCGGCACACCGCCTCGCCCATCAGGTCGAGCGGGGCGGCGAGGGCCAGGCCGTCGAACAGGAGGGAGCCGGCATCGTCGCCGGATTGCTCGCGCCACCAGCTCGCGGGATCGCCCGAAGCGTCCGAGGTGCGGTTGGCGAAGCCGACGGTGAGGTTCGTGCGATAGCGCAACGGTCGTGCCGCGCCGGGTCGCTCGGCCAGGCCATCGGCGTTCAGATAGAGGCGGCGCGCGGCGAGGCGCGGGCTCGGCCATGTCGGCTCGGAGACCCATGTGCCGATCGTATCACGCGGCCAGCTCGCACCCGCGGGGAGATCCTCGCGGAACGCCCAGATGCGCGGCTCCGCCAGGATGCCATTGGCCTCGCCGTTGAGGAAATGCCGCCACCAGCGCGTCTCGACCGGCAGCCAGTCGACCCCCGGCCCGGGCGTGCCGTTGGCCGCGGCGGTGGGGGTGCCGCGATGGCCGGCGGGATCGGGATAGCCCGGCCATTTATGCGCCCACGGCCCGATCAGCGCCTTCTGCGGAACCTGCGGCGCCTCGCGCATCATCCGCGTCGCGGACGGCAGATAGGAATCCAGCATGCCGGCGACGTTGAACACCGCCGCGGTGATCTTCGAATAGTCGCGGGTCGAGGCGTCCTGCCACTTGGCGTCGTCGGTCTGGTGGCTGGTCCAGTCGATCGTGAGCGGGCCGGACGCGTCGAGCCGCGCCTGCCACATCGCGCGCCAGCGGTCCGCGCCGACGATCGCCGGATCGGGCGGCGCGCGCAGCACCACCTGCCACTCCATCGCCCAGGTGAACTGGTCGTCGATCAGGCAGCCGCCGCGATAATGGATGTCGTCGAGGTAGCGCTGCTCGGTGCCGCAGGTCGAGACGATCGCCTTGAGCGCGGGCGGCGCCTTGGCGGCGGCCTGGAGCGCGGTGAACGAGCCGTAGGAGATGCCGCGCATGCCGACATTGCCGTTGCACCACGGCTGGCGCGCGATCCAGGCGATCACGTCCAGCGCGTCCTGCCGCTCCACGGGCTCATATTCGTCGATCATCACGCCATCGGAGTCGCCGGTGCCGCGGATGTCGACGCGGACGAAGGCGATGCCGTGTCTGGCGAACCACGCGCCGGCGACGTCGTCCCGATAGCGATAGCCATCGCGCTTGCGGTAAGGCAGATATTCGAGCACCGCGCCGGCGGGCGCGGCGGCGGCCGGCAGGAACAGCCGCGCGGCGAGGCGGGCGCCGTCCGGCAGCGCGATCCAGCTATTCTCGATGACGCGGATGCCGGGATCGTCGAGCGGCACCGCCACCGAAGCGGCCGGCGCCCTCCCGGCCGGCCGCGCCAGCGCATGCCCGGGAACCGCCGCGCCGATCAGCCCGAGCACCGTGCGTCGCGTCGTCATGGAGCGTCCCCCCGTCGGCTGTTTGACATGTGTCTCACACTGCCGAAGCCGACGCCAGCGGCCGCTGCTCAGTCCGCCGCACCGGCCGCCGCGCCGGCCTCGCGCGCGATCAGCGCGCGCTTGCGTTCGACGCCCCAGCGATAGCCCGAGAGCGCGCCATCGGTGCGCACCACGCGGTGGCACGGGATCGCCACCGCATGTCCATTGGCGGCGCACGCGCCCGCGACGGCGCGGACCGCGCCCGGCGCGCCGATGATGGCGGCGATCTCGGCATAGGAGCGCGTCGCGCCGGCGGGGATGCGGCGCAGCGCCTGCCAGACGCGCTGCTGGAAGGCGGTGCCGCGGATGTCGAGCGGCAGCGCGAGCCCGCCCGCCGGCGCCTCGACGAGCGCGACGACCGCCGCCATCGTCGCCTCGTGACCGGCGTCGCCGCCGATCAGCCGCGCGGCGGGGAAGCGGCCGCGCAGCTCGCGGACGAGCGCGTCCGGATCGTCACCGAGCTGGATCGCGGCGATGCCCGTGTCGCTCGATGCGACGAGGATCGCGCCGAGCGCGCATTGCCCGATCGTGAACGGCAGCGTCTCGCGCGCGCCGCCGGCGCGCGGGCGGGTCGGGGTCATGCCGATCGGCGAGTCGGCTTGCGCGTGGCGGGATGCGGCCATGGCGGTTCCTAGCGGCGGCGCGCCGTTCTGGCCAGCGCCCCGTCGCTCCGGATCGTGCGATCCGTGCGGATGGTTGACCGCGCGCGGCGGCCGCGCCATGATCGGCGCTCTCCTCGGGGAGTAGCCGCCCGCGCGACAGCGGGAAGCGCGTCAACATACTCGGCCTGCCGCAAGGCGGATCGTGGCGCGTGCGACCGGCCGCGGGGCCGGTCTGGCGAGACCGTGGATCGGCGGCGTCCCGAGGGGTCGGGCACGCACCGATCCGCAGCGTCCGCCGCCCGACCCCGCCGAGGATCGCATGACCGACCTGTCGACCGCCATCGCGCTGCTGCTGGGCTCTGCCGTGCTGATCTATCTCTCCTGCGAATATTTCGTGAACGGCGTTGAATGGCTCGGGCGCCGGCTCGCGGTCGGCCAGCAGGCGACGGGGACGATCCTCGCGGCGTTCGGGACGGCGCTGCCGGAAAGCGTCGTCACCTTCGTCGCGGTCGCGTTCGGGGCGGACGCCGCGTCCAGGCAGCTCGGCATCGGCGCGGCGCTCGGCGGCCCGCTGGCGCTCGCGACGATCGGCTATGCGACCGTCGGCATCGTCCTGCTCGCGACCGGGCGGCGCCTGCCGCGCGGCGAGGCGCATCGCGGCGACTATGCCGGCCTCGCGCGCGATCAGCGCTGGTTCCTGTTGATCTTCGCCGCCAAGATCGCGCTCGGCGTCACCGCCTTCGCGATCAAGCCGTGGCTGGGGCTGTTGTTCCTGGCCGCCTATGCGCTCTACGTCCGCCAGGAGATGAGGGGCGGCGCGGCGGGCGACGAGCCGGAGATCGAGCCGCTCAGGTTCGCCCCCCGCGCGGCCGAGCTGGGGCTCGGCGCCATCCTGCTCCAGACCGGCGGCGCGCTCGGCGTGATCTTCCTCGCCTCGCGGCTGTTCGTCGAGCAGCTCGGCCAGCTCGGGCCGGCGCTCGGCCTGCCGCCGCAGGTGCTGGCGCTGCTGCTGAGCCCGATCGCGACCGAGCTGCCCGAGACGATGAACGCGATCATCTGGGTGCGGCAGGGCAAATACCGGCTCGCGCTGGGCAACATCTCCGGCGCGATGATGATCCAGGCGACGATCCCGACATCGCTCGGGCTGTTCTTCACGCCTTGGCAGCTCGGCCCCGCGCTGCTGCTGGGCGCGGGCGCCACCGCGGTCGCGATCCTGATGCTCTACATCGGCTTTGCGCGCGGCAACGCATCGCGACGGCTGCTCGCCGCGATGGTGCTGCCCTATCTGGTCTTCGCCGGCGCGCTGGCGCTCATCCATCCGGGGAGTTCGTGAGCGGGGCGGAACGCGCTCCTTCGCGCATTCTCGAACTGCCGTCAGCCCGCCTCGCCGCCAAGCGAATCGCGGACCTTCGCCGCGAGCTGGGCGATCGTGAAGGGCTTGGGGAGCAGCGCGGCGGCGCCGTCGGGGCCGGCTTCGGGCGCCACGGCGTCGCGCGTGTAGCCGGTCGTGAACAGCACCCGCACCTCGGGCCGCAGCGCGCGCACCCGCTCGGCGAGCTGGCGGCCGTTCATCTCCGGCATGACGACATCGGTCAGCAGCAGGTCGATGCGGGGCTGCGCGGCGAGCCGCGCCAGCGCCTGCCGGCCGTCGCTCGCGTGCAGCACCGTATAGCCGAGCGCGCGCAGCGCATCGACCGTCATGTCCCGCACCGCCGCCTCGTCCTCGACGACGAGGACGATCCGGCCGGGGTCGCCGGGCGGCGCGGCGTCGTCCGCGTGGGGCGCCGCCACCGGCAGGCCATCGCCGCGATGGCGCGGCAGGTAGATCCGCACGCTGGCGCCTTGCCCCGCTTCCGAACGGAGCCGGACATGGCCGCCGGACTGGCGGACATAGCCATAGACCTGGCTGAGCCCGAGGCCCGTGCCCTTGCCGACCTCCTTGGTGGTGTAGAAGGGATCGAACGCGCGCTCGATCACCTCGGGCGGCATGCCGGTGCCGGTGTCGGTCAGGTCGATCAGCACATAGTCGCCGGGCTCGACCGCCTCGAGACCGTCGGTATCCCGCTCGTCGAGCACGGCGTTGGCGGTCTCGATCGTCAGCCGCCCGCCGCCGGGCATCGCGTCGCGCGCGTTCACGGCGAGGTTGAGGATCGCGGATTCGAGCTGCCCCGCGTCGGCGAAGGCATGCCAGAGCCCGTCGGCCAGCACGGTCTCGATGACGATATGCTCGCCGATGGTGTGCCGCAGCAGCTCGGACATGCCGCCGACGAGCCGGTTCGCGTCGAGCACCTGCGGGCTGAGCGGCTGCCGGCGCGAGAAGGCGAGCAGCCGCGCGGTGAGCACCGCGGCGCGTCTCGCGCCCTCGGCGGCGCTGTCGATGCAGCGGCCGATCGCGGGGTTCGCATCGCCGGTCATCCGCCGCCGCGCCATGTCGAGCGATCCGATCACGATCGCCAGCATGTTGTTGAAGTCGTGCGCGATGCCGCCGGTGAGCTGGCCGATCGATTCCATCTTCTGCATCTGGCGCAGCTGCGCCTCGGCCTCGGAGCGCTGCGCCATCTCGGTTTCGAGCGAGGCGGTGCGGGCGGCGACGCGCGTCTCGAGCTCGGCGTTGAGCTCGCGCAGCGCGCCGTCGCTGCGCATCTGCGCGGCATGCGCGGCGAACAGCCCGTGCATCAGCCCGATGATGACGCCGCTCACCGTGAGCAGGAAGAACATCGCGGTCGGGCTGGTGGCGGGGCTGGGCACCGGCACCGGCGGCGGCGCGAGCGCGAAGAAGCGGTTGACGGTCGCGAGCAGGAGCGCGGTCATGATCCCGGGGCCGAGCCCGCCGAAGAAGGTGGCGAGCGTGACGGCGCCCGTCACCAGCAGCAGCGGATAGCGCCCCAGCGGCATATGGTCGCCGATCCGGATCCACGCGGTGGCGAGGCAGAGCAGCAGCGCGAGCCCATAGGCCGCCCAGGGGCGCCGGTGAATCGCATCCGCTGTCGAGATCAGGCTCATCGCCGGAGCGGCGTAGCGCGCGGTGCCGCGCTCCGCCAGATGCCGGCGCGGATGTTGAGGCGCCGGCGCCCGCATGATAGCGCCTGGCCGATGTCGGGAACGCCCCTCGCCGGCGCCCGCGCGCTCTTCGACTTGCCGCGCGACATCGCCTATCTCAACTGCGCCGGCCTCGCCCCGCTGATGCGCGCGGGCGCCGCGGCGGGCGCGGCGGCGCTGGCCCGCCGGGAGCGGGCCTGGACGATCGCGGCGGACGACTGGTTCGGCGCGGTCGAGCGCCGGCGCGCGCTGTTCGCCGGGCTGGCGGGCGTCTCGGCGGAGAATGTCGCGCTGGTGCCCGCCGCCAGCTACGGACTCGCGACGGCGGCGAACAACCTCCGCGCCGGGCCCGGGCGGCGCGTGCTGCTGATCGCCGGGGACTATCCGTCCAACGTCTTCACCTGGCAGGCCTTCTGCGCGCGCCACGGCGCCGCGATCGTCACCGCCGGGCGCGAGCCGGGGCAGGGCTGGACCGAGGCGGTGCTCGCCGCGATCGACGAGCGGGTCGGCATCGTCGCGGTGCCGAACGTCCACTGGACCGATGGCGCGCTGCTCGATCTCGCGGCGATCGGCGCGCGCGCGAGGGAGGTCGGCGCGCGGCTGGTGGTCGACGCGAGCCAGTCGCTCGGCGCGATGCCGCTCGATGTCGCGGCGGTGCGGCCGGATTTCGTGGTGACGGTGGGCTATAAGTGGCTGCTCGGGCCGATGGCGATGGGCTATCTCTGGGTCGCCGATGCGTGGCTGGAGGGCGAGCCGCTCGAGGAGAACTGGATTTCCCGCCAGGGCTCGGAGGATTTCGCCGGCCTTGCTGGCGACGGCGCGCGCTACCGGCCCGGCGCGCGGCGCTATGATGCCGGCCAGAACGTCGCGCTGGAGACGACCGCGATCGCCAGCGCCACTCTGGAGATGCTCGTCGGCTGGGGCGCCGAGGCGATCGCGGCGCGACTGCGCGAGATCACCGATGGTGTGGCGGGCGCCGTCGCGGCGGCCGGGCTGTCGCTGACCGTGCCGCCCGAGCAGCGCTGCCCGCACATGCTGGGCGTCGCGCTGCCGCCGGAGCGGCTGGCGCGCGCGGCGGCGACGCTCGCGGCCGCCGGCGTGCACGCCAGCGTGCGCGGCACTGCGCTGCGCCTCTCGCCGCACGTCTATACCGACGCGCAGGACATCGAACGGCTGGCGGACGCTCTGCGCCGGTTGTGAAGCTCGGAACGGGATGATGCCGGCTTTATCTGCGAGCTGGAGCGTTTTCGAAGCAGGCGGGATCAGCTGCTGGCTCGGAAAACGCGGCAGATCAATGATCCGGAGCGGCCGCCCCGATGCAGTCGGATCGAGAACCGCTCCAGAGACAGGATGTCACCCTGCTCAAACGCGCGCCAGCTCGGCGATCACCGCGTCGCCCATCGTCGCGGTGCCGAGCGCGCCGCCGAGATCGCGGGTGCGCGCGCCCGCGTCCAGCGCGCGGCCGACCGCGGCATGGAGCCGGTCGGCGAGATCGGCGCGGTCGAGCGAGAGCCCGAGCGCCATCGCGAACGACAGGATGGCCGCCAGCGGGTTGGCGACACCCTGGCCGGCGATGTCCGGCGCCGAGCCGTGGATCGGCTCGTACAGGCCGGGCCCGCCCGGCGCGCCGAGCGCCGCCGACGGCAGCATGCCGAGCGATCCGGTGCACATCGCCGCCTCGTCCGACAGGATGTCGCCGAACAGATTGTCGGTGAGCAGCACGTCGAACTGCTTCGGCCGCGCCACCAGCTGCATCGCGGCGGTATCGGCGAGCATGTGCTCCAGCGCCACGTCGGGATAGTCGCGCGCGTGCAGCGCGGTGACGGTCTCGCGCCACAGCAGCCCGGACTCCATCACGTTCGACTTCTCCGCCGAGACGACCCGGCCCGAGCGCCGCCGCGCCAGCGCGAACGCCACGCGCGCGACGCGCTCGATCTCGCCTTCCGTATAGACCTGCGTGTCGATTCCGCGCCGGGTGCCGTCGGGCAGCGTCTCGATATGCTTGGGGCTCCCGAAATAGACGCCGCCGGTCAGCTCGCGGACGATCATGATGTCGAGCCCGGCGATCACCTCGCGCTTGAGCGTGGACGCGCCGGCGAGCGCGTCGAAGCAGAGGATCGGCCGCAGGTTCGCATAGACGCCCATCGCCGCGCGCAGCCCCAGCAGACCCATCTCGGGCCGGACATCGCGCGCGACGTCCTTCCACTTCGGCCCGCCCACCGCGCCCATCAGCACCGCGTCGGACGCCAGCGCGCGCGCGCGCGCGTCGTCGGTAAGGGGGACGCCGTGGGCATCGATCGAGGCGCCGCCGAAATCGGCGCGCCCGATGGCGAGCTCCAGCCCGGCATGTTCGCCGAGCCATGCGCATATGCGCTCGACCTCGCCGATCACCTCGGGTCCGATCCCGTCGCCGGGCAGCAGCAGCAGCGTCTTCATGGAGCGGAGCCTCTGCCGTCGGCGCCGGCGCATGTCCACCCGTCGCGCGCGGTTGACGCATCGCGGCATCGTGGCCAAGGCGCCGCCATGCGCTTCTTCTCGGACAACGCCGCCGCGGTGTCGCAGCCGGTGCTCGATGCGCTGGCCGCCGCCAACCATGTCGATGCCGCCTATGACGGCGACGCGCTCTCGGCCTCGCTCGACCGCGCCTTCTCGGACGTGTTCGAGCGCGGCGTGGCGGCGCTCTGGATCGCGACCGGCACGGCGGCCAACGCGCTCGCGCTGGCGCAGCTCTGCCCGCCGCACGGCGGCGTGATCTGCCACCGCCACGCGCATATCCAGAACGACGAGGGCGGCGCCCCTGAATTCTACACCCATGGCGCCAAGCTGCTGCTCGCCGAGGGCGAGGGCGCGAAGCTGACGCCGGACGGGGCGCGCGACGTCGCCGATGCGATCGTCGACGATGTCCACCGCGTCCAGCCGCACGCGCTCTCGATCACCAACGCCACCGAATATGGCCGCGCCTATACCCCCGACGAGGTCGCGGCGCTCGGCGATCTGGCAAAGGCGCGGAGCTGGGGCTTCCACATGGACGGCGCGCGCTTCGCCAACGCGCTCGTCCATGCCGGCTGCACGCCCGCCGCGCTGACGTGGCGCGCCGGCGTCGACGTGCTGAGCTTCGGCTTCGTCAAGAACGGCGGGCTGTCGGCGGAGGCGCTCATCTTCTTCGATCCCGCCGCCGCCGCGCTCACCCGCCATCGCCGCAAGCGCGCCGGGCACCTGCTCTCCAAGGGCCGCTACATGGCGGCGCAGCTGCTGGCGCTGCTGAAGGACGATGTCTGGCTCGCCAACGCGCGCGCCGCCAACGCCGGCGCGGCGCGGCTGGCGGCGGCGGCCGGCGCGCGGCTGGTCCATCCGGTCGAGGCCAATGAGGTCTTCCTCCGGCTGACCTGGGCGGAGGCGGCGGCGCTGCGGCGCCAGGGCTTCGACTTCTACGACTGGGCGCCCGGCGAGGCGCGGCTCGTCACCTCCTGGGATCAGCCCGAGGCGGAGACGGCGGCGCTGGCCGCGGCGATCGCGGCGCTGTGACCGGCGCTGTGACCGGGCCGTCGTGACCGCCGCCGCGGCGCCGCCGCCGCGCGTGCAGGCGCGGGTCGCGCTCCCGTTCGCGCTCGTCACGCTGATCTGGAGCTCCACCTGGATCGTCATCCGCTGGCAGTTCGGGGTCGTGCCGCCGATCTGGTCCGTGACCTACCGTTTCGTGATCGCCGGCATCGCGATGTTCGGCTATGCGCTCGCGACGCGCGCGCCGCTCCGCGTCGCACGGGCCGACGCGCCGTGGGTGGCGGGCTATGGCGTCGCGATCTACGCGGCCAACTTCAACTTCGTCTATCGCGCCGAGACCCATATCACCTCCGGGCTGGTGGCGGTGCTGTTCGCGCTGCTGATCGTGCCGAACGCGCTGTTCGGCCGCGTCTTCCTCGGCCAGCGGCTCCCGGCGCGGTTCATCGCCGGATCGGCGGTGGCGCTGCTGGGCGTGCTGCTGCTGTTCCTCCACGAGTGGCGCGCCGGCGGCGGCGCGTCGCCGGCGGTCGCGGCCGGGGTCGGCTGCACGCTGGCGGCGCTGCTGTTCGCGTCCGTGGCCAATGTGATGCAGGGCGGCGCGCGGCTGCGCGCGATCCCGCTGCCGGCGCTGATCGCCTGGGGCATGGCCGCCGGCGTGATCGCCAACGCCGCGACGGCGCTGGCGACGGTCGGCCCGCCGGTGCTCGATCCTCGTGCCGCCTACTGGCTCGGCACCGCCTATCTCGGGCTGATCGCCTCGGCGCTCGCCTTCACGCTCTATTTCGGCGTGATCCGCGCGATCGGGCCGGCGCGCGCGGGCTATTCCAACGTGCTGACGCCGTTCCTGGCGATGCTGCTCTCGACGCTGTTCGAGGGCTATCGCTGGTCGCTCGCGGCGGGCGCGGGGTGCCTGCTGGCGGTCGCCGGGCTGCTGATCGCGCTCAGGGCACGGACGCGCTGAGGATCGCCGCCAGCCCGCGGCGATAGTCGGGCAGGCGCGGCCGCCAGCCGAGCAGCCGCTTCGCCTTGCCGTTGGCGACGCGGCGGTTCTCGGCGTAGAAACCGATCGCCATCGGGGAAAGCCGCGCCTCGGCAAGCGTCAGCAGCGGCGGCCAGGGCAGCCCCAGCAGGTCGCACGCCGTCTCGATCACCGCGTTCTGGCTGGCCGGCAGGTCGTCGGCGAGATTATAGGTGCCGGGCGGCCCGGCCAGGCTCGCGTTCAGACCGTCGGCAATATCATCGACATGGACGCGGCTGAACACCTGGTTCCGCAGATCGATGCGATGCGCCTTGCCCTCGCGCACCCGATCGAGCGCCGAGCGGCCGGGTCCGTAGATGCCGGGCAGGCGGAACACGCGCGCCTGCGGGTGGAGCGCCGCCCAGGCGACATCGGCGGCGGCGCGCGCGGTACGCCGGCCGGTGCCGACGGCGGCGCTCTCGTCCACCCAGGCGCCGGCGGCATCGCCGTAGACGCCGGTCGAGGAGAGATAGCCGATCCACTCGGCCGGGGCGGCGGCCAGCAGGGCGCCGTGGCGGGCGAGCACCGGATCGTCGCCGGCGTCCGGCGGGACGGAGGAAAGGATGTGGGTCGCGCTCGCGATCGCGGCGCGCACGCCCGGCGCGTCGCCGATCGCCAGCGCGCCATCGGCGGCCGCGCGGCGCACTCTCGTCACCCGCCAGCCGCGCCGTTCGGCACGGGCGATGAAGCGGCCGGCGGTATAGCCCGGGCCGAAGACGAGGAGATGGGACATCTCGTCGCTATCGCTTCTTCGTCATCCCGGCGAAAGCGCGAATCCAGCCGCCTTGTCACGACGGCAGAAGCTGGCTCCCCGCTTTCGCCGGGATGACGGAGGACCGGCACGGGAGGCGATCATGGCGGAAGCAATTCCCCGCGCGGACAAAGCGTTCTACGCTTGCCGCCATGCTCGACGTCCAGACCGCGACCGCCACCCCGCCCCCGATCGTCCGCCGCGAGGATTATCGCCCGCCGGACTGGCTGGTGCCCGGGATCGCGCTCGACGTCGAGCTCGATCCCGAGCGCACGCTGGTGCGCGCCCGGCTGGAGGTGCGGCGCGCGGGCGCGCACGAGGCGCCGCTCTCGCTCGATCGCGCGCCTGGCCTCGCGCCGCTGGCGATCCGCGTCGACGGGCGGCTGCTCGCGGAGGGCGAGTGGTCGATCGCCGGCGAGAAGCTCGTCGTCCCGCTGGCGGGCGACGCGCATGTCGTCGAGACCGAGGTGGTGCTGGCGCCGGCGGCGAACACCCAGCTCATGGGCCTCTACGCCTCGGACGGGCTGCTCTGCACCCAGTGCGAGGCGGAGGGCTTCCGCCGCATCACCTTCTTCCCCGATCGCCCGGACGTGCTCAGCCGCTACGCCGTGCGGATGACCGCCGACCGGGCGCGTTTCCCGGTACTGCTTGCCAACGGCGACCGCATCGCGACCGGCGATCTGCCGGACGGCCGCCACTGGGCCGAGTGGCGCGATCCCTTCCCCAAGCCCTGCTATCTGTTCGCGCTGGTGGCGGGCGATCTCGCCTGCAACCGCGACGGCTTCACGACCATGTCGGGCCGTCGGGTCGAGCTCGGCATCTGGGTGCGCGCAGCCGATCTGCCCCGCACCGGGCACGCCATGGCCTCGCTCAAGGCGGCGATGGCGTGGGACGAGCGGGTCTACGGCCGGGAGTATGACCTGGCCGTCTTCAACATCGTCGCCGTGGCGGACTTCAACTTCGGCGCGATGGAGAACAAGGGGCTCAACATCTTCAACTCGCGCTACATCCTCGCCGATCCCGACACCGCGACCGATGCCGACTACGACGCGATCGCGGCGGTGGTCGCGCACGAATATTTCCACAACTGGTCGGGCAACCGCGTCACCTGCCGCGACTGGTTCCAGCTCAGTCTCAAGGAGGGCTTCACGGTCTTCCGCGACCAGCAGTTCTCGGCCGATCAGGGCAGCCCGGCGGTCCGGCGGATCGAGGACGTGCGGGCCCTGCGCGCCGCCCAGTTCCCGGAGGACGGCGGGCCGCTCGCGCACCCGATCCGCCCCGAGACCTATCTGGAGATCGCCAACTTCTACACCGCGACCGTCTACAACAAGGGCGCCGAGGTGATCCGCATGCTCCACACCATGCTCGGCCCCGAGCGCTTCCGCGCCGGCACCGATCTCTATTTCTCGCGCCACGATGGCCAGGCCGCCACCTGCGAGCAGTTCATCCGGGCGATCGAGGATGCGAGCGGCGAGGACCTGGCGCAATTCCGCCTGTGGTACGCGCAGGCCGGCACGCCGCGGGTCCGCGCGACGGTCGCGCATGATCCGGCGAGCGGGCGGGCGCGGGTGACGCTCGAGCAATCGGTGCCGCCAACCCCGGGACAGCCGGACAAGGCGCCGATGCCGATCCCGCTCCGCCTCGCGCTGTTCGGCGAGGACGGCGTCTCGACGGGCGAGCGGCTGGTGGTGCTGGACGAGCTGCGCCGGGAGCTGGTGTTCGACGGGCTCGCCGGGCGGCCGCTGCTCTCGCTCAACCGCGGCTTCTCGGCGCCCGTGATCGTCGAGACCGACCGCACCGCCGCCGAGCTCGCCTTCCTCTCGGGGCACGACGACGATCCGTTCGCGCGCTACGAGGCCATCCAGCAGCTCATGGTCGATACGCTCGTGCGCGCGATCGCGGGCGGGCCGGCGGATCACGCGGCCGTGATCGGGGCGGTGCGCCGCACGCTCGACGATATGTTCGAGGATGGAGCGCTCGATCCCGCCTTCGTCGCCGAGGCGGTGCTGGTGCCGACCGAGGCGTTCCTCGGCGACCAGCTCGCGCGGGTCGATCCTGACGCGGTGGCGCGCGCCCGCGACGCGCTGTACCGCGATCTCGGCGCCACGCTGGCCGGGCGCTGGCGTGGCGCCTGTGCCGGCGCGTCCGCCGAGCCCTTCGATCCGACGCCCGCCGCCAAGGGGCTGCGGCGGCTGCGCGGCGTCGCGCTCGGCTTCCTCGCCGCGGGCGGTGCCGCGGACGCGCCGGGACTGGCCTTCCGCCAGTTCGGTGACGCTGGCACGATGACCGATCGCCAGGGCGCGCTCGCCGTGCTCGCGAGCGGTACGTCGCCTGAGCGCGAGGCGGCGCTCGACATCTTCTATCACCGCTATCGCGACAATCCGCTGGTGCTCGACAAATGGTTCACCACCCAAGCCCTCGCGGCGCGCGACGACACGCCCGCGCGGGTCGAGGCGCTCGCGCGGCATCCCGACTTCACCATCGCCAATCCCAACCGGCTGCGCGCGCTGGTCGGTGCGTTCGCGACGAACCAGCGCGCCTTCCACGACGCCTCGGGGCGCGGCTATCGCTTCGTCGCCGATCATGTACTGGCCGCCGACAGGATCAACCCGCAGGGCGCGGCGCGGCTGATCCCGCCGCTCGGCCGCTGGCGCCGGCTCGAGCCCCGCCGCGCGGCGATCATGCAGGCCGAGCTCGAGCGCGTGCTCGCCGAACCGGGACTCAGCCGCGACGTCTACGAACAGGCGAGCCGGAGCCGGGGCTAGCGCGGGACGGTGTCGGCCTTACCCGTTTCCGTCAGCCCCCGTCCGTTTCCGTCATCCCCGCTTTCGTGGGGATGACGAAGATGAAATCGCGGATCCACTCGATGCCATCGACCTTCAGCCGCCCGCGTCACGGGTGACGACCGCCGCCACGAGCGCGATGCGATCGACGGCGCGGTAGGCGCTCTTCTCCAGTTCCTCGCCGAACACGTCGGGATCGATCTCGCGATAGCGCAGCGCGCGGCCCTCGCCGTCCGCGGCCTCGGCGAGCGCCGCGCCGAGCGGGTCGCGGCCGGCGACGATCGCGCTGCCGGTGTAGAGGATGAGGCGCCCGCCCGGCGCCAGCCGCGCGATCGCCGCGCACGCCAGATCGAGCGCGAGCTGCCCGCCATGCATCCCGCCGCCGTCGCGATAGGCGGGGCCGCCCGCGTCGATGATATAGGGCGGATTGATCGTGACGATGTCGATCGGCCCGCCGATGCCGTCGAGCCCGGACGTCTCGATGCCGGCCGCCGTCACGCCGGCCGCGGCGGCGTTGATGCGCGCCAGCCGGAGCGCGCCCGGATTGACGTCCGTCATCGTGACGGTCGCGCCCGGACAGCATGTCGCCGCCACGATCGCGCCGACACCCGCGCCCGTGCAGACGTCGACGATGCGCGCGCCCGGTCGCGCGGCATCGCGGTCGAGCTCGGACGCGATCAGGTCGGCGAAGCGATAGCTGTCGGGGCCGAAGAAGACGGCGTCCCGCGCCAGCGTCGGATAGGCGGAATGGAGATAGAGCCCGTCGTGGAGCGACGATATGCGCACGCGGCTGCGGCACAGCCCGGCCTGTGCCTCCAGCATCCCGCCGGTGTGGAGGCACTCGTGGAGCTCGCGCGGGAGCAGCCCGGCCTCGAACGGCAGGCTCCAGCCGAGCACGTCCTCGATCGTCCGCGCGCGCTCGCGCCCCGGCCGCGCCAGGACGCGCGCATGGGTGGCCGGCGTCGGGGTGACGAAGCGGTAGCCATCGGCCTTGAGGCGCGCGAGCAGGCGAAGCAGCGCGTCGTCGGCGGCCGATGGCGGAGAGAGGTCGATCATGCGGCTCCTGACGCGGGCGTAACGCGTCTCGAGCCCGCTCCGCTCCGCCGATCCGGCGCTGGAGCGGGATGACATCGGCTTTACCCGCCGTCATCTCCGCGCGGGCGGGATGACGAAGAGGGCAACAGCGGACCCGCCTCATGTCATCCGGCGCTACGCGGCGTCGACCAGCACGATCTCGCTGTCCTCGAGCGCCGTCACCTTGAGCGTCTCGAGCGCGCTGATCGCCGCGCCGTCGCGCGCGGCGATCCGCCGGCCGTCGATCTCGATCGCGCCGGTCGCCGGCACGAGATAGCCGCGCCGGTCCGCGCCGAGCGGATATTCGGCGGTCTCGCCGGCCTTCAGCGTCGCCGCGACGACGCGGGCGTCGCTGCGGATCGGCAGCGCCCCGTCGTCGCCGGGAAAGCCGCTCGCCAGCGTCACGAAGCGGCCCGAGCGCTCGCCGCGCGGGAAGGGCCTGGCGCCCCAGCCCGGCTGCTCGCCGCGCCGGTCCGGCACGATCCAGATCTGGAAGAGCGTCGTCGGCACGTCCTCGGCATTATATTCGGCGTGCGTGATCCCGGTGCCGGCGGACATCACCTGCACGTCGCCCGCCTCCGTGCGGCCGGTGTTGCCGAGGCTGTCCCGGTGGGTGATCGCGCCGGTGCGGACATAGGTGATGATCTCCATGTCGCGGTGCGGGTGCGGCGGGAAGCCGCTGTTCGGCGCGATCACGTCGTCGTTCCAGACGCGCAGCGTGCCCCAGCTGTCGCGGGCGGGATCGCGATAGTCGCCGAACGAGAAATGATGGTGCGCGTCGAGCCAGCCGTGATCGGCGGCGCCGAGGCTGGCGAAGGGGCGGATGTCGATCATGGCATGTCTCCCGCTGAAGTGGCTCGGCGCCGATATAGCCGCTTCCGTCATACCCGTTCAGTGGGATAAGCTTGCGCGGAACATTCGAGGAAGCCGACATGCCGGCGGCCGGGACGCCCACGCTCGATCAGCTCCGCGTCTTTCTCGCGGTGGTCGAGACGGGCAGCTTCGCGGGCGCCGCGCGGCGGCTCAACCGCGCGGTGTCGGTGGTGAGCTATGCGATCGGCAATCTCGAGGCGCAGCTCGGGCTGACCTTGTTCGATCGCGAGGGCACGCGGCGCCCGAAGCTCACCGTCGCGGGCCAGGCGGTGCTCGGCGAGGCGCGCACCGTCGCGCAGGGCGTTGACGGGCTGCGCGCCAGGGTCCAGGGCCTGCGCGAGGGCCTTGAGGCGGAGGTCAACCTGGCGGTCGACGTCATGCTGCCGTCCGAGCGGCTGGCGGGCGTGCTGCGGGCGTTCAGCGCCGCCTTCCCGACCGTGGCGCTGCGGCTCCACGTCGAGGCGCTCGGCGCGGTGATGGCGCTGGTGCTGGAGCGGCGCGCCGTGCTCGGCATCAGCGGGCCGCTCATGGCCGAGCGCGATGCGATCGGGCATGTCGCGGCCGGCGCCGTGCCGCTCGTGCCGGTGGCGGCGCCCGATCACCCGCTCGCGCGGCTCGATCCGCTGCCGCCCGGCGCGGCGCGCGATCATGTCCAGCTCGTGCTGACCGATCGCTCGCCGCTCACCGACGGGCGCGACTTCTCGGTGACGAGCCCGCGCACCTGGCGGCTGGCGGACCTCGGCGCCAAGCACGCGCTGCTGCGCGAGGGGATCGGCTGGGGCAACATGCCGCTGCCGATGGTCGCGGCCGATCTCGCCGCCGGCGCGCTCGTCCGGCTCGCCATCCCCGAGGCCGCCATGCTGCACTACGCCTTCTCGGCGATCTGGCGGCGGGATGCGCCGCCGGGCCCCGCCGCCGCCTGGCTGCTCGCGCGGTTCACGGCGGCGGGAGCGACGGATTAGCCGAACAGCTTGTTGGCGGTCCGCGCGACGAGCATCCCCTGGTGGCGCGCGCCGTCCAGCTCGATCGCGCTCGGCTGGCGCGAGCCGTCGCCGCCGGCCAGCGTCGTCGCGCCATAGGGGGTGCCGCCGACGACCTCGTCGAGCGTCATCATGCCCTGATGGCTGTAGGGCAGGCCGACGATCGTCAGCCCGAGGTGCAGGAGGTTGGTGATGATCGAGAAGAGCGTCGTCTCCTGGCCGCCGTGCTGGGTGGCGGTGGAGGCGAAGGCGGCGCCGACCTTGCCGTTGAGCGCGCCTCTCGCCCAGAGCCCGCCGGTCTGATCGAGGAAGGCGGCGAGCTGCGAGGAGATGCGGCCGTAGCGCGTGCCGGTGCCGACGATGATCGCGTCATACTGCTCCAGCTCGGCGACGGTGGCGATCGGCGCGGCCTGATCGAGCTTGAAATGATGCGCGCGGGCGACCTCCTCGGGCACGGTCTCGGGGACGCGCCTGACGTCGACCGTGGCGCCCTCGCCGCGCGCGCCCTCGGCGATCGCGTGGGCCATCGTCTCGACATGGCCGTAGCTCGAATAATAGAGAACGAGAACCTTGCTCATCGCTGCTGCCTTTCATGGATGCCGCGGCCTGCTCTACGGCCGCGCGTCCATCGCGATCAGCCGCATAAAGTTGCGGCCGGTCTTCGATGAAATCGAAAAGCGGACGCTCGGCGCCGCTAGCGCTTCCTGAGCTCGGCCAGGATTTCGCGCAGCAGCACGACGTCGGCCGCGTCGGGCGACGGCGTGGTCTCGACCTTCACGTCGGCGGAGAGCTTCATCGCGCGGTTCACGGCGCGCACGATCAGGAAGACGATGAAGGCGACGATCAGGAAGTTGACCGCCTGGGTCACGAACTCGCCATAGCCCAGCAGCGGCACGCCGGCCTTCTTGAGCGCGGCATAGTCGGACGAGCCCGCCAGCGCCGCCGGCACCGGGCCCATCGTCAGGAAGTAGCTCGAGAAATCGAGCCCGCCGAAGAGCTTGCCGATTACCGGCATGATGACGTCGTCGGTGAGCGAGCTGACGATCTTGCCGAAGGCCGCGCCGAGGATCACCGCCACGGCGAGATCAAGGACATTGCCCCGGTTCACGAAATCCCTGAACTCCTTGAGCATCGGTGCGTCCTCCCAGCCGGTCCCGCGCGTAACCTGGCGGAAGCCGGCCGGCTTGTCACGCGCGGCGGCGATTGCGGCGCGCGCGGCGCGGCTGTACTGGCCGCATCGAACACCCAAGCCTGTGAGGTCTCCATGCATCGCCGCTCGCCCCTGCTCGCCGCCCCGCTCGTCGCGCTCGCGCTCGCCGGCTGCGGCGTCAACGCGATCCCGACCGCGCAGGAGACCGCCAAGGCGCGCTGGGCCGACGTCCAGAACGAATATCAGCGCCGCTCGGACCTGATCCCCAATCTGGTGTCGACCGTGCAGGGCTATGCCAAGCAGGAGAAGTCGGTGCTCGTCGGCGTGACCGAGGCGCGGGCGGACGCGAGCGCGATCCACCTCTCGCCGGACGATCTCACCGATCCCGCCAAGGTCGCCGCCTATGCCCAGGCGCAGGGCAAGGTGACGGTGGCGCTCAACCAGCTCAGGCCGTTGCAGGAAGCCTATCCGGACCTCAAGTCCAACGCCAATTTCATGGCGCTCCAGAGCCAGCTCGAGGGCACCGAGAACCGCATCACGATCGCGCGGCGCGACTACAACGGCGCGGTGCAGGATTATAACACCCGCATCCGCACCTTCCCCGACGCGATCGGCGCGAAGATCTTCTACGGCGCCAAGCCGATGCAGCCCTTCGCGGCGACCACGCCCGGATCGGACACCGCGCCCAAGGTGACGTTCTGAGGACGTGAGCCAGATACGCCAGTTCCGTCACCCCGGCACGGGCCGGGGTCTCGCGAGGGGGCGCGTTGCGCGTGCCGCGCGAGATCCCGGCCCGTGCCGGGGTGATGGCATATGGTGGATCGTGGCGCTGCTCGCCCTCTTCTTCGCCGTGCCCGCCCACGCCCAGAGCTTCCCCGCCTTCTCGGGCTATGTCGTCGACGCGGCCAACATCCTGCCGCCGGACGTCGAGGCGTCGCTCGCCACCAGGCTCCAGGCGCTCGACACCGCGACCCACCGCCAGCTCGTCGTCGCCACCATCCCCGATCTCCAGGGCTATCCGATCGAGGATTATGGCTACAAGCTCGGGCGCGCCTGGGGCGTCGGCCAGAAGGCGACCAACAATGGCGCGATCCTGATCGTCGCGCCCAACGACCGCAAGGTGCGCGTCGAGGTCGGCTACGGGCTGGAGCCGGTGCTGACCGACGCCTTCTCCTCGCTGGTCGTCAACGGCCAGATCCTGCCGCGCTTCAAGGCGGGCGACATGCCCGGCGGGATCGTGGCGGGAACCAACGCGCTGGCCGATCAGCTCGCGCTGCCGGACGTCGAGGCCAAGCAGAAGGCCGATGCCGCCTTTGCCGCGCAGCAAAAGGCGCAGCATAGGGGTGGCGGCGGTGCCGCCGGGCTGATCTTCTGGCTCGTCGTCATCGCCTTCGTGGCGCTGCCGATGCTCGGGCGGCGGCGCGGCGGACGCTCGTTCGGCGGTGGCATCTTGCCGATCATCCTGTGGGACGCGCTGAGCAGCGGATCGCGCGGCGGCGGCTGGGGCGGCGGTGGCGGCTTCGGCGGCGATGGCGGCGGCGGCGGGTTCGGCGGTGGCGGCGGCGGCTCGTTCGGCGGCGGCGGCGCGTCCGGCGGATGGTGAGCCTCTCTCCGCAAGACCGCGATCGCGTCACCGCCGCGGTCACCGCCGCGGAAGCGCGCACCGATGGCGAGATCGTCACGATCATGGCGCCGCGCTCGGATGCCTATGATGATGTCGTGCTCCACTGGGCGCTGCTCGCCGCCCTGCTCGCGCTCGCGGTGATCGCCGCCCGGCCGGCGTTCTTCCTCGATCTGCTGGACCGGCTCGATGGCTGGGCGCCGCGCCCCTCGACCGGCGCGCTGCTGGCGCTGCTGCTCGTCATCCTCGCCGCCAAGTTCCTGGTCTGGCGGCTGATCCTCGGGGTCGCCCCGATCCGGCTCGCGCTCACCCCGGGCGCGATCAAGCAGCGCCGCGTTCGCGCCCGCGCGATCGAGGCGTTCCGGATCGCGGTCGAGAGCCGCACGCGGGCCAGCACCGGCGTGCTGCTCTACCTCTCGCTCGCCGAGCACCGCGCCGAGATCGTCGCCGACGCGGCGATCCACTCGCGCGTGGCGCCGGAGGAATGGGGCGAGGCGATGGCGGCGCTGCTCGCCGGCATCAAGGCGGGGCGCACCGGCGACGGCATGGCGGCGGCGGTCGAGCGCATCGGCGCGGTGCTCGCCGCCCATTTCCCGCGCAGCGCCGACGACACCGACGAGCTGCCCGATCGCCTGATCCTGCTGTGAGCCTCCTGCCATGAGCGATCCCGACCGCGCGCTGCCCGAGGAAATCTGCTGGCGCGGCAAATATATCGAGGCGCGCCGCCGGGGCCGCTGGGAATATGCCGGGCGGACGCGTGGCATCCGCGCCGCCGTGATCCTCGCGCTGGACGGCGAGGGCGAGGAGCGCGCGGTGCTGCTCGTCGAGCAATATCGCGTGCCGCTCGGCCGGATGTCGCTGGAGCTTCCCGCCGGCCTCGTCGCCGACGAGACCGAGGGCGAGACGGTCGAGGCGAGCGCGCGCCGCGAGCTCGAGGAGGAGACCGGCTATCGCGCCGAACATATCGTCGAACTCGGCGCGTTCGCGGCCTCGCCCGGCATGGTCTCGGAGACCTTCGACCTGGTGCGCGCGAGCGGGCTCCTGCGGGTGGGCGAGGGCGGCGGCGTCGATCATGAGGACATCGCCGTCCACCGCGTGCCGCTGGCGGTGCTGCCGGGCTTCGTCGAGGAGAAGCGCGCCGAGGGCTGCGCGATCGACGTCAAGCTGCTCCTGCTGCTGGGCGAAAGCTTCCTGGCGGGCTGAACGCAGGGCGCGAGAACGCGCGCTCGAACCCGTCCGTTCGTGTCGAGGGAAGGCTCTCCCGAGCGAAGCCGACGGGTCGGGCCCCGGGCCTGGTGCCGCGCCTCGACTGCGCTCGGGACGAACGGTGGCTGAATCCAGCGCGGGATGACTTCAGCCTTACCCGGCACCATCCCCACGCGGGCGGGGATCCGGCTTCTTCCGCCGCGATGAGGCGGCTGGATCCCCGCCTTCGCGGGGATGACGAAGAGAAAGCGGGCTTGAGGAGGAGAAAGCGGCGATCCCACCCGATGTCATCCGACGCTAGGGCGCACTCGGCTCGGGCGCTTTGGCCGGGAATATCGTCGGCGCCGGTGCCGTGTCCGCCCAGCCGCCGCCGAGCGCCTTGTAGAGCGCCACCAGATCCTGCCGCAGCATGCCGTCGCTCTGCGCGAGGCCGTCGCGCGCCGTGAGGATGCTTTGCTGCGCGTCGAGCAGCGTCGTCTGGTCGATCAGGCCGACGCGGTAGCGCGCCGCCGTCGCCTGCACCGCGCGCGTCGCATCGGCGAGGCCGGCGCGCAGCGCGACGTTGCGCTGGCGCTCGCTGTCGACCCGCGCCAGCGCGTCCTCG
This sequence comes from uncultured Sphingomonadaceae bacterium, assembly GCA_964245925.1. Lineage (GTDB taxonomy): Bacteria > Pseudomonadota > Alphaproteobacteria > Sphingomonadales > Sphingomonadaceae > Solisphingomonas. The sequence continues at coordinate 27,702 of CAXTPE010000010.1, forward strand.
ACGTCGCGGAACGCGCCCAGCACGGTCGCCTGATAGCGCAGATAGGCCTGCGCGGCATCCTCGCGGCGGATGTCGACGGTCGCGCGGCGGCGGCCGAAATCGAGGATCGGGAACTGGAAGGCGCCGCTCGCGCTCAGCGTCCGCCCGGTCAGTGTCAGGAAGCCGCCATAGGCGGTCGACATGAGCTGCGCGGCGGCGGTCAGCGAGAAGCGCGGATAGAGATCGGCGACCGCGACGCCGATGTCGGCGGTGGCGGCGGCGAGGTTGCGCTCGGCGGCGCGGATGTCGGGGCGGCGACGCAGCAGCGCGGACGGCAGCCCGGGCGGCACCGTCGGCGGCGTGCCGAGCCAGGGGCGCGGCACGAGGATCTCGGCCTCGAGCTGCTCGGGCGGGCACGCCAGCAGCACGGCGAGCGCATGCGCCTGGGCGTGTTGCTCGGCGATCAGCGGCGGCAGGCTCGCCTCGGTGCTGGCGAGCTGGGCGCGCTGGCGGCTGAAGTCGCCCTGCGGCACGAGCCCGACCTTCGCGGTATTGCCCTCGATCTGGAGCTCGCGGGTCTGGCGGGCGAGCTCGGCGCGCGCGACGCCCTCTCGATCCTGCGCGAGGCGCAGATCGAGATAGGCATTGGCGACCTCGGCGGCGAGCGTCACCTGCGCGTCGCGCTCGCTCCACACCGCGGCGTCGACCCGCGCGCGCGCCGCCTCGACCGAGCGGCGCGTGGCCCCGAAGATGTCGAGCTCCCAGCTCGCGTCGAAGCCGGCGCTGTAGGTGTCGGTGTTCGTCTCGGGCAGGTCGATCGTCTTCGGCAGCGTGGTGCCGGCGGGCGGCGCCAGGCCGAGCCCGCCGATCGCCTCCTGGATCGCGCCGCGGTGGAGGTGCGCGGTGTCCTTGGTATCGCTGTGCTGGCCCGTCGCCGAGGCGCCGAGCGTCGGCAGGCCGGCGGCGCGCGCCTGGATCACGCCGAGCCGCGCCTGCCGGATACGCGACGCCGCGACCTTGATGTCGATGCCCTCGGACAGCGCGATCGCCACCAGCCGATCGAGCTCCGGATCGCCGAACAGCGTCCACCAGGCCGAGAGATCGGGGGTGGGGGCGTCGGCGGTCGCCGCCGGCCGCGGCTCGACATAGGCGGTCGAGACCGTGACCGGCGGCTCCTTGTAGTCGGGGCCGACGGTGCAGCCCGCGAGCAGCGACACCAGCGCGGCGGCGGCGGACGCGCGGCGCATCAATGCCCGCCCGCCGCGGGCGCGCCGCCCTTGGGCTTCTTCAGCAGGAGCACGGTGGGCGCGACGAAGACCACGAAGATCGCGAGGATCTGGAACACGTCCACGAAGGAGAGGATCGTCGCCTGCTGCTGGGCCTGCTGATAGAGCACCGCGAGCGGCGCCTGCCCGCCGCTCCCGGTGGCGCCGCCGAGCGCGGCGTTGGCATCGTTCATCCAGGCGGTGTAGTTCGGATTGAGCCCGTTCAGCCCCTCGACGAGCTGCGACTGGTGGACCTGCTGCTGGCGCTCGAGCATGGTCTGCGCGGTCGATATGCCGAGCGTGCCGCCGAGGTTGCGCGCGACGTTGAGCAACGCCGAGGCCTGGCTGGTCTGGCTGGGCTTGAGGCCCACATAGGATGCCGCGATGATCGGCACGAACAGCAGCGGCAGCCCGATCGACTGATAGAGCCGCGCCCGCGCCGCCGCCTCGAAGCTGATCTGCGAATTGAGATGCGCCAGGTTGAAGAGCGCCAGCGCCTCGATCACCATCGCCGCGCCCAGCAGCAGGCGCACGTCCACCTTGTCGGTGAGCGCGCCGACCAGCGGCATCATCACGACCGTCGCGATCCCGCCGAGCGTGATCGCGAGGCCCGCGTCGGTGGCGGTATAGCCCATCACCTCCTGGAGGAGCTGCGGGATGAGCTGGGTCGATCCGAAGATGATCGTGCCGCCCGTCGTCATGATGAGGAAGCAGATCGCGAAATTGCGCGTCGCGAGCAGGCGCAGGTCCACCACCGGATTGGCGGTGGTGAGCTCGCGGAAGATCAGTCCCACGAAGCCGATCGCCGAGATCACCGCCATCACCGTGATGAGCGGGCTGGAGAACCAGTCGTCGCGCTGGCCGCGGTCGAGCGTCACCTCGAGGCAGCCGAGCGCGAGCGCGACGAACAGGAAGCCCCACAGATCGACCCGCAGCCCCTGTCTGATCTGCTTGGCGCGCCGCGTCGCCAGCGCCTTGGGCTCATCGACGAAGATCTGCACGAGGATCACCGAGAGGATGCCGATCGGCACGTTGATGAGGAACACCCAGTGCCAGCTGATGTTGTCGGTGATCCAGCCGCCGATCGACGGACCGAACACCGGCCCGCAGACGGTCACGAACCCGAACGCGCCGAACGCCGCGCCGCGCTTCTCGGGCGGGAAGGTATCTGCCAGCATCGATTGCATCGATGGCGCGAGGCCGCCGCCGCCGACGCCCTGGAGCAGCCGCGCGAGCACCAGCACGCCGAGATTGGGCGCGATACCGCACAGGAAGGAGGAGGCGGTGAACAGCACGATCGAGAGGATGAAATAGCGCTTGCGGCCGATCGTGTCGGAGAGCCAGCCGGACAGCGGGATGATGATCGCGTTGGCGACGAGATAGCTGGTGATGACCCAGGTCGCCTCGTCGTTCGAGATCGAGAGGCCGCCGGCGATGTAGCTGAGCGCGACGTTGGCGATGGCGGTATCGAGCACCTCCATGAAGGTGGGGATGCTGATGATCAGCACGATCAGCCACGGG
>CAXTPE010000011.1:0-28465 GCA_964245925.1 uncultured Sphingomonadaceae bacterium
TTGAGATTGTGGAGCAGCGCGCTCGGCGCATAATCCGGGTCGGTCGCGAGGAAGATGGCGGTGCCCTCGACGCGGCGCGGCGGACGCGCCGAGATCGCCGGTGCGAGCATCGTCAGCGGGATCGCCTGCGCGCGGGTACGCTCGGTCACGACGCGCTTGCCGCGCACCCAGGTGGCGATGCACAGCCCGGCAAATCCCGCGACCGTGAGCGGCACCCAGCCGCCCTCGACGACGCGCAGGATGTTGGCGCCGAAGAACACGAGATCGATCGCCAGCAGCGGCGCGATGAACAGCACCGCGACCGCGAGGCTCCAGTGCCAGACGCGGCGCACGACCAGAAAGGCGAGGCAGGTCGTGATGACCATCGTGCCGGTGACGGCGATGCCATAGGCCGCCGCCATCGCCGAGCTGGAGCGGAAGCCGAAGACCAGCATCAGCACGCCGGTGAGCAGCATCCAGTTGACGATCGGCATGTAGATCTGCCCCGCGAACCGCGCCGAGGTCTGCCGCATCTCGAGCCGCGGCAGCAGCCCGAGCGCGATCGCCTGCTGGGTGAGCGAATAGGCGCCGGTGATGACCGCCTGGCTGGCGATGATGGTGGCGAGCCCGGCCAGGATCACGAGCGGCCCGCGCATCGCCCCCGGCGCCATCAGGAAGAACCAGTCCATCGTGTGGAGCAGGACATGCGCGCGCTCGGCATCGGCGAGGCGGGCGAGCGCGAAGGCGCCTTGCCCCATGTAGTTCAGCACCAGCGCCGGATAGACCAGCGCGAACCAGCCGATGCGGATCGGGCGCAGGCCGAAATGGCCCATGTCGGCGGTGAGCGCCTCGGCGCCGGTGACGGTGAGGAACACCGCGCCGAGCACATAGAGGCCGGTGGTGCCGTGGGTGGCGAGGAAGGCGATCGCGTAGCCGGGGCTCACCGCCAGCAGGATCGCGGGCGCGTCGAGCAGGTGGACGAGGCCGAGCACGGCGATCGTGACGAACCAGAGGATGCAGATCGGCCCGAACAGGCTCGCCACCCGCGCCGTGCCGCGCGCCTGGACGAGGAACAGCGCGATCAGCAGCGCGGTGGTGAGGCCGAGCGTGAGATGCGGCGGGATGGCATGCTCGAGCCCCGGCACGGTGGCGAGGCCCTCGACCGCCGAGAGCACCGAGAGCGCGGGCGTGATGATCGCATCGCCGTAGAACAGCGCGGCGCCGGTCGCGCCGAGCACGAGCACCAGCATCGAGCGGCCGGGCGTGGCGCGGCGCACGATCGCCATGAGGGAAAGCACGCCGCCCTCGCCGTGATTGTCGGCGCGCATCAGGAACAGGACGTATTTGACGGTGACGATGAGCAGCAGCGCCCAGAGCGCGAGGCTCAGCACGCCGAAGATCTCGCTGCGGTCGATCCCGTCGGCGGCGGACTGGCCGAGCGCCTCGCGGAAGGCGTAGAGCGGGCTGGTGCCGATGTCGCCGAACACCACGCCGATCGCGCCGATCACCAGCGGCAGCAGCGGGCCGTGATGCTCGGGCCCTTCGTCGTGGGTGTCGTGCCCGGCGCCGGGCGCGGCCGGCGCGGGGTCGAGGCCTGTCGCCTGATCCATGTGCCGCCCCGTTCGCCTGCGCGCGCGCTTTGCTCCGGTCGCCTGCCCGACGCAACGCAATATCGCGCCGCCGAAAGTCCGCTGTCGCGCGGATGAAAGATTTGTCACGCATCGGCTTGGAGTTGCGCCGGTCGGGCGCTCCCACCAAGAGGCGGCGATGCCCGGTCCCGGCCGGCGCCGGATGGTAGAGTGCATGGACAGGGTGATGGGCGCGCGCGCCGGCGCTGACGAGGCGATCGGCCTGCCGGCGATGCCGGCGCTGGCGATCCGCGCGGCGAGCTGGCAGCGCTGGCTGTCGATCGCGCTCTCGGCGGCGCTGCTGGCGGCGACGCTGGCGCGGCTCGACCATCTCGGGCTGGCCGGCATCCGCGCGGCGCTGCCGCCGGCGCCGCTGTTCTGGCTCGCGCTCGCCGGCTATTATCTGGCGCTGCCGGTGTCGGAATGGGCGATCTTCCGGTCGCTCTGGAAGCTGCCGGCGGCGGGGCTCGCCGCTCTGCTGCGCAAGCTGGTGAGCAACGAGCTGCTGCTCGGCTATTCGGGCGAGCTCTCCTTCTACGCCTGGGCGCGGCGGCGCGCGGACCTGACGGCGTCGCCGTTCGGCGCGATCAAGGACGTCAGCATCCTCTCCGCGCTCGCGGGCAATGTCGTGACGCTGGCAATGCTGTGCCTGGCGTGGCCGTTCCGCGCGATGCTGGGGCTCGGCCATGTGCCGGGCAGCGTCGCGGCATCGCTCGGGCTGCTGCTCGGCATCTCGGCGGCGCTGCTGCTGGCGGGCCGGCACATCTTCTCGCTGCCGGCGGCGGACCTGCGCCGCATCCTCGCCATCCATGTCGTCCGGATCGTCGCGATGATGCTGCTGTCGGGCGTGCTGTGGCATGCGGCGCTGCCGGGCGAGCCGCTGGCGCTGTGGCTGCTGCTGGCGGCGCTGCAGCTCATCGTCACGCGGCTGCCGTTCGTTCCCAGCAAGGATCTCGTCTTCGCCGCCTGCGCCGCGGCGCTGCTCGGCGCGCAGCCGCATGTCGCGGCGCTGCTGGCGCTGGTGGCGGCGCTCGTCACCTGCGCGCATGTCGTGACCGGCGGGCTGCTCGCGACCGCAGACCTGCTGGAGCGGAGCCAGCAGCGCGCATGAGAGTAGCGGACGTCTGCGCCTTCTTCGCGCCGCACGGCGGCGGGGTGCGGACCTATGCCGAGCAGAAGCTCGCCTATGCCGCGTCCCACGGCCACGAACTGGTCCTGATCGTGCCCGGCGCGGAGGATCGCGTCGAGCGGCGGCGCGGCGGGCGGATCGTCCATGTCGCCTCGCCGCAGCTCCCGCTCGACCGGCGCTATCGCTATTTCGCCAGGGACGCGCCGATCCACGCGCTGCTCGACGGCATCGCGCCCGACATCGTCGAGGCGTCGTCGCCGTGGCGGACGGCCTCGATCGTGGCGGCGTGGCGGGGGCCGGCGCCGCGCGCGCTGGTGATGCACGCCGACCCGCTGGCGAGCTATGCCTATCGCTGGTTCGGGCGGGTCGCGAGCCGCGAGACGATCGACCGGCATTTCGGCTGGTTCTGGAACCACCTGCGCCGCGCGTCGGCCGGCTTCGATCTCGTCGTGGCGCCCCATGCCGCGCTGTCGGCGCGGCTGGCGGCGGGCGGGGTCGGCGGGGCGGCGGGGATCGCGACGCTGCCGCTGGGCGTCGATCCCGGCCTCTTCTCGCCGGACCGCCGCGATCCCGCGCTGCGCGCCGCGCTGCTCGCGCGCTGCGGGCTCGGCGCCGACGCCGCGCTGCTCGTCGGGATCGGCCGGCACGCGCCCGAGAAGCGCTGGCCGGCGGTGATCGACGCGGCCCGGCTGGCGGGGATGCGCCGCTCGGTGGGGCTGGTGCTGGTCGGCGACGGGCGCGATCGCGTCAGGCTCGTCCGGCAGGCGGGCGGCAACCCGCATGTGCAACTGCTGGCCCCGGTCGGCGATCGGCCCGCGCTCGCGACGCTGCTCGCGAGCGCCGACGCGCTCGTCCACGGCTGCGAGACCGAGACGTTCGGGATGGTGGCGGCGGAGGCGATCGCCTCGGGCGTGCCGCTGATCGTGCCCGACGCGGGCGGCGCGGCGGCGCTGGCCGCGCCCGACCGCGGCGAAACCTATCGCGCGGGGGATGCCCAGGCGGCATCGGACGCGATCCTGCGGCTGCTGGCGCGGGACCAGCGCGCGCTGCGATCCGCAGCGCTGGCGGCGGCGGCCGACGCACCGACGATGGCGACGCATTTCGACGCGCTGTTCGCGCGCTATGCGACGCTTGGCGGCGCGCTGCTGCGCGTGGCCTGAGCGTTCGGCCCGGCCGGCTCAGCTTCTCGATGCTGATGACGCGAGCTTGACGCCATCCGTTCGCGTCGAGCGCGGTCGAACCACGCCGCCTGGTGCCGCCCCCTTCGCCTGCCTTGCGGGCGCTGACCGCGCTCGGGACGAACGGCGGCTCATCATGCTCCGCCGGTCGCGGCGGTCTGGCCGAAGAGGATACGGCGCTCTTCCTCGGTGCGGATGCCGGGCGGATGGGGGTTGACCTCCTTGCCGATCGCATAGGCGCGCACCGTCGCGGGCCGCGCGGCGATCGCCTCCAGCCAGCGCGCCACATGGGGGAAGTCCGCGATCGCCTGGCCCTGCGCTTCGTAGGGCACGACCCAGGGGTAGATCGCGATGTCGGCGATGGAATAGTCCTCGCCGGCGACGAAGCCGCGGCCGGCGAGGCGCCGGTCGAGCACGCCGTAGAGCCGGTTGGTCTCCTTCACGTAGCGATCGACCGCATAGGGCAGGTGCTCGGGCGCGTAGTTGCGGAAATGATGGTTCTGCCCCGCCATCGGCCCGAGCCCGCCCATCTGCCAGAACAGCCATTGCAGCACCTCGGCGCGCCCGCGCACGTCGGCCGGGATCAGCCGCCCGCTCTTCTCGGCGAGATAGAGCAGGATCGCGCCCGATTCGAACAGCGCGATCGGCTCGCCGCCGTCCGCGGGCGCGGTGTCGACGATCGCGGGCATGCGGTTGTTGGGCGCTATCCGGAGGAAGGCGGGATCGAACTGCTCGCCCTTGCCGATGTTGACCGGCAGGATGCGGTAGTCGATGCCGGTCTCCTCGAGGAAGATCGTGATCTTGTGGCCATTGGGGGTCGGCCAGTAGTGCAGGTCGATCATCGCGGTTGCTCCAGCGGGTTGCCGGCGCCGCTCTGGCCGATGATCCGGCCGATGTCGATTGCGCCGGCCGGCGCTTGCAAGCGCCGGCCATGTTCGTCCAGAACGCCGGGACCGCGCGTCGCGGGGCTCGACAGGCCGAGGCGGATGGTGACTTTGCGGATTGCCTGCCTGTTCGGCTTCCACGAGCGGCTCGGTCGCGCGGTGCGGTGGGACGGCTATAATTTCCGCAGCGTCTGCCGGCATTGCGGCACGACCCTCTACAAGCATGGCAATGTGCGCTGGCGCCGGGCGAGCCGGAGACGCGACACGCTGCTGCTCACCTACGAGCCGGACGCCTCGGAATGGCCCGGGCCGGCGGCTCCCGACGCCGCGGGACTGCGTTAACCCCGCGGGCACGATCGCGCGCTAGGGCGGCGACATGGAATCGAGGGAGAAGGCGATGAGCAGGCTGCCGGTGCTGGTGACGGGCGGGGCGGGCTATATCGGCAGCCACGCGGTGCTGGCACTCGCGGATGCGGGCTGGCCGGTGGTGGTGATCGACAATCTCGTCACCGGCTTCCGCTGGGCGGTCGATCCGCGCGCGGCGTTCGTCGAGGGCGATGTCGCCGACGCGGCGCTGGTCGCAGGCATCATCGCGGCGCACGGCATCGGCGCGATCATGCATTTCGCGGGATCGGTGGTGGTGCCGGAATCAGTCGCCGATCCGCTCAAATATTATCGCAACAACACCGCCGCCAGCCGCAGCCTGATCGAGAGCGCGGTGGCGGGCGGGGTGAAGCATGTCATCTTCTCCTCGACGGCGGCGACCTATGGCGTCCCCGACGAGAGCCCGGTGCGCGAGACGACGCCGACGCGGCCGATCAATCCCTATGGCACGTCCAAGCTGATGACCGAGATCATGCTGAAGGACGTCGCCGCCGCGCACCCGCTCAACTATTGCGCGCTGCGCTACTTCAACGTCGCCGGCGCCGACCCGGCCGGGCGCTCGGGCCAGTCGACGGCGGGCGCGACCCATCTCATCAAGGTCGCGGTCGAGGCGGTTACCGGCAAGCGCGACGGCGTCAGCATCTTCGGCACCGACTATGCGACGCCCGACGGCACGGGCGTTCGCGACTATATCCACGTCAGCGATCTCGCCGCCGCGCACCTGCTGGCGCTCGAGGCGCTGATCGCCGGCCCGCGCGAGAGCCATATCCTCAACTGCGGCTATGGGCGCGGCTTCTCGGTGCTCGACGTGCTCGACACCACCGAGCGCGTCTCGGGCGTGAAGATCGCGCGGCGGATGGAGCCGCGCCGCGCCGGCGATCCCGATGCGCTCATCTCCGCCAATGCGGCGATCGTCGCGCGGTTCGGCTGGACGCCGGCGCATGACGATCTCGCCACGATCGTCGGCCATGCGCTGGCCTGGGAGCGCGGGCTCGCGCAGCGGGCGAACATCTGATCCGTGGGTGATGTGGCAGTCCAGGCTCCGGCCGGCCAGCGGACGCGCGTTTGATTGTGCGCGTGACGATCCCGTCATATAAGCTCGCCATTCGCCGGGTTTCGGCATGACCGGAACCCTGCGGAAGAAGCGACGTTAAGCATATCGACGTCAACAAGCCGGGCCGCTCGGCGATGGCGGGAGAGAGATGATGATGAGCCCCTCCATCACCCGTCATGTCCATCGCGCGTCCGTTCCGGCACGACCGATGCATCGGATCAACCGCCGCCGCACGATGATGCTGCCGGCGCGGCCAGAAGCGGCGGTTGCAACGCCGAAGTCGCCGAATGCGATGCTCGGGCTGTTTTATGGGGTGCCGCTGTCGCTGGCGCTTTGGGCAATGATCGGCGTAGCGATCCACATCGGCTAAAAATCCTTACCGCCGATGTCATCCCCGCGGAGGCGGGGATCCGGCTTCCTCCGTTGATATGAAGCGGCATTCGCGCTCGCGAGAATGATCCGAAGGCGGTCGACACCATCAGGTGTTGTCCGACGCCACATCGGCAAGCACCTCGACCACCATTGCCCCCGCCGCAACCGCCGCTATTGCGGCACCGCACGAAGCGGTGGGGCTTGGCATGACGGTGCTGGTGACGGGTGCGGCGGGCTTTATCGGCTATCAGCTCTGTGCGAGGCTGATAGCGCGGGGCGACCGCGTGATCGGCATCGACGCCCTGACCGACTATTATCAGGTAGAGCTCAAGCGGGATCGCATGGCGGCGCTGGCGGCGCAGCCGGGCGCCGACGAACGCTATCGCTTCGTCGAGCTCGATTTCGCCGACCATGAGGCGCTTGACCGCGCGCTGGCGGGCGAGACGATCGACCGGATCGTGCATCTCGGCGCGCAGGCGGGGGTCCGCTATTCGCTCGTCAATCCGCGCGCCTATGTCCAGTCCAACGTCGTCGGCCATCTCAACCTGCTGGAGGTGGCACGCGCGCACCGGTCGCGTCACTTCGTCTATGCCTCGTCCTCGTCGGTCTATGGCGCCGACGCCGCGCTGCCGTTCCGCGTCGAGGACCGCGTCGATTTCCCGATCTCGCTCTACGCGGCCACCAAGCGTGCCGACGAGCTGATGAGCGAGACCTATGCGCATCTCTATCGCCTGCCCCAGACCGGCCTGCGCTTCTTCACGGTCTACGGGCCGTGGGGGCGGCCGGACATGGCGGTATGGCTGTTCACGCGCAAGATCCTCGCGGGCGAGCCGATCCCGGTGTTCGGCAACGGCGAGCTGCTGCGCGACTTCACCTATATCGACGACATCATCGACGGCGTGCTTGCGGCGCTCGATCATCCGCCGGCCGACGATGGCGCCGCGAAGGCGGGCGGCAGCCGCTCGCCGCACCGGCTCTACAACATCGGCAATAACCGGCCCGAGCGCGTCGACCGGCTGATCGCGCTGATCGAGCAGGCATGCGGTCGCGCGGCGATCGTCGACCATCAGCCGATGCAGCCCGGCGACGTGCCCGCCACCTTCGCCGACATCAGCGCGATCCGGCGCGATCTCGGCTTCGCGCCGACGACGCTGCTGGAGCGCGGCATCCCGCTGTGGGTGGACTGGTATCGCGGCTATGCCGGCGTCTGACCGGAGCGGCGCCGACGGCACTCGCCATCCTAGCGCGTTTTCGGAGCAGGTGGAATCACCTGCTGGCTCGGAAAACGCGACAAATCAATAATCTAGAGCGGCCGCTCTAGCTCGGTCGATCAGGATCCCTCGCCCTTGCCGATACCGAAGTAGCGCAGGCCGGCGGCTTCCGCCTCGGCGCGGTGGTAGACGTTGCGCAGATCGACCAGGACAGGTTCGTTGAGCAGCCCGGCGAGGCGCCGGAGATCGAGCGCGCGGAACGCATCCCATTCAGTGACGATCGCCAGCGCGTCCGCGCCCTCGGCCGCCGCATAGGGCCCGCTCGCGAATTCGATGCCGGGGAGCACCGCCCGGGCCTGTTCATGCCCCTCCGGGTCATAGGCGCAGACGCTCGCTCCGGCGTCCTGCAACGCCTGGATCACCGCGATCGCGGGCGAATCGCGCATGTCGTCGGTGTTGGGCTTGAAGGTGAGGCCGAGCACGGCGACCCGCTTGCCATGCGCGTCGCCACCCATCGCCTTGATGATCTTGCGGCCCATCGCGCGCTTGCGGGCGTCGTTGGCGGCGACGACCGCCTCGACGATCCGGAGCGGCGATTCGAAATCGTCCGCCGTCTTGAGCAGCGCCAGCGTGTCCTTGGGGAAGCAGGAGCCGCCATAGCCCGGGCCGGCATGGAGGAACTTGGCGCCGATGCGCTTGTCGAGCCCGATGCCCCTGGAGACCTCCTGCACGTCGGCGCCGGCCGCCTCGCAGAGGTCCGCGATCTCGTTGATGAAGGTGATCTTGGTGGCCAGGAAGGCGTTGGCGGCATATTTGATGAGCTCGGCGGTGCGGCGGCCGGTGAAGAGGATCGGCGACGCCTGGTTGAGTGAGAGCGGCCGGTAGACGCGCCGCAGCACCTCGCGCGCGGCTTCGTCGTCAGCGCCGACGACGACGCGGTCGGGCCGCTTGAAATCGCCGATCGCGGCGCCCTCGCGCAGGAACTCCGGGTTCGAGGCGACGCGGATGTCCCGCCCGGGCGCGACCTCGCCGACGATCCGCTCGACCTCGTCGCCGGTGCCGACCGGGACCGTCGACTTGGTGACGATCACCGTGCCGTCGCCGACGGCCTCGGCGATCTCCCGCGCGGCCGCGAACACATAGGAGAGATCGGCATGACCGTCGCCGCGCCGGGATGGCGTGCCGACCGCGATGAACACCGCTTCGGCGCCCGCCACGCTTTCGGCGGTGTCGATGGCGAAGGCGAGGCGGCCCGCCGCGACGTTGCGCGCGACGAGATCGTCAAGGCCCGGCTCGTAGATCGGCATCTTCCCGGCGCGCAGGGCATCGACCTTCCGCGCGTTCTTGTCGACGCAGACCACCTCATGCCCGAAATCCGAGAAGCAGGCACCGGACACCAGCCCGACATACCCCGTCCCGATCATCGCAATCCGCATCGTCGCTCCCGCCGGTCGATATTCGTCAGCAGCCCGGCTTGGCAGCGTCGGCAAGCCTCCGCAAGCGCCGTGCGCCGGCGGCCGGGCGCACGGCTCGCCGGGGGACAACAGGCCCGGGCCCGGCGGTTGCGGAGCGTGAGGCGTTGCCCTAGAAACCGGGCGCGGGCAGGGCCTCCCCGGTCATGCCGACTTGGCGCTGGAGCATGGTCTTGATCCGGATGTTGATCCTGCTCGGCGCCATCCTCGCCATCGCGGTGCTGAAGGGCATCTTCCAGTTCCGGCTTCGCGACGTCTGGCTGCGCTATCTGGCGCCGCTGCACTGTCGCTTCCGGCCGCACCGGCGATCCCGCCGGCGGGTTCGCAAGATCGGCGACAGCTACACCTCGGAATGCCAGTTCTGCGGAGCGCCGATGATGAAGGACGGGCGCGACGGCGAGTGGCTTCCGGCGCACGGCCAGCCGGATCGATATGCCGCGCAGATAACCAGATAGGTAAAAACAACTTTCCTACACCTTGCTGTATAGGTTAGACACGCCTGGGCCGGCGCGGCGTTGCCGCGTGCCGTGGGAAGGATGTCATGACCGATACAAGCAATCTCCAGGTGCTCGCACCGAGCCGGTTCGTGCCCGAGCACGCCACGGCCTTCGCCCGCCGCGACGGCACCGCGGTGCGCGTCGATGCCGACAATCCGTTGCCGATCACGCCGGTGACGGCGGCCGCGGGCTCGACCGCGCTCGCCGGGGCGACGTCTGTCTCCGGCAGTTTCGGTCCTTTCGCGCCCGATCTCGGGCGCACCATCTGGATTTCGCTTTCGGGCACCTGGGCCGGCACCGCGCAGGTGCTCCGTTCGATCGATGGCGGCACGACGAAGCTTCCGCTGACGCTGGGCGGGCAGGCCTGGGCGAGCTTCTCGGCAGGCGCGCAGGAGCCGATCGGCGAGGAAAGCGTCGCCGGCGTGACCTACTGGCTGGCGGTGGCGCTCACGTCCGGCACGCTCGCCTATCGGGTGCAGCAATGAGCGCGGCGGACGTCTCCGCCCGCGCGCTGGCGTTGCAGACGCGGCGCGCGCTCTGGCGCAACAGCCGGCGGGTCGTCGTGATCGGCGACAGCTTCCTCGACACCTATGGCTATACCGTGAGCGCGACCACCACCACGATCCGCTCGTCGTCGGCGATGGGCTGGCTCCAGTTCCTGAGCGGCGGCCAGCTCGACTATGGCTATGCGGGCCAGATGCGCGCGGTGGGCGGGCAGACGAGCACGGCCGCGCTCAACACCGCCTATGGCGGCGCCGCCGCGGTGCTCGACGCGACCAGCCCGGGGATCGCGATCTGGCAGCCGGGCACCAACGACTGGCAGCTCGCGAAAGGCGCCGACGACACCATCGCCAACGACAAGGCGTTCCTAAAGCTTGCGCAGGCGCGAGGCGTCAGGGTGGTGCTCGTCGGCATCGCTCCGCGCGGCGGCTGGACGGACAGCCCCGACACCGCGACCGCGCTCCGACGCCGGCAGTGGATCGCCAGGGTGAACGCCTGGCGGCAGGCGGCGGCGAGGATGCTGCCGGGCGTCGCCTATGCCGACACCACGCCGGGCTGGGCGGATGCCGCCAGCACGGCATGGCAGCCGCTCGCGGTCGCGGTCCGCACCGACAGCCTGCATCCCTCCGACGGCTGGGGCGCCTATTATCTCGGGCTCGCGCTGTGGAAGGCTTTCCAGAGCCTCGGCTTCGGCTATGCGCCGGACGTGCGCTGCATGAACTTCGCCGGCGCCTATGATGCCGTCGCCAACCCCTATGGCAACCGGCTCGCCAACCAGAACCTCAACGCCACCACCGCCTATGCCGGCGGCGGCGCCACCAGCGGCGGCTATCCGACCGGCTTTGTGCTGACCCGATCGGCCGGAACCGTCGCGACGGCGGCCGGCAGCCAGGTCGCCCGCGCCGATGGCTATCCGGGCACCGCGCAGCAGTACGTCTTCGCGGTGCCGACCACCGGCGGCGGCGCCAACGAGCAGTTCCGTGCCGAGCAGAGCATCACCGCCTTCACGGCCGGCGAGACGATCGTCGGTTCGCTCGGCGTGAACGTGGTTTCGGCGACGGGGCTGCGCGTCCCCGAGCTGCAGATTTCCGCCCTCGACGGCAGTGCCGCGACGCTGTTCAGCGCGTGGTGCTTCGAGAGCACCGGGACCATGCCGAACATCGGCTATACAGGCGTGCTCAAGACCGATCCGTTCGTCGTCCCCGCCGGGACGGCGAGCCTGCGGATGCGGATGCTCTTCACCATCGACGGCACCGCGACGACGAACGGCGCCGTCGTGCAGATCATGGATCCCTTCCTCGGGCGCCCGCCGGCGGCCGGCGACATCGGGGCCTGAGCGCGGCGCGGGCGGTTCCGCCCGTCCCGCCGCGGGCCGGAAGCCCGCGGCGCGGAGCGTTGAGCTTGGCCGCCAGACATGGCATGCAGCCGCTCGCCGTCGACGGAGAACGCGCCATGATCCTTATGTTGGCAGCCGGCCTTGTGGCGGCGGCCGCGACCCCGCCGGTCACCTCCTATGCGCCCGCCGCCGCCCCGGCCTCCAACAGCCGGTTCAACGGGCGTCTCGGCGGCAGGACGACGACGCGCGTGCCCACCCGCCTGGGCGGCGGCAGCGATCGGGTGGTCCTGCCGACGCCGCTCGACCCGCGCGATCGCTTCGACCAGCATCTGGACTCGCTCAGCCGCGGCCAGTAGCGAAGCATGCCCGGGAACGGTTGCGAAGAGTGGTGCCGTCGGGTTAGATTGCGACGTTCCCATGCCGGGACGCCCGGGCAGGGCATTGTCGCGGGCAGGGGAGTGAGCATGAGCCTTGCGGAGACAGCCGAGCTCCGGATGCCCGGCAGGGACGGGCGCGCGGAATGACCGACCCGGCGCCCGGCCCGCGGACAGGCTTGACGCGCCGTGGCGCGCTCGAGGCGATGGCCACGCTGGCGCTGGCCGCCGGCCTCTCGCCGGGTTCGACCAGCGCGGCGACGCCGCCAAGCCTCAAGGCGGCGGCGCGCGCGCGGGGCCTGCGCTACGGCAGCGACATCGACAATGAGATCGCGACCTATGGTCGGCCGTTCGAGGATCTGTTCGCGCGCCAGTGCGAGCTGTGCGCACCGAATCTCAACTGGGCGATGACCGAGCCGACGCCCGGCGCGGCGAGCTTCGCGCGCGTGCAGCCGACGCTCGATCTCATCGCGCGGTCAAACCTGCTGATTAGCGGCGGGCATCTGCTGTGGTGGCATCACACGCCCGCCTGGGTGAGGACGATGCCACCGGCCGAGATGGATGCGGCGCTTGCCAGGCGGATCACCGACACCTGCGCGAAATACGGCGACAGCGTGTGGTCGTGGAACGTCGTCAACGAGGCGATCGAGCCCAAGGATGGCCGTCCGGACGGATTGCGGCTCGAGCCGATGCTGACGGCGCTCGGCCCGGACTTCATCGACACGGCGTTCCGGCGCGCGCGCATCGCCGCCCCGCATGCGCTGCTCGTCTACAACGATTTCGGCATGGAAGGCGCCGGCGCGGTCGCCGATGCGCGGCGCGCGGCGCTGCTGCGGCTGCTCGACGGGTTGACGAGCCGGGGTGTCCCGATCGATGCCGTCGGCCTGCAGTCGCACGTCGGCGTCGGCGCCTTGTCCGATCCCGGGCAATATGGCGCCTTCCTCGATCAGATCGCGGCGCGCGGGCTGCGGATCATCATCACCGAACTCGATGTCAGCGATGTCGGCCCCGCGGTGCGGATGGATGTCCGGGATCTCGCCACCGCCGCGACCTATCGGCGGCTGCTGTCGGTAGCGCTCGAGCGCGAACAGGTCGCCGCGGTGCTCACCTGGGGGCTCGTGGAGCATGCGCCCGCTCGCGCGCCGAAGATCAGCGTGCCGGGGATCAGCGCGCGCCGGGCGCTGCCGTTCGGAACCGACCTGCAGCCGAAGCCGATCTTCTCCGCGATCATCGACGCCTTCGGCCACGCCCCGCGGCGGACGTTGGTCTGACGGGCACGCGGCGGGCGCCGCGTTAACGATCGTCGGTGGCGCGTATCATTACGGTTCATGAAACATATGCCGCTAAATAGCATGACCAGCGTGCTTGCGTGCCCGTCATCTCGCGCTAGTCCTGTGACGGGGCGGCGGTGCGCGGCTGAACTGCGTTTGTGGGGATCATCATGGGTCGGGACCATTCGGCTGCGTCCGCGCTCGCGCGGATGAACTTCCTGGAAACATCGGCGCCAAGATGAGCGACACCACGGCAATTCCCGTCGCCGGCGCGATCGATCAGGCGGCGCCGCGCTCGTCCGCGCGGGGCTCGCTGCTCGCGATCGTGCTGGTGCTCGGATATGTCATCGCGATCTGCATCGGTGGCCTGTTCGCCAAGACCTCGGGTGAATCGAACAATTTCGATGAAGCCTATATCGTGCTGACCTCGGTGCTGGCCGTGTTCGGCATGGGCATCGAGCTCCGGAGACGCGGCGTCATCCTGTTGCTCGGCGCCGGCTATTTCGCGATCCTGTCGTTCTGTTCGGCGATCATGCTCCTGCTGCGGCACCTCGTGCCGCTCAACTCGGTCATTGTCGCGACCGTGCTCGATACCAAGCCGTTCCTGCTCTACCTGCTGATCGTCTATGCCCTCATGCGCGGCAAGAACCCCGACCCGGAAGCCAGATTCGCGGCCGTGCTCAAGGCGCTGCTGCTGTTCGGATTGCTGATGGTTCCGCTGTTCGTGCGCGATGTGTTCTCCAACGGCTTTGCGCTGGGCGGCGTGCCGCTTCGGAAAAGCGCCATCTTCGGCTATGTTCCGGTCGGACCGTTTTCGCAGAAGGTCGAGACCGCTTCGATGTGCGCCGTCGGCATCGCGGCCGGCATCGCGCTCTACATCCGCGAATTGCGGCAGCGCTATCTGCTTGCCGCGCTGGTGCTCACCGGCGCTCTGCTGATGGCGGACTCGGCGAAGGAGCTCGTCGCGCCGATCATCGCCGCCCTCGTTATCAGCCGCCGCGCCACGGAGGAGGCACGTTCGGGCGGCGGTCTCCTGCGCGCGCTCCAGCTTGCCGCGGTCACCGTCGCGATCCCGCTGTTTCTCGGCATCTTCTGGCTGGCGGCCGGCGATCTCGTATCGAGCCGCATCGAGCTCTATGGGAGTGAATCGTCGGTGCGGAGCAGGCTCTACTGGGCATCCTCCGAAATCGCGCGACGGTATTTTCCGTTCGGCAGCGGCGCGGGCACTTTCGCCAGCCAGCCGACCCGCCATACCTTCTACAGCCCGCTCTATTACGACTATGGCTTCCAATCGATCTATGGCACGTCGCCGAAATACCCGGTCTATCTCATGGATACATGGTGGCCGAAGGTGCTCGCGGAAAGCGGCGTGTTCGGCGCGCTGGTCTATCTCGGGCTGGTCCTGGTGCCGCTCGCGCTGTTCGTCAGCTACGGGCGCAAGAAGCTCACGCCGGCAATCGCGTTCGGCCTGGTCGCGGGTCTGACGCTGCTGTCGAGTTCGATCGCGTCGGCGCCGTTCACCGGCGACATCGGCATGCTGTGGGCCGCGCTGGTCTGGGCGGCGCTGCTGGTGGCGCAGCATCAACGCGGCGGCACGACGCGCGCCAAGCGGATCAAGCCGGTGACGTACGTCACGCCGGCCATGCTCCAACAGGCGCAATGAGCGGCGAGCGAGCGAAGCAGACGATCGGGCGGATGGTGCAGCTCTCCGGGCGGCTGCATCGCCGCGGCTGGCGGCGTGGCGCCCGGCTGATCGAGGGGCTCGTCCGGCTCGGCTTTGGCGCATCGGTGCCCGGGCGAGCGACGATCGCGCCGAGCGTCTTCTTCCACCACAGCGGGCTCGGCGTGGTCATCAACCCGCTGTCCGTGATCGAGGAGCGCTGCGAGATCGGCGTGCATGTCGTGCTCGGCGGCCGCGCGCCGGACATCGGCGCGCCGCATGTCGAGCCCGGCTGCATTCTGCATGCGGGCGCCAAGCTGATCGGCCCGATCCGGATCGGGCGGGGTTCGGTGATCGCCGCCAACGCCGTCGTGCTGAACGATGTGCCGCCGGGCAGCCGCGTCGCCGGCGTGCCGGCGGTGGTGAAGCGATCGGGCATCGACGCCGCGCAATATCTGCGCGACGCGGCGCCGGGTGACCCGTCATGAACGTGCTGATCGCGACGCCGCTCGGCCGCGGCGGCAAGGGCGGCATCGACCGCATCATGGACGGCGTCCGCGAGGAGCTGGCGGCGCGCCCGGTCGCCGGCCTCGACTGCGACTTCGTCGTCACGCGCGGTCAGCGCGGCATCGCCTTCTCGGCCGTGCGGATGCCGATCGCGATGGCGAGGATCGTCGCGCGCCGCGCCGCCGGGAAGGTGGACGTCGTCCACGTCAACCTGTCGAGCCATGGCAGCACCAGCCGCAAGATCCTGCTCGCGCGGCTCTGCCGGACGCTCGGCATTCCTTACATACTGCACCTTCACGGCTCGCGGATGCGGCAATATTGGCTGGGCGCGAAACCAGCGCGGAAGGCGCGGATCGACGCGATGTTCGCCCATGCCGCGCGCGTGCTGGTGCTCGGCGAGGTGTGGCGGCGTTTCGTCGCCGGGCAGGTGCCCGGGATCGGTCCGCGCATCGTCATCCTGCCCAACGCGACCCGCGCGCCGAGCCTGCCGCATGTGCCGAGCGAGACGGTGCGCATCCTGTTCCTCGGCCGGGTGGGCGAACGCAAAGGCGTGCCGCAGCTCATCGAGGCGCTGGGCATGCTGCCGCGCGACGGGCGCTGGACGGCGATCATCGCCGGCGACGGCGCGCTCGAGGCGAGCAGGGCGCGGATCGCCGCGCTGGGGCTCGACGGATCGGTGGCGATGCCGGGCTGGTCGGGACCGGACGAGGTCGCGCGGCTGCTGGCGGCATCCGACATCCTCGTGCTGGCGTCGTTCGACGAGAACCTGCCGATGTCGGTGATCGAGGCGATGGCCAACGGGCTCGCCGTGGTGACCACCCCGGTCGGCGCGACCGAGGACATCATCACCGACGGCGAAACCGGGCTGCTGGTGCCGCCGGGCGACGTGCCCGCACTGGCGGAGGCGCTGGGCCGTCTGCTCGCCGATCCGGCGCTGCGGCGGCGGCTGGGCGCGGCGGCGCAGGCGACGCATCGCGAGCGGCTGGAGATGCAGCCATACGCCGCGCGGCTCCAGGCCATCTGGCGCGAGACCGCGCGCGGCGCGGCGCCGACCTGATGATGCTGGGCTGGTACATCGCGCGGCTGCGCAGCATGAGCGCGCCGGAACTCGTCCATCGCGTCGGCGAGAAGATCAAGAAGACGCGCGCCAAGGGGCGGCTGGAAGGCTGGGCGCGCCATGCCGGCGGCGATGGCGGCAGCGTGCCCGCCCTGCCCGGCTTCGCGGATGCGTTGCGGGGCGCGGACGCGGCGATGCGCGCGACGATCGCCGCGGCGGCGGGCGATGTGCTTGGCGGCCGATTCTCGGCGCTGGGGCGCGAGTGGCCGCGGTTCGATATGCCGGAAGGCGCCGATCCGCTCTGGCATCTTGATCCGGTGACTGGGCGGCACTGGCCGTCGGACGCCTACTGCTTCGCGATCCGCTATCGAACGGCGCACGGCATCGGCGACGTGAAATATGTCTGGGAGTTCTCGCGGCTCCAGTTCCTTCAGCCGGTCGCGGCGCACGCTTTCTTGCACGGTGACGCCGAGAGCCTCGCGTTCATCGAGCGCGCGATCGCGAGCTGGCATGCGAGCAACCCGCCGTTCCGCGGGGTCGGCTGGTCTTCGGGGATCGAGCTGGCGTTGCGGGCGATCTCCCTGCTGGTCGTGTCGTCGCTGGTCGGCGACCGGCTGTCCGACGCGACGCGAACGCGGATCGCCGAGATGCTGCGCGCGCACGCTTTCTGGCTGGCACGCTATCCGTCGCGCTTCTCGTCGGCGAACAACCATCTGGTGTCGGAAGAGGCGGCGCTGTTCCTGATCGGGCTGGCGTGCCCGTTCCTGCCCGGTGCCGCGCGCATGGCAGGCGTCGCGGGCGCTGCGGTGGCGCGCGAGGCGGGGCTGCAGCTTGCCGCGGATGGCGAGCCGGCCGAACAGTCACCGACCTATGGCGCGCTCACCGCCGAGCTGATCCTGCTGTGCGCGTTCGTGGGGCGGGCCGCGGGGCATGGCTTGGCGGAGCCTGCCGAACGGCGGCTGGCGGCATTCGCGGGGTTCGTCGACGCGCTCGCCGACGACGAGGGCCATGTCGCGGCGATCGGCGACGATGACGAGGGCCGCGTGCTGACGCTGGCACGGCACGAGACGCGCTATGCGAGTTCGGTCGCCTCGGCGATCGCGGGGCTGCTCGGACGCGGCGATCTGGCGGTGCCGACGGTGCGCGACCTGCGCAACGCGATTCTTCCCGCCCCTGCGCCCGTGCCGCATACCCGTGGAATCGCGACGGCGGGCTATACCGTCCACCGCGCGACGATCGCCGGGCGGTCGGCGATCCTGGCGATCGATCACGCCCCGCTCGGCTATCTCGCCATCGCCGCGCACGGTCATGCCGATGCGCTGGCGGTCTGGCTGACACTCGATGGCGTGCCGGTGCTCGCCGACGCTGGCACCTATCTCTACCATTCGGGTGGGGCGTGGCGGGACTGGTTTCGAGGCACTCGCGCGCACAACACGCTGACTGTCGAGGGCGCGGACCAGAGCCTGATCTCGGGGGCCTTCAACTGGTCGCACAAGGCGGTCGCAAGGCGTGATGCGGTGACCGGGTCACCATTTTCGGTGCGCGCCTCGCACGACGGCTATGTCGGCCGCTTCGGGGTGCGGCACGAGCGAACGGTGACCATCGAGAACGATGCGATCGTCCTGCTCGATCGGCTGACCGGCACGCAGGACCGGACGGGCGAGCTCGTCTTGCAGCTCGGGCTGGGCTGCACCGCGACGCGCGACGGCGAGGCGATCATTATCGCGTCGGGCGACGATGCGCTCGCGACGCTGATGCTGCCACCCGGCGGCACGATCGCGATCCGCACCGGCGAGGATGCGATGGACGGCGGCTGGCTTTCGCCCGCGTTCGGCGACAGGCGGCCGGCGACGCGGCTCGCCTGGACAGGGCCGATCGGCGACGCGGGCGTGACGACGCGGATCGCGGTTCATGAACGATCCGGAGAGCGGGGATGAGCGCGCGCGGCCTGTTCCTGCCCGCCGAGCGGATGCCCGCCGCGCCGGGCTACATCCCCAGCCTCGACGGTATCCGCGCGATCAGCATCATGATCGTTCTGCTCGCCCACATCGTCTCGACCAGGATCTTTCCCGGCGGCCTCGGCGTCTCGATCTTCTTCACGATCAGCGGCTTCCTGATCTGCCGGTTGCTGTTCGGCGAAATCAAGGCGAACGGATCGGTGGACCTGCCGCGTTTCTATCTGCGACGCGCGCTGCGGCTCTATCCGGTCGTGCTGCTGTTCACCGCGCTGGTGCTGGGCGTCTATGTCGTCAAGCGGCTGCCGATCGACTGGCCGCAGCCGCTTTCCGCGCTCTTCTATTTCAGCAACTATCTCTACGATGCCAAGCTGCTGCGGCACGATCCGCAGCCGTTCATGCCCTTCATGATCTTCTGGTCGCTGTCGATCGAGGAGCATTTCTACCTCGTCTTCCCGGGCCTGTTCCTGCTGTCGCGCGGCCGACCGAAGGTGCTGCTGGCGGCGATGGCGGCGGCCTGCGTGGCCTGTCTCGCGCTACGCGTCGGAACCGCGCACGCGCATCCCGCGCTCATCCAGACGCGAACCTTCTACTACGGCACCCAATACCGCTTCGATGCGATCGCCTATGGCGTCGCGCTGGCAGCGCTGTGCGAGTTTCCCGGCGGCCGGGAGCTGCTGCGACGCGTCGCCCGCCCCGCCTGGTTTTTCGCGTGGATCGCGGCGATCCTCGCCTGCCTGGTCTATCGCGAGCCGGTGTTCCGCGAAACGTGGCGCTATTCCGTGATCGGCATCGCGATTGCCGGCGCCATCGCCGGAGCACTGTTCGAGCCGCGGCTGGGATGGGTGCAGAGGCTGCTCAACACCCGCGCCTTGGTCTTCGTCGGGCGGTTGAGCTATTCGCTCTATGTCTGGCATTTCGTGTCGCCGGAGATCGTCCGCACCATCATCGGAGGCCAGCCGCACATCGTCAACATCGTGCCGCAGCTCGCGGTGTCGTTCGCGCTGGCGATCGCCTCCTATCATCTGGTCGAACGGCCGGTGCTGGCGCTTCGCCATCGGATCGGATCGAAGGCGCGCGGGAGGGAGCCGCGCTTGACTTTGCGCGGTGCGAAAATAGCGTCGCGGTAACGGAATGTTGCCGGGCGGCAGCTTACGCGCGGAAGCGGCGATACGGCGGAACGTATTCTTCGCCACGAAGGGAAAAGCTCACCGTGAAGATAGCGATTTTCGGCCTGGGCTATGTCGGCTGCACCGCTGTCGCCTGCATCACCAGCCAGGGTCATCACGTTGTCGGTATCGACGTCAGCGGCAAGAAGGTGGAGGCGATCCGGGCGGGGCGGTCGCCGATCCACGAGCCCGGCATCGACGAGCTGCTCGTCGCCGCGCACGAGCGGGGGCAGGTCGAGGCCGCGACGGAGATCGGCGGCCACCTCGACGACACCGACATCGCGATCGTCTGCGTCGGCACGCCCAGCGGGCCGGACGGATCGCACAACCTGAGCTATATCGCGCAGGTCACGCGGCAGATCGCCGCCGCCGTCTCGATCGATCGCACCCGCAAGCTCACCGTCGCCTATCGCTCGACGATGCGGCCGGGGACGACCGACCAGATCATCGCGCCGATCTTCAGGGCGCACCTCGGCGACGAGGCGTTCGAGCGGCTGATCGAGCTCGTCTACAATCCCGAGTTCCTGCGCGAGGCGACCGCGATCGAGGATTATTTTCATCCGCCCAAGATCGTGCTCGGCACGCTGGACGGCGAACCCTCGGCCAATATGGAGGCGCTGCACCAGGGCATCGCGGCGCCGGTGTTCCACGTCCGCATCCGCGAGGCCGAGATCACCAAGTTCGTCGACAACACCTGGCATGCCGTGAAGGTGGCCTTCGCCAACGAGGTCGGCCGCGTCTGTCAGCAGCTCGACATCTCGGCGGCCAAGGTGCACGAGATCTTCGTCTCGGACACCAAGCTCAACATCTCGCCCTATTATACGCGGCCGGGCGGGCCGTTCGGCGGATCGTGCCTCCCCAAGGACGTGCGCGCGCTGCAGCACATCGCCGCCGACGTCGGCGCCAACACCCATCTTGTCGATTCGCTGATGCGATCGAACGAGGCGCACAAGCATCACCAGTTCAGCCGCGCGGTGGCCGATCTGGCGCCCGGCGCGCGCGTGCTGATGGTGGGCCTCGCCTTCAAGGCGGATACCGACGACCTGCGCGAGAGCCCGGCGGTCGACATGGCGCGCAAGCTGCTCGATGCCGGCTTCAGGCTCGACGTCTATGATCCGGCGCTGACCCCGGACAGCCTCGTCGGCGCGAACCTCGGCTATGCCTATGCCTATCTGCCGACGATCGACACGCTGCTGGTCGACCGGGCCGCGGCGGAAGCCGGCGACTATGATCTCGTGATCGCCACCAACCGGCTGGCGCGCACGCTCGCGCTCCAGCCCGCGGCGATGATCGACGTGAGCGCGATCGCATGAACGCGCCTCCCGCGGTGATCGCATCCGAACAGGCGTTCCCGACGCATATCGAGGGCCAGCCGCTCGCCGGCCGCAAGGTGCTCATCATCGTCGAGAACCTGCCGCTGCCGTTCGATCGGCGGGTGTGGCAGGAGGCACGCACGCTCAGGGCGGCGGGCGCCATCGTCTCGGTGATCTGCCCCACGGGCAAGGGCTATGAGAAACGCTACGAGCTTATCGAGGGCATCCACATCCATCGCCACCCGCTGCCGCTCGATGCCAGCGGCGCGCTCGGCTATCTGGTGGAATATGGCGCGGCGCTGTTCTGGGAGGTGCTGCTCGCCTGGAAGATCTTCTTCACGCGCGGGATCGACGTGATCCAGGGCTGCAACCCGCCGGATCTGATCTTCCTCGTCGCGCTGCCGTTCAAGCTGTTCGGCGTGAAATATATCTTCGACCATCACGACATCAATCCCGAGCTCTACGAGGCGAAGTTCGGCAGGCGGGGCGTCCTCTGGAAGCTGATGGTGCTGTTCGAGAAGCTCAACTTCAGGGTCGCGGACGTCTCGATGGCGACCAACCGGAGCTATCGCGCGATCGCGATCGAGCGCGGCGGGATGCCGCCCGAGGACGTGTTCGTGGTGCGCTCCGGCCCCGATCTCAGTCGCATCCGGCAGGTGCCGCCGGTCGCGCGCTGGCGCAACGGCCGCCGCTATCTGATCGGCTATGTCGGCGTGATGGGCGAGCAGGAGGGGATCGACCTGCTGATCGACGCCGCCCACCACATCGTCCACACGCTCGGGCGCGACGACATCCAGTTCTGCCTCGTCGGCGGCGGCCCGAGCCTCGCCGGGCTCGAATCGCTGGCCACCGCGCGGGGCCTGGCCGACTATGTCAGCTTCACCGGCCGCGCCCCGGACCAGGATCTGTTCGAGGTGCTCTCGACGGCCGACATCGGCGTCAATCCGGATCGGGTCAATCCGATGAACGACAAGTCGACGATGAACAAGATCATGGAATATATGGCGCTCGGCAAGCCGATCGTGCAGTTCGACGTGGCCGAGGGTCGCTTCTCCGCGCAGGAAGCGTCGCTCTACGCCAGGGCGAACGACCCGATCGACATGGCCGAGAAGATCGTCGGGCTGCTCGAGGATGCCGAGCGCCGCGCCGCGATGGGCCGCTACGGCCGGCGACGCGTGGAAAGCGAGCTGAGCTGGAACCATCAGGTCGAGCCGCTGCTCGCGGCCTATGCCAGGGCGCTGGGCTGAGCCGTCGTTCGGCGATGCGTCCGCCCGCCGAGGTCTCAGCCGCGCCCGGTCGCCTGCGGATGGCGCTGCCCCGTGAGACGTGTCAGCCAGCCGCGCATCGGCAGATCGTAGATCAGCTCGACGACGCGCGCCGCGAACACCAGCGCCGTCACCACAAGCACGCCGATACAGAGCAGCTCGGGCGCGCCCGCGCCTTGCAGGAACTTCAGCGTGAACAACTGGGCGGCTCGCGCGACCGACGGGTGGAGCAGATAGACGGGGTAGGAGATCGCCCCCATGAACAGGCTGATCCGCGTGGCGAGCGGCCCCATCGTGCTGCTCACCGCGGTGATGACGATCAGCGGCAGCACGAGCAGCGTGCACGCCAGCTCGGTCGCGGCGCTGCCGGCGCGGAACACGAGCAGCAGGGCTGCGACCAGCAGCAGCGCGGGCACCCGCGGCATCCGGAAACCGCGCTGGTGCAGGCGATACAGCAGCACCCCCAGCGGGAAGCCATAGAGGACGCGCGCCAGCCCGCCCGTCACGGTCGGCCAGTAATAGCCGACATCCAGCGAGCCGAACCGCCAGACGGAGGCGCACAGCATGAGCGCACCTGTCGCCGTGACCGCGA
Source organism: uncultured Sphingomonadaceae bacterium (assembly GCA_964245925.1). Taxonomy (GTDB): domain Bacteria; phylum Pseudomonadota; class Alphaproteobacteria; order Sphingomonadales; family Sphingomonadaceae; genus Solisphingomonas. The sequence goes on from CAXTPE010000011.1 coordinate 22,789, forward strand.
TCAGCACCCGGGTGCCGAGTTGACGCCAGAACAGCGCGTAGAGGAAGTTGATGACGATCTCGAACAGCAGCGACCAGGCCGCGCCGACGGACGGATAGACCTTCGCCGTGACCGGGCTCGGCAGCATCAGCAGCGAGAGCGGGATCGCGACGAGCAGCGGCGCGATCGGCAGATGCTTGGCATGCGCCAGGCCGATCGCGATCGGCGCGCCCAGCACCGCCGCCAGCAGGAACATCGGATAGAGCCGGATCAGCCGCCTCGCCATGAAGCGCCGCCAGCCCATCCCTTCCGCCAGCCGCCCGTCATATGCGTGCGCGACCACGAAGCCGCTCAGCACGAAGAACAGATCGACCGCCAGATGCGTCGCCGGCAGGATCGAACGATCGAAGAAGAACGGCATGTGCCGCGTCGCCACCGCGACGGCCGCGACGCCGCGCAGCCCGTCGAGCAGCGGATAGACCATCGTTCCGGCACCCGCGCGGGCGATCACGGAAGCGCGGCGGGTCGCGTCTATAGTTCCTATCGTACTTGCCACAAAAGGCGGATTAGCAGCGCGCATCCGCCAGGCAAGCCACTACCGTGACAGGGGCTGTCCCGTTATGCTGCGACTGCGCCCCACGCGCCGTTGGTGGACGCTGGTTGGAGCGCGACCCGCGGCTTGCTATGCCGCGCCGCAGCGCGCCGCGCCGGACCGCGCGGGAGACCTTCGAGGGGCAGGTCCGATGACGGCAGGATATGCTCGCCAGACCCGCGCCCGATCCGAGCGCGTGCGTTGCCGATAAGACCGACAGCGCGACATCGGGCGGCGCATGCCGGCCGGCGCGATGTCGTCGGCCGCTTGCGCAGCGCGCTGCCCTGGGTCGGCGCCGAGGCGGCGGCGAACCTGCTCTACGGGCTCGGCATGATCGCGGTGATCGGATGGCTGATCGCGCCGGCCGATCTCGGCGCGGCGAGCGTATCGATCGCCACCATCCTGCTGATCGAGGCGATCACGAGCGCCGGCCTTCAGGAATCGGTCATCCGCGCGCCATCGGCGGACACGCTTACCACCGATACCGCCTTCACCTCCGCGGTCGGCCTGTCGCTCGTCGGCATGCTGGTCGCGCTGTCGCTCGCGGTGCCGATCGCGCGGATCGAGCACGACGCGCGCATCGTCCCGCTCATCATGACGGCGAGCCTGATGCTGCCGCTCGACGCGCTCGACGCCATTCCGCTCGGCATCATGATGCGCAAGATGCGGGCGGCACAGCTCACGCGGCGCCAGCTCGTCTCCAAGCTGGTCAGCTTCACGGTCATCGTCATGGGCGGATTCCTCAAGCTCGGGCCGTGGGCGGTCGTGCTGGCGAGCGTCGCGGTGCCGGTGGTGTCGTTCTTCAACATCTTCCTGATGCTGACCCGCTACCCGCGGCTGCGCTGGGACGCGGCGATCTTCCGCAAGCTCGTGAGCTTCGGCTTCGCGATCTCGGCGGAGAACGCCTGCTGGGCGCTGATGACCCGCGCCTTCACGCTGCTGTTCAGCTTCTATCACGGGCTCGCGGCGGTCGGCGCGTTCCAGTTCGGCGTCCGGCTGGTCGACGAGGTCGCCAACCTCATCAAGCTGATGGTCGTCCGCCTTGGGCTCTCGGCATTCGCATCGCTGAACCGCAGCGGCGGCAATATCGGCCAGGCGTTCCAGAACGGCACGCGGCTGCTGAACGCCGCTGCCGCCCCGATCTTCGTCGGGCTGGCCATGCTCGCGCCGACGATCGTGCCAATCCTGTTCGCCCGGCGATGGATCGGCGCGGTGCCCTATATCCAGATCTTCGCGCTCGCCTGGATGCTGGCGATGCCGCGCATCCTGGTGAGCCCGGCGCTGCGCGCCGTCGGGCGCCAGTATCTCCAGCTCGCCTACGCGGCCGCGTCGGCCTCGGTGGTGCTGATCGCGGGCTTGCTGATCGGGCATCTCTCGCCGTTCTGGGCGGCGATGGCGTTCGCGTCCCGCCAGGTGGTGGCGGTGCCGTGGGGCGCGTGGACGATGCGCCGGCAGTTCGGGCTCGGCCTGGCCGCGCAGGTGCAGGTGCTGCTTCCCGCGCTCGGCTCGGCCGCGCTGATGGCGGTCGGCCTCCATGTGGTGATCGGCCTGCGCCAGCATTGGTCGATCGCGATGCTGGTGCTGCCGGTGGCCGGCGGCGCCATGGTCTATGCGATCGCGATGCTGCTGCTCGATCGTCGCACGATCGCGCTCGCCCGGCGCTATGCCGGCCGGCGAGCCGCGCCATGATCGCCTATCTGCTCATCGTCCATGCCGCCACCGAGCAACTGAGCAGCCTCGTGGATGTGCTGCGCGGGGATGCCCGCTCGCGGGTCTTCGTCCACCTCGACGCCAGGGCCGGGAGCGCCGCCTGGCTCGATGCCGCCGCGGCCTCCGGCGCGCTGACGCTGGTGCCGCGGGTGGCGGTGCACTGGGGTGGCTTCTCGATGATCGAGGCGACACGCAACCTGCTGCGGGCAGCACTTGCCGAGCCGGATGCGACGCGTTTCGTGCTGCTCAGCGGAAGCTGCTGGCCCGTGCGCCCGATGCGCGAGGTGAACGATCGCCTCGCGGCGATGGACGATGCCGATGCGGTGGCGCTGTGGGAGCTCGTCTCCGATCCGCGATCGAAGATCCGGACGGCCGGTGGCAATGCGGTGGAGAAGTTCCACTGCAACGACATCCCGCTGCTGAACCCGTCGAAGGGCCGCATCAGGCATGTGCTGATCCGGCTGGCGCAGCGGATCAACATCCGGCTTCCCTACCGGCGGTTCAGCGACGGGCCGGTCGTGAAGGGTTCGCAATGGTTCGCGGTCGGACGGGCGGCGGCCGAGGATTTCGTCGCGCCACGGCCCGCGCTCGACCGCTACTTCCGCTACAGCTTCGCCCCGGACGAGACCTTCTTCCAGACGTTGCATTATCGCGCGCTCGTCTCCGCCGGGCATACGCCGGGTTTCGTCCCGCAGCGCGCCGCGCTGCAGGCGCTGCACTTCATCGGCAATCGCGATCTCGCCGCGCGCGCGATCCGGGAACGGGTGAACAGGATCGACCGGCGCCAGCTCGACATCGGCGATGTGCCTGCTATCCTGATGTCGGACGCGTTGTTCGCGCGCAAGTGCACGCCGGAAGTCTGTCGGGCGCTGGCCGCGGCCGGCGAGCATCGCGGTGCCGCGGGAAAGGTTGTTCGTTCGTGATGGAGGTTTTCGAACGGCTGGCGGACAGGATCCGCGCGGCCGCCGACGGACGCACCATCGTCTATATTCCCGGTTCGGGCAATTACGGCGACGGGTTGATCCGATATGCGACCAAGGCCTTCTTCCAGGATCACGCGATCGACCATATCGAGGTCAACGTCAGCTTCCAGCAGGGCTTGATCGCGCTGATGCCGTTGCTGCTCCGCCGCGACCGCTATCTGTTCGTATATGGCGGCGGCGGCGCCTGGAGCCGCGTCTACGACAAGGGCAAGCGCAGGGTCGACTTCCTGTCGCGCTTTACGCGGAACATCCTCGTGCTCCCGTCGACCTACGAACTCGCGCCGGCGCGATCGGCGGGCATCTTCTTCAGGCGCGACGAGGACGAGAGCCGTGCGACGATGCCGGACTCGCATTTCTGCCACGACATGGCCTTCTATCTGGCCAATACGCCGATCGCCTACAAGGCGGCCGCGGACGGGCCGATCGGCAATCTGTTCCGGACGGATCGCGAATCGAACCGTGGCGGCGTCGGCTTGCCCGTCGACAATATCGACATCAGCACGCTGGGCAATCACATGTCCAACGGCGACGCGTTGCTCGCGCGGATCGCGCGCTACTCCGCGATCAACACCGACCGGCTGCACATGGCGGTCTCCGGCGCGCTCGTTGGATGCGACGTCACGCTGTACGCCGGCAACTACTTCAAGATCCGGGCGATCCACAGCGCCAGCCTCTCGACCATATTTCCGGCGCGGGTGCGCTTCGTCGAAGATGCTTCGAAAACGCTCTAGCGCAGCGTCGCGCCGTCGATCTCGGCCGTCGCATGTCCGCCGGGGCCGGGGAGCGCGCGCAGCGCGACTTCCTGGGCGATGCAGCCCTGCGCCGGGACGCTCCACCGCACGCCCGCCAGTGTGGCGCCCGTCGAGGAAGGGCCGATGACCGGCAGCAGCTTGCGGTCCGGCAAGCAGGCAAGCGTCCAGCGGAACGTCGCCGAGGCGGCCGGATCGGCGCTGATCGTGGCCGACAGGCCGTGGGCGCCCGGCGCGAGCAGGACGATCCGCCGCATGACCACGCCGGCGGCGGTGCCGTCGGACGTCACCTCGACGCGACGCCCGGTCGCGGTTGCGGCGCCGGTCGCGCTTGCTCCCGCGATGTTGCCCAGACGCCAGTCGAACGGCGAGATCGCGGAAGGATCGGATGACGCGCGATCGAAACCTTCGTCCGGTTCGGCTCGCCCAGGCGCGCTGCTGGCGCGAAACACCCGATAGGCCGCGGCATAGTCGCCCGCGTCCACCAACCGCCGGGTGACGGACGCGACTTCGGCCGGGCTCGCCGGGCTGCCGAGCGCGGCCATGTCCAGCATCAGCAGGCCCCGGCTGGCGAGCTGCTGGGGCGGCAGCGGCAAGGGATCGAGCAGGTACATGCCGCGCCATGGCGGCATCGCCGCCATCCGCTTCGCCATCTCGCGCCGCATGGCCGGATCGGCGATCATCGCGTCGACGAGTGCGAGCGACCGTTCGCTCCTGCCGACGTCGCGGGCGGCGGCATCGAGGTGCAGCGCCGCGGCGTCATGGTCGCCGGCGGCGCGCGCCGCCTCCGCCAGCCAGACCTGCGTGGGGCCATCGCGCCAGCCGAGCGCCGCGGCCTGGTTGAGCATGGCGGCCGATCCGGCGGCGTCCCCTCGCTGCTCGCGCGCGAAGCCGAGCACGCGCAGCGCCCGCGCGTCGATCGGGGTCGTCGCGAGCGCCCGGCGGGCGAGCATCTCGGCGCCCGTGGCGTCGCCGGCCGCCAGCTCGGACTGTGCCAGCATCGCCGCGCCGCGCGCCGAGCCCGGCGATGCGGCGAGCGCCTCGGCGCCCTGATCGCGCCCGATCGCGGCCAGGCTCAGGCCCGATGCGATCACCTGCCAGGCAAGCAGCCCGCCGACGACGGCGGCAAGCGCCGCCCGCGCGATCGTGGCGCCGGGCGAGCGGAGTTCAGGCGCGCTTGTCGTTCGTCTCGAGGCCATAGTTGTACGAGTAGTAGCTATATCCATATTCCTGGCCATAGCCGACCTTGCGGGCGTCATATTTCGTCAACACCGCGCCGAGCATGTTCGCGCCGCTGCTGGCGAGCCGCCGCATCGCGGCCTTGGCGTGGCCGTGGTGCGAGCCGTTGGCCTCGATGACGAACACGGTCCCCCCGGCGATGTGCGCGAGCAGCACGGCGTCGGCCAGGCCGAGCACGGGCGGCCCGTCGATGACCACCAGGTCGTACCGCTCGGAGAATTCGCGGATGAGCGCGGGCAGCATCGCGCCTGACAGCAGCTCGGCGGGATCCGGCGGCAGCGGGCCGCTCGGGATCAGCGTCAGACCCGGCGTGGACGTCGGCTGCGCGACCTCCTCGACGGTCTTGTGGCGCGCGAGCAGGCTTGAGAAGCCGACCCGGTTGTCGGCGCCCAGCGTGCGGTGCAGCGAGGGCTTGCGCAGATTGC
>CAXTPE010000012.1:0-27555 GCA_964245925.1 uncultured Sphingomonadaceae bacterium
AGAGCAGCGTCTTCGCCGGCAGGCTCGCGAACAGATAGAGGCAGCCGGCGATCGCCGCCGGGCCGACCAGCCGCCCGAGCGGCGCGCGGAACGGCCGGCGGATGGCCGGCGCGCGCCGGCGCATCACCAGCATGCAGGCGCTCACCGAGACGAACGCGATCAGCGTGCCGGCATTGGCGAGCGCGGCGATCTGGTCGATCGGCAGCAGCCCGGCGAGGATCGCGACGATCACGGCGGTCAGGATGGTGATCCGCACCGGCGTCCCGCGCCGCGAGATCGTCGCGAGCGCCGCCGGCAGGAAGCCGTCGCGCGCCATCACCAGGAAGATGCGGCTCTGCCCGTAGAGGAAGCCGAGCAGCACCGTCGGCAGCGCGATCACCGCCGCGATCGCGACGATCCGCGCGATCCCGTCCCGACCGATCCCGCGCAGGATGAGCGCGAGCGGCTCGGGGCTGTCGGCGAAGCGCGCGAACGGCAGCGCGCCGACCGCCGCCGCCGCCACCAGCACATAGACGAGCGTGCAGGCCAGCATCGATCCGATGATGCCGATCGCGAGATCGCGTTCGGGGCGCTTCGCCTCCTCGGCGGCGGTGGAGATCGCGTCGAAGCCGTAGAAGGCGAAGAAGATGATCGCCGCCGCCGCCATCACGCCGCGCGCCGTCCCGTCCGGCCCGACCGATCCGGCAAAGCCGTAGGGCATGAACGGGTGGAGGTTGGCGGCGTCGAAATGGGGGAGCGCGACCGCGACGAACAGCGCCAGCGTCGCGATCTTGACCAGCACCAGCACCCCGTTGAGCCGCGCGCTCTCGCGCGTGCCGAAGCTCAGCAGCGCGGCGACGATGGCGATGATGGCGATCGCGGGCAGGTTGCAGATGCCGCCGAGCGCCGGGCCCTTCATCAGCGCGTCCGGAAAGCCGATGCCCGCCAGCAGCGGTGCCGCATAGCCGGACCAGCCGACCGCGACCGTCGATACCACCAGCGAATATTCGAGGATCAGGCTCCAGCCGACCACCCAGGCGATCGTCTCGCCGAGCACGGCATAGCTGTAGGTGTATGCGCCGCCGGCGGCCGGCATCATCGTCGCCATCTCGGCATAGGCGAGCGCGGCGCAGGCGCAGATCGCGCCGGCGATCCCGAACGAGAGCAGCACCGCCGGCCCGGCGCGATCCGCCCCTACCCCGATGAGCGTGAGGATGCCGGTGCCGACGATCGCGCCGACGCCCATCGCCAGCAGATGCGGCCAGGAGAGCGTGCGCGCGAGCTGGGGGCCGCCCCCCGCCATCATGGTGTCGAGCGGCTTGCGCCGGTTCCAGTCGCTCATGCAATTTCCACCTCGCAGATGCGCCATGCTTGCGCTTCGCGCGTCCGTTCGGCAACGCTCGCGAAAGCTTGTCCTGGAGGCTGCCTTGCGTTTCCGTCATCTGTTCTGCGTGACGCTTGCCGCCGCTCCGGTTCCCGCCGCCGCGGCGACGGTGGTGGTCACCGCCGCGCGGATGGTCGACGTGCTCGCCGGGCGCGAGGTCGCCTCGCCGCAGGTCGTCATCACCGACGGGCGGATCGCGGCGGTCGGCAGGCAGGGCGATCCGGTGCCGGCCGGCGCGACGCGGATCGATCTCGGGCCGCGCACGCTGTTGCCCGGCCTCATCGACATGCACGTCCACCTGACCAGCGACCCGACGCTCAGCGGCTACAAGGGCCTGGAATTCACCGACAGCTTCTGGATGGCGATCGGCGTCGCCAATGCGAAGAAGACGCTGGACGCGGGCTTCACCACGGTGCGCATGGTCGGCTCGTCGGACTATGCCGACGTCGGGCTCAAGCAGGCGATCGAAGGCCGTTATATCGCCGGCCCCCGCATCGTGCCGGCGACCTATGCGATCGGATCGACCGGCGGCCATTGCGACGCCACCGAGTTCCCGCCCTCGATCGGTACGCCGCAGGTCAGCATCGCGGACTCGCCCGACGCCTATCGCGCGCTGGTGCGCCGCAACCACAAATATGGCGCCGAGGTGATAAAGGTCTGCATGACCGGCGGCGTGCTCTCCAAGGGCGACGCGGTCGGCGCGCAGCAGCTCTCCTACGAGGAGATCAAGGCGATCGTCGACGAGGCGCACCGGCTGGGGCTACGCGTCGCGGTCCACGCGCACGGCACCGACGGCATCAACGACGCGCTGCGTGCCGGCGTCGATACGATCGAGCACGCCAGCCTCGCCGACGCGGAGAGCTTCAAGCTCGCCAAGGAACATGGCGCCTGGTTCGACATGGACATCTACGACGACGACTATATCTTGGCCGAAGGCGCGAGGAACGGCGTGTTCCCCGCGAGCCTCGCCAAGGAGAAGACGATCGGTCTCCAGCAGCGCCAGACCTTCCGCGCCGCGCATGCCGCCGGCGTCAAGATGCTGTTCGGCACCGATGCGGGCGTCTATCCGAACGGGAACAACGCGCTCCAGTTCGCCAAGATGGTGGAGTGGGGGATGACCCCGCTCGAGGCGATCCAGGCCGCCACCAGGAGCGCGGCGCAAGCGCTCGACCGCACCGGCGACGTCGGCGCGATCGCGGTGGGGCGCTACGGCGATCTCGTCGCGGTCGATGGCGATCCGTTGCAGGACGTGCGCACGCTCGAGCATGTCGCCTTCGTGATGAAGGGCGGCGAGGTCGAGAAGGCGCCCTGATCGCGCCCGCGGTCATATCCGGACAAAAGGAACTGCCGTGCGCTTCGAGGGAACCTCCGGCTATGTCGCGACCGACGACCTCAAGGTCGCGGTCAACGCCGCCGTCGCGCTCAGGCGTCCGCTGCTGGTGAAGGGCGAGCCCGGCACCGGCAAGACCGTGCTGGCGCACGAGATCGCGCAGGCGGCGGGCGCGCCGCTGATCGAGTGGCACGTCAAGTCGACCACCAAGGCGCACCAGGGGCTCTACGAATATGACGCGGTGGCGCGGCTGCGCGACGGCCAGCTCGGCGATCCGCGCGTCCACGACATCGCCAACTACATCCGCCGGGGGAAGCTCTGGGAGGCGTTCACCGCGCCGGTGCTCCCGGTGCTGCTGATCGACGAGATCGACAAGGCCGACATCGAGTTCCCGAACGATCTCCTCCAGGAGCTCGACCGGATGAGCTTCGACGTCTACGAGACCGGCGAGACGGTGGCCGCGAAGGAGCGCCCGATCGTCGTCATCACCTCGAACAACGAGAAGGAGCTGCCGGACGCCTTCCTGCGCCGCTGCTTCTTCCACTATATCCGCTTCCCCGATCGCGAAACGATGCAGGCGATCGTGGCGGTCCACTTTCCGGACATCGAGAAGCGGCTGGTGTCGCGCGCGCTCGACATCTTCTACGAGGTCCGCGAGGTGCCCGGCCTCAAGAAGAAGCCCTCGACCAGCGAGCTGATCGACTGGCTGAAGCTGCTCCTCCACGAGGACATGCCGCTCGAGGTGCTGCAATCGAAGGACACCCGCCAGGCGATCCCGCCGCTCCACGGCGCGCTGCTCAAGAACGAGGCCGACGTGATGCTGTTCGAGCGGCTGGCGTTCCTGTCGCGGCGGCAGGGCGGCTAGGGCGGGCCGTGACGCCGCCCGGCGGCGGCCGTCATCCGCTTCGAGGGCGCTTGCCCGGCGTCAACTATCGTTCGCTCCCATCGCGTGGCGCGCGGCGACATAGCCGAAGGTGATGCCGCCGCCGATGCTCGCGCCCGCGCCCGGGTAGGCATGACCGAATACCGGTGCGGTGATGTTGCCCGCCGCATAGAGGCCGGCGATCGGCATGCCGTCCTCGCGCAGCACGCGGGCATGCTCATCGGTAACGAGCCCGCCCGAGGTGCCGACATCCAGCGGCCAGATCTTTACCGCGTAGAAGGGCGGCTCCTCGATCGCGCCGAGCGACGGATTCGGCCCGTGGGTCGGATCACCCATCGCCTGGTTGTGCACGCTTGCGCCGCGGCCGAAATCCTCGTCCACCCCCTTGGTGGCGAAGCCGTTGAAACGCGCGATCTCGGCGGCGAGGCCGGTCGGATCGATGCCGCATCCCGTGGCGAGTTCCGCGATGCTCTGCGCCTCCACGAGGTAGCCGTTCTGAACGAAGGGCCGGCGCGACTTGCCCGGCAGCAGCGGCCCCCAGGTATAACGATCAAGCAGGCGCCGCTCGAATATGGCCCAGGCCGGCACCGCCCCGCGCGCATAGATGCGCTGGCCGAATTCCATGTAGCTGCCCGCCTCGTTGCCGATGCGGCGGCCGTCCCTGTCGACGATGATGATGTGCGGCTTGCCGCTCTCCCCCGGCACGTGGAAGCCGGCATAGCGCCCATCGGGCAACAGCGACCCCGGCGTCCACCAAGCCTCCTCCATGCAGTCGACGTCAGCGCCGAGCGCCATCGCCATCCGCATCGGACCGCCCTTGTCCTCGGGATTGACCATCGTCCAGTCGACCGAGGCCGGCGCCGGCTGATATTTTCTGCGCATCTCGAGATTGCGCGAGAAGCCGCCGGCATTGAGCAACACGGCGCGGCGCGCACCGATCCGCCGTTCGCCGCGTGGATCGGCGACGCGCACGCCGGTGACGCGGCCGTCCTCGGTTTCCAGACCGATCAGCTCGGTCGAGAGCTCGATCGGGATCTGCGCTCCGAGCGCGGCCTGCAGCATGCGGCCCTGCACCGCATTGCCGGAGCCGCGACGGCGCTTGCCGGTCAGCTTGTCGACAGCCAGGTTGACGGCGAGCTTCAGCGCCGCCCTGCGGCCCTTCCACGTCCGCCTAGCGAGCGTGATGTCGACGAACTCGTGGCTGCCGACGGGAAGGGGCGGGAAGCCGTAGAAACTGCCGAGCTTGTCGCGCCAGGGGCCGAGATCGTTGAGGTCGAAGAGCGCTGCCGCGATTGTTCGGCCATAATCATGCCCGCCGGGCAGGTTCGAGTAATAATCGGGCCAGAAGACCCGGATCAGCTTCACCCCCTGATCCAGCAGAAACTGCACGGCCTTGGGCCCTTCCTTGAGAAAGGCCTCGCGCTTGGCCATCGGAGAGGCCTTGTCCGGCTCGCCGACAACGGCATGGAGATAGGTTCGCGCGGCCTCCTCGCTGTCGTCGTCGAGCAGCGGATTGTTGGGAATCCAGGCGATGCCGCCCGAATAGGCGGTCGAGCCGCCGAACAGCGCCTGCTTCTCGATGATGATCGAGGAGCCGCCCATCGCCTTGCAGGCCAAGGCGGCCGTCACCGACGCACAACCGCTTCCGACGATTATGACATCGTAGCTTTCGTCGATCATCAGCTTTCCCCCGGGGCGGCAACCATCGGCTCGGCGCCAGGATCATCATCCTGACGCGAATCCTCAAGCCCGCGGCGGAGGGTGCGGTGGAAACGCGCCACGGCGCGCGTCGCCCGATAGGCACGCTCGGTCCGCCAGGCCTCGAGCCAGAGAGGCTCCTTCTCCAGCTTATGGAAGCGGCGATCGGGGACGTCGAGCTTCGGAATGAGATCCTCCGGCATGTCTTCAGGGCCGTAGATCATGGCGCGAGATCCTGAACCTGAACTCTGAAAATCATGTCTAAAGCTCGTGCGAACGATCCGTGATCCGAATTCTCATCCAGTGCAAGCAGGATGGTGTATGCGGTACGATGCGGTACAATGCACGATGAATATATTCGCCAGTTCTACGTCATCAGTCCCGCTGTTCAATCTCGCGGCTTCCCTTTCTTGATGAATGAGCGCGATGATTCTCGTCCTCGCCTGGTCTGTTTGTTCATTGACGCGATCTCTCAGGCTGGCTGATCGAGTACGTCGAACTGTCTTGACCAAAGCGCGAGCCACGGCTGCGCCATCTCTGGAACGGATGCGTATCTGGTCGCCGAGGTTTTGGAGGCGAAAGGTAGTCTGAAGGTCCTTTCGCTCCGAAGCCGGCACTTCCTCGCCTGCCCCCTTCACCAAAACCTAGATCTCGTCCCGCGCCTTCAGCACGATGGTGTCATAGGCCCCTCCACGTAGGGAACCGGACCGATCAGTTGGAGCATTGGCGCGGCGCGTGGGCGACCCATGCCAACACGCGCATGGCCGAGCTTGGGATCGAAGCGCGGATCGACCACCGCAGCTTCGAGGCGCAGGGCATCGACCTCGAACCGCAGCACAAGATCGGCCCCGCTGGCGCGCGTCGGCTGGAGCGTGGCGCAGAAAGACCTCTACGCCCCGGTCGAGAGCAAGGCGAGGGTAAAGTGAAATTGTTTGCAAATCGGTTGGACGGGTCGGCGATGCGACCGGCCTGTCCCCGACGATTGACGCATAGGGGCACCGGCTCATGACGACGATACGCATGGGACACGCTGCCCGTCCTGCCTCGCGACCCCCGCGACATCGAAGACGTGGACAGCAGCGCCGCCGACCACGCGGCGGACGCGCTCCGCTATGGCGTCATTTGGCAGCGTTCCACCGTAACGCAGCGGTCATGGTGACTGCATCTGTCGTTGAACCGTTCTGAATATAGGCCAAACTGGGCATGTCGAGCCGTAGTGTTGATGTGCTGCCGCGAAGGTTTTTCATAGTTCGATTGCTCCTAACCGAGGAGCAATCATGTGAGACGAACGAAGCAGACGAAAATCACGCTTTACCGCAGCGACGTTGAGGCTTTCGAAAACCAAGCAAGACGGGGTGAAATCCCTGCGAGGCTTGCCGAACCGGCGGCGAAAGTTCTGTCAGCGATGCGCGAGCTACAGATAGCCGCTGGCGGTGGGCACTTATCGCTCGATGTGATCTTCGAAGCGCTGCCGTCTGGATACCAGTCCAACTGGCTCAAAACGAAGCGCCTGATGCTGGCGGCATAACGTTGGTCAGCGGAGCGATCCGAACATCGCATTTAGATGCCGACGCCCGATTGCAGGCGTCGGCGTCGCGTTGGCGGCGAACGGCGGTGAACCGTCCATGTTCGCTTCGTCCCGCAGCGCGTGATGCATTGCCATATGAGGTGACCATGATTGAAAAGCAAAAGCTGTCGGCTCTTTGGGCTTCCGTGACGGAGGTCCTCGAACGCCTGCAACAGATGAAGGCACTCCGCGAACGCCAAATGGCGCTGCTGGGCTCGATCGACGGGCGCGTGCAGGCCAAAAAGGCCGAGCTGGAAAACTCGCTCGGCGATCTCACGAACGCCGAGCGCCTTTCCGTCGCGAACCGCGTCGTCGGATCGTTCCGCCGCAGCTTGATCGACGACGCCGACGCAGCGCGCGTCGAGATGGTGAGGACTGCCGTCCGCCAGATCGACGAGATCGACGCCATATCGGTCCACTACCAGTCCGCCATGCAGATGCTCATGCGCGAGAACCTCGGCTCACAGCGGCGCGGCAACATCTGCACCCAGATCGAGAACTCTGGGCCGGTCGAGCTCGCCTCGCTCGCGTCCTTCGCCGTCGCCACGCGCGACATGGACCTCGGGGCCGCGCTCTGCGCCCGAAACTCCGGCATCAAGACTGCGCAGCGGTCGTTCAGCTCGTCGGATCTGGCTGACGGCCTGGTCGGGACGGACTTCTCCCGCGCCGCTGCCGCGATCGCGGAAATCCGCGTCCTCGCGCAGGAGGTCATCAACGCCGATCGCATCTTCCTCACGCGCCACCCCAACCATTCCGCAAAGATGAGCATCGCGATGTCCCGCGCTGACATCCCGCCAGTGGCTAAAAATGGGGACTGACAATGTCGCTATACATCCCGGAAGGCACGAGTCGCGTCTCGCACCATCGCCGGCTACACGAAGCTCTGGACGGCGTCGGCTTCCTCACCGAGCGCGACCTGATCGTACTGATGGGCTTGGACCCGAGCCTCTGTGACGAGCGTGACCTCGCCTTGGCCAGGGCGGACCTCCACGCCATGGGCTATCGCGAGCGCGCCCTGTCGCTGTGGGGCCGCCGCGCCAGGTTCTTACGATGGGAGAAAGTCGCATTTAGTCCAAACGAGCGCTCGTTTTGAACGTGACGACGTTCTAACCCTTCAAATTGCCGGCCGCTGCGATTATCCTTAGAGTACCGCCAGCCCCACCTTGTTCGTAATAACATCGTCAAATATGCTATTCAATTCATGCTCAGGGAGTGCATCGAGCAATCGAAATCCGCCAACGCTGTTTAGTTCGACCATTACCTTTCGAAAGGTATTGCGCTCAAAAAGGGCCTTTTTGCCGAGCGCTGACTTCATCAAGCTTTTTAGAATCACCGAAAATACGTTTGTTGACTGCGACTGTCGGGCGTTCGATAATATTAGCTCGAACATCCGTCCTGTAGAGGAATGCCTGCAGCGCCTTCTCCTGCTCGACTCCAGAAATTCTGGTGCACAAGTGGGCCATCCACCAAAGGCGAGATACGACATTGTCACGCTCAATCTGGCGGTTTGCGCGCGCAAAAAAATGCGTCAGGATATGGGCAACCGCCTTTTCATCGTCGTCTGGAATCGGCCAGCGGGTGCGAGCATATGGCAGGAAGATCGTATGACTGAGATGGCACCAAAGGCGCTCGTCGCGCGCTTCATATGGCGATAACGCTCCTAGATATTCGTGCACAGCAAGGCAATTCTCGACTTCATAATGCTTGTCGCCATCCGCCATGATAATATTGGCAATAGCCGCATCATTAGTATCGACCGGCAACTCGTGGAATTGACTACTATCCATATCAAGATAGCTAAAATCACCGTTACGATACTCGGGCAAGTTATTGCTCACAGAGTCGCGTAGATGTTTCACACTGGCAACGCGCAGGATTCGGATTTTCATTTATCGGCACCTTGAGCCTGGAAAACGTAAGCATCGATAAGCTGGAACGGATTTTTCACAAGACGTTCAGCAATGAGATACTCGTCGTGCTGGTCGATTTCTATCCCGGCGTTATGACATTTGTGCAAAATGACCCGACCCCACCGACTCTCGTTCGAGTCGTCGCCGCTCTTTAGAAATGAAAAACACTGCATTACTGCTGAGAAATAGATAGAATTCATCAGCACAGCGCGGTGGCCTTTGTTGTTACGCGCCTCGTCGATCTGACATTTCAAATCAGGACTGACAAGAATTTGTACTTTGTCATCGCCGGCCTTTATCTGCCACTCATGTCCGGCGATATTGTCATCCTTCATGAGGACAAACACGGATAAGAGTGATCTGAAGACATCGCGATCGATAAATATCACTTTAGGCTGGTCGATCGCTAAAACCGCACCGATTTCATACGAAAACGGCCCATTCCCAAACTCGCCATTTATCCAATCGCATGAGTAGTCCGATATATGTTCGACAGCTGTAACATAGGGATACACTTGTACCTCGCCGCGAAGATGTCCCGAAGGAAACGTGATCTCGAGAGACTCTTCGGCGGATGTATGGACATGTCGAAAATAGGTGTCGCGGCACGCGAACACGACGGCATAGACGGCCCGACCAGCCTTGATCTCAGCTTTAAGCTCGTCCACACTAATGAGAAAGCTTACCTGCGCCTTGACCTCCAGACCATCGTCTGAAGGACTGAACTCGGCCACGACTTGGATGTCACCCTCAACGTAGTCGTCCACATCAGGACGTAATACGGGGTAGGGGAAGGCGCGAAGCGTATCAAATTGCATTGGCTTTTACCCTCACGGTGCCGTCAAATTCGCGTTCCAGGTCGACGTCCACCACGACACGACTATTGGCGACGCAGGTCACGCGCAACCGACCGTCGACGACTTGGCCGACCGTGGCATTGGTTACCTTCAACACGCGGTTGGTATCCGCTCCAGAGTCTTCCAGTTCCACCCGAATTTCACCAGTCGTTTGAGAAGTGAACGCGATTCGACGTTTGGATGGCGCGAGGACGATTGCTCGCACGTTGCGTAACGCGAGGGCCGATGTGATGGCCTTTTTGCCCTTTCCGCCAGAGCCAGAGCTCCCGTCACCTCCGTCCTTATCGTTATCTCCGCCTCCGCCCTCGTTTCCACCCTCGCCGTCTCCGTCGCCATCTTGCTCGCCACCATCTTGGTCGTCGTCCCCTTCGCCGTCCTCGGCTGAGCCGGGATCATCCGACGATGCGGTCAACTTCTTCTTTGGCAAAGGCCGGGCACGAATCTTCAATGATCCTCTGGGGTTTTCATCTCCGTCCTTTACACCCTTTTCGTTTTCTTCTTCTTCGTCGCCAAAGAATTCCGCCAACTCGTCAATTTCTGACACTTCGGCGACCGGGTCCTGGGCATGGCGCTTCAGCATATCCCGGACCCATTCAGCGAGTTCACGAAGAGCGACGCGACCGGATTTCTGGAGTTAGGGGGTTCCGAGCCTTTCCGGCTCGAATTCGTCGTGAGCTGGCGGCTCCATCGAGCGGAGTAGCGAATTCCCCTTGTCACTGAGGCATTCCAGCACAGCAACAAATTCCTTGAACTCCCCGAAGCGGCGTAGCCTAGTAAGCTCGGATGTGATGAGCATACCGTTGCGCAACACCGCTATCTCTTTTGGAAGACCTTCACCGACTAAGATATGCAGTCGGCAATGCCCGAGAGTAGCATTCTGCGAGTCTTCGACGACACTTTCCGTGCCCTGGAGCGCCTTGAGAAAATGGCCACTATTCAGGAAGGTCTCAGGCTCCTCTTTCTGGTCCTTGATGGCCTCAATAATCCCATCCTCAGCAAAACCGAGGGTAGTGTTGCCGCATTGAGCAGAGGGCCACCATCAATCTCGACTTCGAGATCGCCCCGACAGATCGCACCAAAAAAGCTTTCGGCAATACTCGCAGCCAAAATAAGCTCCCAACCCCTAGTGCCAAGAAAGCCTATAATACTTAGAGTCGTGCCGGTAGCGGCTGCATCACCGCAATCCCGCTGAAGCCAATTTGGCAGTTTATCAAGTTGTCCGTCGAGAGGCTGGCAGTTTGATTTGACACCCCAAAATCCAGTGCCTCTCAATGTCTTTCCTCCTTTGAGGCTTGACATCAGGATCGACTTTCCTTGGACATAGTGGCTGATCGTACCTTCGTCGTCTGCCCACACTGTCGTCAGAAAGGTGGTGCGCAGCCCTGAGACTGTGAAAGGGGCAAACTTCCCGATGCCGAATGAGCCGGTCGCTGTGCCAGATTCCTTCTTGGATTGCCCAGTGGCTTTCATCAAAGCGAAATACGGAGTGCCGTTCTCACACGGCCCTCGCACACCACGCGTGTTGTAGTCCGAAAACTGCAAAATGGGGATTTCGGCTTATTGAGGAATGCAGTTGCCGCTTCGAAGAACCCGACCGCCTTCTCGCTTTCGGCATCAGCCCCGGCGCTGCAACGAGAAACCGCGCTAGTCAGGCCACTGATGTCCGGGATCGACGATGTCGCAACCTCAATGCGGGCGATCTTGATCCGCGTAGGTGTGACTTTCGTGGCATCGATCGCGTTCTGCGTGCCCTCTCGGCCAAGCGAACGAAAGGGTGAGCCAGCGAAGTGCTCGACACCCGGCTCATTGAATCCATCCCATTGTTGGGAGACATCAAGCGGGAACTCGACCCCGATTTTGCTCACGATTCTGCTCTCCAATCAACTTGTCTTTGACGCTATCTGCCAACCGGCGGGCAACTGGCACCGCCACGGCATTCCCTACCTGCATATACCGCTTGGCTCGGGGAACCTCGTCTGGGAAACGGAAGTCTTTCGGAAAACCCTGCAGAGCGAGGCATTCATACTCCGTTAGCTTGCGCAGACCGCTCGGGGCGAAAACAAATGGGACATTATGCCCACCAAGCCCCATATTGGCTGTTAACGTGGGGCAAACTCCCGGGTCCTTGGCCCGAACTAGGTATTTCCTAAGTTAATAAATCTGCCGATCGCCAACAGCGGCGCCATTTATCATATGATAGTAACGATTGTCTTTCGGAAGATAGTATTCATCACTTATATCGTTATCAAAATCAATGAACTGAGACAAACTCTTAGGAAGGGTGGCGCCGACCGAAGGAAACTCAAATCGTCCACTGTTAAAATGGCTTGTTGACAGAGCAACCATGAAAAGACGGACCCGCTGCTGGGGCAAATCCGTCATCTTAAAGGCGTTGAGCTCCGCAGCGCTGTCTTCCCTGAACCAATATCCGGCTTTTCTCATTTTGTTTTGAAGACGTAAGAACCAAGATCCGCCGTCGCCGTAACGTAAAAAGGGAGCATTCTCTAAAACGAGTATTTTCGGCCTATCCTCCCCGAATTCTTTCAAAATTCGGATCAGCTCGAAAAAAAGCTGACCGCGATCGTCTTCGAAACCTGAACGCGTGCCGGCTTGGGAGAAGCTCTGGCACGGAAAGCCGGCATGTAGAATATCCACAGGATCGAGGGCGTCGCCATCGACCGAGACCTCGCGAATGTCCTTCCGTATGAGCCGGACACCTGGAAAATTATGAGCGTAGGTGTCGGCAGCATGTTCATTAAATTCGTTCGCCCATGCTGTCGAAAAGCCTTCCTGTTCGAACCCCGCACAAAAGCCGCCAATTCCCGCGAACAACGCTCCCGCTTTCATTCCGGTAGCTTGAAGCCGCTCTCGCGAGCGGACTGCATATTGATCTTGAACCGCGACTCTGCTTCGGAAACCTTCTTTGTAATGGCTCGGAAAATCGTTCTCACGTCATCGTCGGTGTATGAGTAATTCGATCGGTTTGAGAGGTTGCCCAGCAAATCTAAGTCTTTCAATAATTTGTTCGTTCTTGCTTCGGCCAGCCTCACAAAGTTACTTCTTGCGGTTCCCATATCTGCCCCACTCGCCATGACCCACAGCTATAACACGACACATGCACCGTCAAGAGCTACGCGTAAATAATCAAAATATACGAGTTTGCAAGGCCGCGCCGCTAATGCCCTCGGTACCTATTCGGTACTTGAAAGGCCACGGTCCGAGCCACGGCGCCGCAGCGACCGACAAGCTATTGTTCTATAAGGAAAGAATGGTGGACGCACTTGGGCTCGAACCAAGGATCCGCTGATTAAGAGCTGGCCCAAGTGTCTGTTTATGCTGTGTTATTCTGTTTCAATCCGTAGCGTAGAGCATTGGTATTACGAACCCTCGACGTTGCCATTCGATCGGACCCGTTGCAGGCTCTATCATCCAACCGCGCCCGTCTGATGCCCCACCGATGCCCCGACCGGACGGCGGAGGCTACACCTTCTTCCCGCGCTTTTTCATCCGGGCGACGGGATTGTCGGCGGCGGCTGGATCGGTGGCGGCCAGCTCGGCTGCTGCGTCTGCCTTAGCCTTACGCCGATCAGCCGAATCTTTCGTTCGAGCCTTCCGGATCGCTGCCGCGCCTTTCAGATCGAGCTTCTTCTGGTCGGTATAGAGAAGCTCGCCATTCTCGATCACGAAGCCGAGCGGGATCTTCGGGTTGTTTATATCCTTCTCGTGCTCGCTCCACTTCTCCTCCCATGCCTCAAAATACACTTCCAGCTTGTCGGCGGGCATGAAATAGGCGCGACGCATCTCGATGCCTTCGTAGATGGCGAAGACCCAGCAGACCTTTCGATACTTGTTTATGATCGGGATGTTGATGTGGTGGTTGGTCGAGAAGCTGGCGGTCAGCCAGATGTTGACGCTCTTGAGCTCATACTCGCGGCCCTCGACGTCCACCGCGTCGTTGCCTTCACGGCCCGGAATGCCTTTCAGGTTCAGGGCCAGCAGCATCTGAAGGATCTTGCCGCCATTGTCCTGAAAGACGTCGTCGATGCCATGCTCCGTCGCGAGCGCCTGAAACTCTCGCACGGCGGGCATCAGCCCCTCCAACTTCTCCCAATCCGGGTGCCTCGCCATCAGCCTACAAGCTCCGCCACAGGGACACCCAGCGCGTTGGCAAGCTTCTCAAGGTTGTCGAGGCCCACATTGCGTTCGCATCGTTCGATCCCGCCGAGATAATTGCGGTGGATGCCGGCGAGATCGGCAAGCGCCTCCTGGCTCAAGCTCCGATCGCCACGCAGCTTTCTCAGGTTGCCAGCCAAGGCTGCTCGTGCAGTATCGGGACCATCGCGCTTCACCAGCTAAGGGTTGAGCGCAGACCACTATGAGTCTACACACTATCGGTGTGATGAGGAGTTCGCCTTGGTTCTAGACGCCCTAAGCCCCGCCTACACGACGCGTAGCGGCGCGGCGTATTGCGGCGACTCCCGCGAACTCCTCCGGCATCTGCCGGACGACAGCCTAGACCTCGTAATGACCTCGCCGCCGTTCGCGTTGCAGCGGCAAAAGGCATACGGAAATAAGGATCAGGCCGAGTATCTCGATTGGCTGATGGACTTTGCGCGGCTGGTGCACGCCAAACTCAAGCCGACCGGCAGCTTCGTCATGGACGTAGGCGGCGCCTATCAGAAGGGCGTCCCGGCACGCAGCCTGTACCACCTTCGCCTTCCGATCCGGTTCTGCGACGAAATCGGCTTCTTCCTTGCCGAGGATTTCTACTGGTTCAATCCGGCGAAGCTGCCTTCGCCGATCGAGTGGGTCAACAAGCGCAAGCTGCGTGCCAAGGACTCGGTGAACAACCTCTGGTGGTTTTCCAAGACCGAGTGGCCGAAGGCCGATGTCAGCAAGGTGCTGGTTCCTTACAGCGGCCGAATGCTCAAGCTGATGGAAGACCCCGACAAATTCTACACGCCGAAGGTGCGGCCGTCCGGTCACGACATCGGCAAGGGCTTTGCCAAGGACAACGGCGGAGCGATCCCGTCGAACCTGCTGCAAATTGCAAACACGGAGTCGAACGGAGGCTATGTCGCGGGATGCAAGCTCGTCGGCGCTGATCGGCATCCGGCGCGCTTTCCGGCCAAACTGCCCGAATTCTTCGTGCGCTTCCTCACCGATCCCGGCGACACGGTGCTGGACATCTTCGCCGGATCGAACACCGCCGGAGCGGTCGCCGAGGTCGAGGGTCGCCGATGGCTCGCGTTCGAGGAGAGGCTCGATTATCTTGCCGCGAGCGTATTCCGTTTCGTCCCGAAGGATGCCGGGGAAGCGCGTTTGCGCGAGGCATACGAGCGTGTCTCAGCGGGCGAGCAAGTGAATCTGATGGACTATGTGCCGCAGGCGGAGATGTTCGAAGCGGCCGAGTGACGAGAGCGCGTCAGTCCCGGTGGCGCATCGCCATCACGTATTTACGTGAGACGCAAAAGGCTTGGAAAAATGTCTCGGTACTTGGTGCGAGAGGCGTGACTTAGGATCGGTCTAAACCACCCCCCGGTAGTGAATAGATCGTAAGACATGATGCAGGTCGTGTCAGGCTTAAGTTTTCTGTTTCATCCCGTCCGCACGAGAAGTTTTCTTTGAGGTTACGACCAATCGGTGATTATTAGCTCGTCGTCGAAAGGAATACGACGATGCACAAGCTACTCACGAACAGATTGATCGAGACGATAAAGCCCGGTCTCAAGCGGCTTGAAATCCGCGATGCGAGCTTTGCGGGGTTCAGTCTGCGGGTTACGGAAAGCGGACGGAAGACGTTTGGGTATGCATATCGCTGGGGATTGGAACAACGGCGCGAACGGCTTGGCACCTACCCGGCCACAACGCTGGCGCGAGCGCGTGAGAAGGCGGTCGCGATCCAGCGATTGGTCGAGGAGGGCATCGATCCTACGGCCAAGCGTCGGGCGGTGATCGTCACTGTCGAGGAGGCGGTCGCCGATTTCGTTCGCAGCTATGCCAAGCCGCGCAACAAGAGTTGGCAGGAGGCTGAGCGCATCCTGTCGCGCGAACTGACCAGAGCTTACGGTCCGCGCGATGTGCGATCGATCACCCGTGCCGATCTCCTCGACGTCGTGGATGCGGCGAGTGCGCGGGGCGCGCTGTATCAGGCGAACCGCATTCACGCGCATGTCCGCAAGTTCTTCAACTGGTGCGCGCAACGCGGCATCGTCGATGCCAATCCGCTCCTCGGTATAGCCATGCCGAGCCGCGAGCGTGCGCGTGACCGGGTGCTGGCTGACGACGAGATCGTGCGTATTGCCCGTACGGCCCGCGCAGAGCCATTCCCGTTCGGACCCTATGTCCTGCTGCTGCTGGTCACCGCCCAGCGTCGCGGCGAACTCGCGGAAATGCGCTGGAGCCAGATAGATCGTGATGCGGCGGTCTGGGAGATACCCGCGCACCTGTCGAAGAACGGCAAGCCAAACCTTGTGCCGCTCAGTCGCTTCGCCATGTCGGTGCTGAATGCGCGCATTTGAGACTTCCCGAGACCGTGTGCACCGAGCATGGTCAGGTAGCGGGCGAGGTCCACCGCGCGCTTGCGGCCGCCGATTTGCCGTCCGCTCATCGCGCACCGCCGATCCGCGCAAGGATGCGTGCGACTTCTTCGTCGGCCTTGGCGGGATCATGCCCCCATTTGTCGAGGAAGTACGGGTTGACGAGCAATACGACGGCAATGTCGACATCGGGTGCGCCCGCATCGATCAGGCCGGCGACGATCTGGAACACCGCGCCGGAGCGATCGGTGCGCAGAACCCGACGCGCGGTCATCAATGCACCCGCCGGCAACCCCATGCGCCGACGATAGCGCCGCATGATCGTCTGCGCGGCGTCACCGCTGACCTGCATCGTCGCCACCGTCGCCGGTCCGTCAGGGCGCTTCGCAATCGTTTTTAGCGATGTCGGCAGGCGTTGCGGTCGGTCATCATAGGCGCGTAGCGTGACGATCGGGCGGTCATATTCGGGCTTGTGGTTCATGGTGCCCGGCACGCGCAGCATCTTCGTCACCGACCAGCCACCCCGATCGCCGCCGTCCTTCATGACGATCGCCTGCGAATAGCGTTCGGCCACTACGCCTTCAACGGCATCGCGCCACAGCCATATGCCTTGAAAACGGCCCGGCGATGTCTCCCACAGGATGTTGGGCGCGGGATCGTACCCGGCGGGGTCGGCTTGATCGATGTCGCACCAACCCGCCCGGGTCGATAGCGCATGAGTGGCCAGTCGGCGCGGTTCGGCGAAGGCGTTGGGGCAGAAATACAGATCGTGGCGACCAGCGGGATATGCCGCGAATATATCGGCTACCGCAGCCTCACGATCGCCCCGGATCGGATGGTCGTGCCAGCGGTCGCCGCACTTCGTGCCGATGAAGGTGTAGGCGTCTGAATCATAATCCCACAGGTCGACCACGAACCGGATCGACGTTTCACGTGTGGATAGTCCGGCATCGCCGGATGCGAGGGGGCGATAGCGACGCGGGATCATCGACCAGCCTCCGCAGCAAGGCGGGCAAGATGATCGGAAATGGCTGCTTGGCTCCAGTAGACCGACTGCCCCAGCCGGAAGCGCCGGGGGAACAGCCCCTGCGCCTCCCATCTGAGCAACGTGGAGTTTGCAACGCGAATGCCGCACCGGCGTAGGCCGGAACGATCGAGAACGAGTGGGTTCGACATGAATGACCTCCTTGTGAGGCCATCCCGATTAGCGGCGGATCGGCTCCGGGTCGCAAGAACCCGTTTCCGGAATCGATTCCGGGAAGTTCTGCGTCAGGGTCATGCGATATGAGCGTAGCGCACGGACATAGGGCTGAAGACGGCTGTAACTCGGCGTCGCCTGCTTCTCCCGCTGCATGTCCGCGATGACCGAATTGGTGATTTGGTCGATCGACACGCCCAGACCATGAAGATCGAGGTGTTGAAGAATGCGGACGACGACGGATGCGTAGTCATATATTCGTCGTCGTCGCTGCCGATCTCGAATGTGTAGCGGTGCCCATTCACATCGATGTGAATGATCTCATCAACGGTATGGGTGACGTCGATCCGTGCGCCGGGAAAAAGGCCTTGCGCATGCTGTAAGAGGTGATCGTAATCGGCAGGCGGGGTCATGGTCGGTCACTCGCGTTGTTGACCATCACCTGATTAAGAACATGCTCATTCCCTTGTCAGGTCGAACCCTCACGCTTCGCTATGATTTCTCCGTGCGTCGTGCCGCCCCGATCGGCCAACGGAATGCTTAGCGCCGGCAGGATCCGCTGATAATGAATGAGACTTGGTCAACGTCTCGGATCGCGTAGTTCTGCGATCTCGAAGCCCGATCATCTCGCCTTGGGCATCCGTGGGGCACCAGACCGCTCAACTATCGCGCTCAGGCGATCATGGTACATCGCCTTCGCCTCGTGCTCCGCCTCGTGAACCCGTTCAACAAGCTCGATGCGGTTGCATCCACGCGGACGCGGCTGGAAGCCCGACCCGCACAGCCGCCCGCGCAGCTTTGCCGCCTTGCGTCGGGTGCGCGACAGGTCGGTCATGTTCTGCGTGGCATAGGTGAGTTGCTGTGCGTCGCGCGACGCGAACCGGCCTCTGGCATAGTAAAGCACCTCGCACCGCCTCGCGGTGACAGGGCATATAAAATAGCAGCGCCAACCACCGAACGCCGATGGCACCGCGTCGATGGCAATGCGCTGCGCTATGGCGCCACTCGGCATGTTGCCGGTGATCGCCATCACGCCGCCGCGATCGATGTCGCTCAGATCGGCGCGCAGGCGCACGCTGAATGCGCTGAGGCCGTCGATCGTCCAACGTACCGTGTCACACACGCATTCTCCGGCACGAACCACGTCCAGCCGCCGCAGGGCGCGAATGTCGAGCGTCAACGCATCTTCGACATCGCCGATACGCTTCGATCGTCGCGCGCCTGATCCGATGCCGCCCATCACCACCTCCGCCGGCATCATACATCCGAAGACGCTGCCTTACAGGGATATCCTGTCTCCGGACGCGGTAGTCGTCTTCGGACGCTGGCCGTGTGCCGCTCCAGCTAGGCGTTCTCCGAAATCCTGCGCGTTGGGGCAGGTCGCCGTTGAGTTGCAGCCGCCGTTGCCTCATACAGGTGAAGGAGCCGGTACGCACGGCTCTGGGGATTAGTACCCCCTCACAAGCGGTTGGGTTGCCCGTCTGCAATCCACACGCCTTGACCCTTATGGTCGGGGAGCCTGCGACGTATGTCCAGGGCTTCCCAGCCTAAAGGTCGTAGGGCCGACTTGTGCGGTGTACTAACTCCCCGATCACCAGGGCTTGGTGTGAAGTCGATAAGCGGGGGCGTACCGCGATCGGCTTCCGGGGAGACCGGGAATGCCGAGAGGCACCCGTCACACGCTCACCGGCACGCTGCGGTGGACGCGCTTGGGCTACGCGCTGGAGATGGATGACGGCGGCGTCTGGCGGCTCGATGTCGGCTGGGGATGGAGGGCGCGACGCAACCTTGACCAACGAGTGACGGTTGAAGGCGTACGATCAGGCTTTGATCTGCTTGACGTGGATCGGCTTCGACCCTCGCTCTGAGAAGGAGCCTCTAAAAACACAGGCGATAGCCGAGGCTTGGAGGTCTGCCGTGGGTTTCGCTCCAAGCTCAAGCGGTTTCCACCAGGCTACTGGCAACTAAGATGGGCGTGCGTTAGGCTTAGGCTATGACGCTAAGCGCAAAGTCCGTTCGCATCTTTTCCGCCGTGGAGGCTCTTCGGGAGGGGCAGCAGGACATCCGCTATGCGCTGCTGCCCATATTCGCACCAGACTTTGGCAAATTTGACGGCGAGATCTACGATACAGCGAAAATCGCCGCTGAAATAAATCAGCAGTACCGGCTCAACATCACGCCAGATGTCATGGAGCAGTTCACACCGATATTTGTGGACAAGGGATGGCTTACCGAGCTTACCCCAGAGCCAAACCTTAGTTACAGAGTAACTTGTAAGCCCGAGGAAACAGCTCAATCAAGACAGCAGTTTGAGCAACGTGCTACATAGCTCGGTAAGGTGTTCAAGGAGTTTGTATCCACCTTGTCTCCGCTTATCCAGGTGGACACAAGCGAGGAAAACCTAATAGATGTCCTAGTGGACTGGTTAGTCTCACTAGATATCTATACGGACGACGATGTAACCAAGCTACGTCGGATTGAGACACAAGGCCGTAAGATTACCTACAGTGTCGATGCTCCGGGAGAACGCGCCGCATCAGAGGAGCATTATCTAGCCGCACGCTTTGTTTCTCATCTTATCAAGACGCAATCGGAATACGTGCCTTTTCTGACCGAGCTTGGCAGCGTAGGCTTAATCACGGATGTAGTACGAGATTTCCAGAAGCCAAGTGAGTCGGTCCGTAAGACGGACTTGATCGTTTATCTAGATGCCCCCGTTGCGCTAGACTATATAGGTCTGTCGGGAGAAGCAGCGCGCGATAACATCGATACTATTCTGTCGCGCGTAAAGAGCCTAGGCGGAAGCGTTCGCATACTGCGTCTCAGTATCGAAGAAATGCAAACATCACTGCGCGCTCTCTTGCAGCGGCCGACGGCCGATCGCACAGGGCCAACCGCGAAAGCCTTGCAGCGCCAAGAGGTTGTCGAAGCTTTTGTAAGACAGGTTTCCACGTCTCCTGATGGCATCCTCCAAAAGTTTGGTATCGGGATCGTGGATCAGCATATTGATGCATTTCCTAATGAGCATAAGTTTTTTCCAAAAGAGGCTGTTCAAGAACTCTACTCACAAATCCGCTGGGTTGATGGCGATGCTCCTAGGTGGCACGATGCAGCAGCTACAGCTATAATCACGCGGAAGCGAGCCGGTTCACGAAGCAACGATCTTTTTGCCACTAAGCATGTCCTGATTACCCGAAATCCCTTTTTTGGACCAAGGGCGAGGCGGTTCTGCCTCGACAAAAGCTTCATCGGTCCCAACCACGTTGGCCCAGTCGTCCATCAACGTGAGTTCGCAACGGGCGTTTGGTTGAGAGCGGGTTTGGGTAGCTCGGATCAGGAGGTTCCCCGCAAATATATCTTGTCCGCATGCCAGCGCGTTTTGACGGTTACCAAAAGCATGGTGACGAGGGTCCGTGAAGTGTCACGTCACCTGACCGCACCGCAGATGGCCCAGCTTGAGCTTGTTCTTAGCGAGGGGCGCGCGACGCAGGTGCTCATGGACAAAACATTAGGCGCAACTAACGTTATCGACTCGTCCAATGTAGAGATGCTTGTCGCGGAGATGAAGCGTTCGATTGGTGAAGAGGCGTATGCCGAAGCCAATGAGGCTGTAAAATCCACAAAGGCAGAAAGTCGAAGAAGAGCCGGTGAGCATAAGCGCCAGTTAGCCGAAGCTGGAAACCTTATTTCAGAACAACGCTCTCGAGCACAAGATGCGGAAGCGCGCTTAGCTAGTGTTTTCGGTGCTACTGTTTCAAAGGTGAACGGAGCGATCGGGCGAAAGCGATTACTGCTATATGCCGGCTTCGTGGCGGTATTTCTCGTTTCGCAGATTGGTGCAGCCGCCGCAAATCTCTTCTCCGGTAAAATTGCGCTGATAGTGGCAGGCGTTGCCATATTGCTCGCCACGATCGTCCAGTTTGTAACCCCGATTCGTAAAAGGTTTATCGATCCCTTGTTGGAGGCAGGGGATTGGGCGGTCTTAGACACCTACTCGGAGACATCAGGTCTTATGGATGTCCGGGATCGCGTTTCCTATGGTGCGCCGACGATCCGCAAGCGGCTGTTCGTCATCGCGCGGTGCGACGGGAGGCCGATCGTCTGGCCGGAGCCTTCTCACGGGCCCGGCCGCGCGAAGCCGTGGCGGACGGCGGCGGAGATCATCGACTGGTCGCTGGCCTGCCCGTCGATCTTCGATCGCAAGAAGCCGCTTGCGGAAAACACGCTTCGGCGGATCGCGCACGGGGTTATGAAGTTCGTCGTCAACGCCGCGCAGCCTTTCATCGTGCCGGTGACGCACCAGGGCGAGCCACGACGGGTCTACGATATGGGCAAGCCACTGCCAACCGTCACCGGAGCTCACCGAGGCGAGATGGCGCTCGTCACGCCCTACGTCGTGTCGAACAACACGGGCAACGCGCCGCATGGGCCGCTGGAGCCGCTGCCGACCGTTACCACCGGCAACCGCAACTTTGTATTAGCGCCGACGCTGGTCCAAACCGGCTATGGCGAGCGACCGGGGCAGGCGCCGCGCGTGCTCGACCTGTACAAGCCGTATGGCACTTGCGTTGACGGTGCCAAGGCCGGGCTCGTCTCCGCCTTCCTCGCCAAGCACACGACCGGCGGCATCGGTCGGGACATGCGCGAACCGGCTGCAACGGTGACCGCCAACGGTGCGCCGGAGAAGCGCCAAGGCGGCGCGACGCCGCTCGGGCTGGTGACCGCGCACATGGCGCAGTTCAACACGAACCCCGACGGCAGCGTGAACCCGGGCCATGATGCGCGAGAGCCGGTCAGCACGATCGCGACGCGCGGACCGCACCAGGCGGTGATCGCGACGCATATCGAGAAGCTCTACGGCTCGGCCGTCGCAGGGCATGCGGCGGATGAGCCGCTCCACACCGTCACGACCGGTGGCAACCGCGGCGGCGGTCATCTCGCGCAGGTCGTGACGCACATGGTGCCGCACCTGGAGACGATGCGGAACGCCGAAAGCCCCTTCACCGCCGCCGATCGGCCGACGCACACCGTCACCGCCGGCGGGGCCCATATGCATCTAGTCGCCGCGTTCCTGGCGAAGTACTCCGGCTCAGCCAAGGATGGTCAGCGGCCTGACGAGGCGCTTCACACCGTCACCGCCAAGCCGCGCTTCGGCCTCGTCACCGTGACGATCGCTGGCGAGGAATGGGTGATCGTCGACATCGGCATGCGGATGCTGACGCCGCGCGAGCTCGCCCGCGCCCAGGGCTTCAACGACAATTACGTGCTCGATCCGATCTGCGACCGCGTGCTGCCGTCAGGCAAGCACAAGCGGAGCCGTCTGCCGATCGCGTCGCAGATCCGGATGATCGGCAACAGCGTGAACCGGGACGTGGCGAAGGCGCTGGTGGCGGCGAACTGCAATGAGCCGCTCGAGGAGCGCCGAGAGGCGAGGGCAGCCTGATGGGCCTCGCGCTCGAAAAGCTGCCGGACTGGCCGGCCGGCATGAACCGGGAGTGGGCACTGGCCTACACCGGCGTTGCGGAGGCGCAGCTGAAGGAATGGGAACGCACCGGCCGCGTCCGTTTCCGCTCGCGCGGTCCGAACGGTCAGCGGATCGCGCTGCGGTCCGACCTGGACGACGCCCTCCGCAGCCTCGTTGAGGTCGAGGACACCGACGGCACGGCGATCGAGTTCGACTGATGGCGCTCGAGCGGCTTCCAGCCTACGTGCGCGCCAAGCCGCTCGCCGGCGGCAAGAAGGCCTATTACTGGGAGTTGCCCCACTGGGCGAAGCCGCCGGCGCTGAAGCACGGCAAAACCTGCCCGCTACAATCGACGCCGCTCGGGCTCGATCTCGCCACCGCGATCCAGAAGGGCGACAACCTCAATGAGGCGCTCGCCGAATGGCGGAAGGGCGAGGGGGGCAAGAGCCTCGTGCGCGGCACGGTGGCCTGGCTGTTCGGCTGGTACCGCAAACAGGATCGCTTCCTCAAGAATGCCGCTAAGACGCGCTCCGATTACGGCAAGCTGATGGAAATGCTGATCGACTTCGAGACGAAGGCCGGCCGGCCGCCGCTCGGGAAGCAGTCCGCGGCGCGGGTCGACGCGAGCGTCGCCGACAAGCTCTATCAGAAGCTTCGCACCAAGGGCGATCGCCAGGCCAGCTACGCCATGCAGGTCTGCCGACTCGTCTGGTCGTGGGCCGTGCGTCATCACCGCGTGACCGGCGTGAAGGAGAACCCGTTCCTCGGCATGGGGCTCGTCAGCGCGGCGAAGAAGGGTAACCGGGCGACCGCGCGCAGCGAGTATGACGCCTACCGGGCAAAGGCGCGCGAACTCGGCTTCCAGAGCATGGCCACCGCCGCCGCGCTGGGGTTCGAGGGCTGCCAGCGGACGTGGGACGTCTTCGGCTACGAGGATCCCGACGGCGAGAAGCATCGTGGTTTCCGCTGGGCCGACTACCAAGCCGAGACGATCAGCCTCGTGCAGTCGAAGACCGGGCGCCAGATCACGCTGCCGCTCTCGATCGCCGGTGATCGGGGCGAGCGCATCCCGCTCTACCCGCACCTCGAGGAGGAGCTCGCGCGATCGGCGCAGGTTCGGCGCGACGGCGGCGAGCTGATCGTGGTCGAGGAGCGCTCGGGCAAGCCATATCGGGAACGACGCATGAGCAGCGTCCACCGTGCGATATGCGAGGCCGCCGGGCTGCCGAAGGACATGACCTTCACCGGATTTCGGCACGGCGGCATCACCGAGGTCGGCTCGGTGACGGCGGACGTGCGGCCGATTTCGGGGCATGCCACGCTCGACGTCACCCGGATCTATAATAAAGTGACGGCGGACAAGGCTCGCGAGATCGGCGCTCTACGCCGCGCGCATGTGCAGCTGATCGCGGAAGCTGACGAAACGGGGCATTTCGATGCATAATCAACAGGTAGAACAGAAAGAGATTGTCGGAATGGCTGTTGGAATGATCGTAGGAAGACGCAGCCATCCCGCCAGAAAAGCCGCCGTTTCTCAGTGGGATGGTGGTGGACGCACTTGGGCTCGAACCAAGGACCCGCTGATTAAGAGTCAGCTGCTCTACCAACTGAGCTATGCGTCCGCCGCCCGGCCGTCGCCATCGGGGAGGGGGCGGTTAGCAGGCGGTCGGGGCGCTGTAAACGGACATCTCGCACCCGCTCAACGGAAACCGGCGCGCGAGCGCTGGTCGTGCTCGATCGACATCAGCACGCCGAGGCACAGCAGCACCGTCATCATCGCCGATCCCCCGAACGAGATCAGCGGAAGCGGGATGCCGACGACCGGCGCCAGCCCCATCACCATCATGAGGTTGACCGCGGCATAGCAGAAGATCGTCGTCGCGAGCCCCGCCGCCGTCAGCCGGGCGAAGCGCGTCGGCGCCGCCAGCGCCACCTTCATCCCCCAGCGCACCACCAGCAGGAAGCCGAGGATGATGAGCAGCCCGCCCAGCATCCCCCATTCCTCGGCCATCGTCGCGAACACGAAATCGGTATGTCCTTCAGGGAGATAGTCGAGATGGCTCTGCGTGCCGTTGAGGAAGCCCTTGCCGAACACGCCGCCCGAGCCGATCGCGATCTTGGACTGGCTGATGTGATAGCCGGCGCCGAGCGGATCGCTCTCCGGATCGACGAAGATCAGCAGGCGCTTGCGCTGATAATCGTGCATGCCGAAGAAGAAGGCGAGCGGCGCCGCGATGCCGATCGCGGCAGCACCACCGAGGAACAGCCGAAGCGGCACGCCGGCCAGGAACATCACCGTGACGCCGCCGGCCGCGACCATCATCGCGGTGCCGAGATCGGGCTGGATCAGGATCAGCCCGGCCGGCAGCGCGATCAGCAGCCCGGCCGGCCAGATCGCGTTCCAGCGGCGGATCTCGCCGGCCGGCAGCATGTCGTAGAAGCGCGCGGTCGCCAGCACGATCCCCGGCTTCATCAACTCGGACGGCTGGAGGCGGACGATCCCGAGATCGAGCCAGCGCTGGCTCCCGCCGGCGATCCGCCCGAGCAGCTCCACCGCGAGCAGCGCCGCGACCAGCATGGCGTAGACCGGGAAGGCGGCGTCGCGCAGCCGCGCCTCGCCCAGGCGGGAAAGCATCACCGCGCCGGCGAGGAAGACGAGGAACCGCGCGCCCTGCGACCACGCCCAGGGCCTGAGCGATCCGCCGGCCGCCGAATAGAGCACCACCAGCCCGAAGCCCGCCAGCGCCACGACGATGCCGAGCATGCGCCACGGCAGGCGCGCGAGCGATGACGGAACGAAGCTGGCGCCGGTCATCGCCCGGTGTCCGCTTCGGCCGGATCGGGCACCCCTTCGGCGGACGGCGCCGGCGTATCGGGAGGAGGGGGCGGATCGGGGGAAGGGGGCGGATCGCCGGTCCGCGCGGCTTGCGAGGGAAGCGCGGCCTTGGCGGCGCGCCATGCTTCCGCCTGCCGCGCCATGCGGTCAGCGATGCCGCCGCCCCATTGCCGTTCGAGCGCGGCCAGCGTTCGCATCGCGGCGGGGGGATCGAACATATAGGTCATCGCATCCCGCGCGATGACGGCCGCGGCCGTGCCATGGCCGCCATGCTCGAGCACCACGCCGATCGCGTAGCGCGGCCGGTCGACCGGGGCGAAGGCGATGAACAGGCCATGGTCGCGCAGCCGCCATGCCAGCGCCTCGTTCCCGATCACGCCCGACGCGCGCTCCGCCATGCCGATGCGGCGCACCTGCGCGCTGCCGGTCTTGCCGGCCATCTCGATGCCGGGCACGCGCAACCGCGCCGCGCTCGCCGTGCCGCCGGCGCGGACGACGTCGCGCATCGCTGCATGGACGATGCCGAGCTGATCGGCGTCCAGCCCGAGCGGCTGCGCGAGCGGCGCCGCGCGATGGCGGACCAGCCGCGGCATCACCGCCCGCCCCGAGGCGATACGCGCCGCCATCACGCCGAGCTGGAGCGGGTTGACGAGCGTGTAGCCCTGGCCGATCGCCGAGTTGAGGGTATCGGGAACGGTCCAGTCCTTGTGATATTTCCGCAGCTTCCAGTCCGGGTCTGGCACCGTGCCGTAGCGTTGCGAGGCGACGGGCAGCGGGAACGACTGGCCGAGCCCCAGCATCTGCGCGGTGGCGGCGATGCGCGGCGTGCCGATCCGCCGCGCCATGATGTAGAAATAGATGTCGCAGCTCTGCGCGATGGCGCGGCCCATGTCGACGCTGCCATGCCCGTGCTTCCGCCAGCAGTGGAACCAGCTGTTGCCGACCTTGTAGCGGCCCGAGCAGTTCACCGTCTCCCGCGCGCCGACGCCGGCGGCGAGCAGCGCGATCGCGTTGATCGGCTTGACCGTCGATCCGGGCGGATAGAGGCCCTGGAGCGTCTTGTTGAGCAGCGGCAGGTGATCGTCCGCCGCCAGTCGGTCCCATTCGTCGTGGGTGATCCCGCGCGAGAAGCTGTTGGGATCATAGGCGGGCATCGAGGCCATCGCGAGAATGTCGCCGTCCGCGCAGTCGATCACCACCGCCGCGCCCGAATCCGGCCCCATGCGCCGCGCGAGATAGTCCTGGAGACCGGCATCGACGGTGAGCTGGAGGGTGCGGCCGGGGGTCTCGGGCCGCGTCCTGAGCTCGCGCACCAGCCGGCCGCGCGCGGTCATCTCGGAGCGCTTGCCGCCAGGTCGCCCTCGCAGATAAGGCTCGAAGCTCTTCTCAAGGGCCTGCTTGCCGATCTTGAAGCCGGGCGTGAGCAGCAGCGGGTCGCGGTCGCGCCCGTAATCCGCCGCCGAGGCCGCGCCGACATAGCCGACGAGATGCCCGACTGCGGCGCCGGCGGGATAGTCGCGCGAGAAGCCCCGCGCCGGCGCCACCCCCGGCAGATCGGGCAAGGCCACGTTGACCCGCGCGAACCGCTCCCAGTCGAGATCCTCGGCGACCTGCACCGGCTGGAAGCCGGCGGCATGCGCGAGGTCGTCGCGGATGCGCGCCACCTCGTCGTCGTCGAGGCCGAGCAGCGCCTTGAGGCGGGCGATGACCGCGTCCGGGTCGACCAGCCGATCGGGGATGAGATCGACGCGGAAATCCGAGCGGTTGATCGCGATCGGCCGCCCGGAGCGGTCGACGATCCAGCCGCGCCGCGGCGACACGAGGGTGAGGCGGGCGCGATTGCTCTCGGCGAGGACGTCGAAATGCTCGTGCCGGCCGATCGCGAGCCAGCCCATCCGGCCGACCAGCAG
>CAXTPE010000013.1:0-27447 GCA_964245925.1 uncultured Sphingomonadaceae bacterium
AGATCGGGCGACGGTCAGTCGGCGTCGAGCTCGGGATCGAGGCCGCCGAGCAGGCGGCGCGCGGCCCGCCTGGCGAAACGCAGCGTTTCGGCGCGGCGGCGCGGCGCGGCCAGCGGCCGCTCGGCGGCGGCGCGCAGGATGACCGCGTCATAGCGATCGGCGACGATCAGCCCGGCAATGTCCGGGCGGAACCAGGGCTCCGCGAACGGCGCGAGATCGAAGCCCGCCGGCACCGCCCAGAAATAGCGGTCGCAATAGTCGAGATACTCCGGCCACTTGCCGTCGCCGCGCAGATCGGCGCGCGAGACCTTGATCTCGACGATGGTGACGCAGCCCTTCGGCCCCAGCGCCATGATGTCGGCGCGGCGACCGTTGCCGAGCGGCACCTCGCAGAGCGCCACCTTCTCCTCGCGGAACAGCAGCCGCGAGACGCCGCGCGCCACGTCGCGCGCGGCCGGCGGCGCGTCGGCGAGGCAGTCCGGCGGTTCGGTGGCTAGCGAGGCCATGCCCGCGTATAGAACATCATGCGAACGGCCGGAAGAGCCGCGCGCCGGCTTCAGCGATAGAAGACGTGGTGCCCGAGCGAGGCGACGCGGGTCTTGCCGCCGGCGCCGCAGCCGAAATAGAGCGCGTCCTTGACGACCTGCTTCCAGAGTTGGCCCTGCGCGATCGCGGCGACCGCCACGGCGGTGCGCCAGGCGGCCCCGTCGCGGTGCGAATCGGGGAGGGCACCGCGATGCACGAAGGAGAACTGGCTGCGCTGCTTGACGACACCGCAGGCCGAATCGGCGAAGCGGCCCGATCTGGCGCGGTTGAGGATGACCTGCGCGATGGCGAGCTGGCCCTCGAGCGGCTCGCCTCTCGATTCGAAATAGACCGCGCTGGCGAGGCATGCATGCTCGTCGCCGCTGGTGTCGCTCGCCTCGTGCCCGGCGACGAGCGCGGTGAGCGTGGCGGCGGAAGGCTTGTCGGCGGAACCGGCGGGGCCGGCCTCCGCCGCGGCGGGAGGCGTGCCAAGATCCGGCATGGCGATCTGGATCGTCGCGAGCGGCGCCGCGACCGCCAGCATCGCGGTGGCGATCCCGCCACCCGGCAACTGCTGCGCCTGCGACGGGCTCGATACGCCCAGCAGCGCGACGCACAGGGAAGCGGCCGCCGCGGCGGCGACGCGAATCAGGTTCGGCATTGGGCTCCGGTTCAGTGCGGCGGATCGATCCGGCCCGTGCGCGATCCTGATCGGATCGGCCCGGCGACTTCCCCTCCGGCTCCGTGGCCACCCCGAAAACCCCCCGGAGCGACCCTACGTGCGTGGTCGATATGGCCGTTGTCAGGGCGCGGCGTGGTAAATCAACCCGTAGCGATCATTTCAGCGGCGAACCGTTCGACTCCTGCGATGTCCACCTCGATCAACCAGAGATCGGGGTCTATCCGCCGCCGTCGCGCGAGATATTCGTCGGGCACCGCCGCGCGCCCGGCCTCCAGCGGCCCGGCGCGCACCCAGCGATATTCGCCGTCCGCTCCCGCCGCGCGCTCCAGCAGCAACCGGAATTCTCCTCGATCGCAACAGGCTATGAGGATGGCGCCGGCGGTGGCGTCGCCTCTGGCGAGCACCATGGCGGTGCCGCCCAGCGTTTCGACTCGGCGGATCAGCGCGCTCGCCTGGATGCTGGCGGCGAGCCGCGGCGTCATCGGCGAGCGATCCCCTCAGACAGCATCCCGCGTCTCGCTGCTCACGAACAGCGCGTAGATCGCGTCGCGCGAGCCCGCGCCGCGCAGCTTCGCGACGAAGCCGCGATCGCGCATCCGCCGGCTCACCCGCGCGAGCGCCTTCAGGTGATCGACGCCGGCGTCCGGCGGCGAGAGCAGCGCGAAGACGAGATCGACCGGCATCGCGTCCACCGCCGAGAATTCGATCGGGCTGCTGAGCTGCGCGAACATGCCGGTGACGCGGGTGAGCCCCTCGATCTTGCCGTGCGGGATCGCGACGCCGCCGCCGAAGCCGGTCGAGCCCAGCCGCTCGCGCTCGGTGAGGCGCTCGACCACCAGCCTGGGCGTCACGTCGACGATGCCAGCGGCGATCCCGCCCAGCCGCTCGAACAGCGGCTTCTTGCCCGGCACCGGCAGCGCCGCCGCCACCGCGGCGGGGGACAATATGTCGCTGAAGTCGTCCATCCCTGCCAGGCGAAGGCTCAGCCGGCGCGCTGCGGCTCGACCCAGCCGATCGTGCCGTCGTCGCGTCGATAGACCATGTTGAACGCGCCCGTGCCCGAGTTGACGAACAGCAGCGCGTTGGTGTTGCGCAGATCGAGCATCATCACCGCATCGGAGACGCTCGCCTCCGGCACGTCGACGCGCGTCTCAGCGACGATCAGCGCATTGTCGGCGCTTGCCTCGTCCCGCTCGTCGACGCGGAACACGGTGTAGCCGGCGCTGCCGTCGATCTCGCCCGGCGGCGTCGCGCCATGACGATCCTTGAGGCGCGCCATGTAGCGGCGGAGCTGCCGGTCGATCTTCTCGGCGGCGGCCTCGAACGCCGGGTGGGCATCCATCGCATTGCCCGATCCCTTGAGGATCACGCCCTGCATGACATGCGCGACGATGTCGCACGAGAAGCTCTCGTGCGGCCCGCGCCCGAAGGTGACGTGCGCGGAGATCGCGCGGGCGAAATATTTGTCCGCCATCGCGCCCAGCCGGTCCGAGACATGCTCGCGCAGCGCATCGCCGGTGTCGACCTGATGCCCGGAGACACGAATATCCATCGCCATTTTCTCCCGGCGCCTGGACCGCCATCACGGCAGCAACGAACGGCCCCCGCATAAGTGGCGGGGGGCGGCCCAAGCGGCGCGGGCTTTAGGCCCGGCGCACCGGGGCGTCAACCGCGCCCGCCGCCGCCGGTCCGAGCCCGAGCCCGAGCCAGAGCGGCTCCGCCAGCGTCGCCACGAAGGCGGCATGGCGCCGGAGCTCGAGCGCCGACGGCGCATGCGGGCGCGGCGGCCGCACGGCGCGGCGCGGCGCCGCCGGCATCGCCATGAGATCGTCGGCGGCCGGCCCCGCGGGCTCCGCGCGGCCAAGCAGCAAGCCGATCTGGCGCCCGCCGGTCAGCTCGACATAGACCTGCGCCAGGAGCTGCGCGTCGAGCAGCGCGCCGTGCTTGACGCGCTGGCTGCGATCGACGCCGTAGCGGGTGCAGAGCGCGTCCAGGCTGTGCTTGGCGCCGGGATGGCGGGTGCGCGCGAGCGCGAGCGTGTCGATCATGCGCGACAGGCACACCGGATCGCGGCCGCAGGCGGCCAGCTCCGCATTGACGAAGCCGAAATCGAACCCGGCGTTGTGCGCGATCAGCGGGCTGTCGGCGATGAAGTCGATCAGCTCGTGGACGAGCTCGTGGAAGCGCGGCTTGTCGGCGAGGAAGATCGCGGAGAGGCCGTGGACCGCCTCGGCCTCGCTCGGCATGGCGCGGTCCGGGTTGAAATAGGCATGGAAGACCTGGCCGGTCTCGACCCGGTTGAACAGCTCGACGCAGCCGATCTCGACGAGGCGATGGCCGTCATTGGGGCTCAGGCCCGTGGTCTCGGTATCGAACACGATCTCGCGCATCGGCGGACTATGAATCCGCGACGCCCCGCAGGCAAGCGATCAGCGCGCGGACGGCGGCGCGGGTCTCGTCGAGCGAGCCGCCGGTCGGGATGACATGGTCGGCGCGCGCGCGCTTCTCGTCATCGGGAAGCTGGCGGGCGAGGATCGCGGCGAACCGGGCCGCCGTCATCCCCGGCCGGGCGAGGACGCGCGCGCGTTGCAGCTCGGCGGGCGCCGAGACGACGGCGATCGCATCGACGCTCCGCTCGCCGCCGGTCTCGAACAGCAGCGGCACGTCGAGCAGCACGAGCGGAGCCGAGGCATGCGCGGCGAGGAAGGCGGCGCGCTCCTCGCCGACCGCCGGGTGGACGATCGCCTCCAGCGCCTTCAGCTCCACGGGATCTCCGAGCACCGCCTCGCCGAGCGCGGCGCGGTTCACGCCGCCGGGGCCGGTGGTACCGGGAAAACGTGCCGCGATCACCGCGACGAGGCGCCCGCCCGGCCCCTGCAGGCGGTGGACGGCGGCATCGGCATCGAACACCGGCACGCCCTCCTCGGCGAACATCGCCGCGACGGTCGACTTGCCCATGCCGATCGATCCGGTGAGGCCCAATATCATCATGCGGGCCGGATCATGCGGTGAGCAGCGCGCGCAGCTCGGCGTCATGCTCGCGGGGAGCGGGCACGCCGAAGAAGAGCGCGAAAGCGGCGGCGGCCTGGCCGACGAGCATCTGGAGGCCGTCGATGGTGCGCATCCCATGGGCACGGGCTTCGGCGAGCAGTGGCGTCTCGAGCGGCGCGTAGACGATGTCGTACACGATCGCGCCCTCATCGACGTCGCGAAGAGAGAACTCCAGCGGCGGCTTGCCGGCCATCCCGAGGCTGGTGGCGTTGACGATCAGCCCGTGTCCGCTGATTCTTCTCTCCTTGGCGAGGCTCAGATCATAGGCTTGCGGCTCGTGCCATGATGGACCGCAGCCGGCGTCTCCCATCAAGGCCGCCGCGCGCACTGGATCGCGATTGAGCACCCGGACCGTGAAGCCTCGGTCCGCCAGGGCGAATGCGATCGCGCGCGCCGCGCCGCCAGCCCCGATGAGAACGGCGGAGCGAAAATCCTCGTCCGACGCGACTATCTCGTCGAGAGGCTCCATGAAGCCCGCCGCATCGCTGTTGTGACCGATCAGACGATCGTGATCGCCGACGATCGTGTTCACCGCGCCGATCCGCTCCGCGAGCGGATCGAGACGGTCGAGCAGCCCGACGGCCGCTTCCTTGTGCGGCACCGTCACATTGCAGCCGCGCCAGTCGGGATCGCGCCTGCGCCCGGCGAGAAACGCGGCGAGCTCCTCCGGCCGCACATGGGTCTTGCGATACTCTGCCTCGATGCCGAGCTTCGCCAACCAGAAGCCGTGGATCAGCGGCGACTTGGAGTGCGCCACCGGATCGCCGATCACTTCGGCGTATGGAACGCTCATGTCGCGATGACGCCGCGCACGCGCAGCCAGTCGAGCAGCGGGAGCAGCGGCAGGCCGAGGATCGTGAAATGATCGCCGCTGATCCTCGCGAAGAGCTGCGCGCCCATCTCCTCGATCCGATAGCCGCCGCAGGAGCCCAGCACCGCGTCGCCCTCGGCATCGAGATAGGCCACGAGGAACTCGTCGGAGAAATCGCGCATCGCCAGTCGCACGGTATCGACATGGCGCCACACCGGCACGCCGTTCTGGCAGACCACCGCCGCGCTCGTCAGCTTGTGCGAACGCCCCCGCAGAGCGCGCAGCTGGGCGGCGGCGGCGGCGCGGTCGGCCGGCTTGTCGAACATCGTGCCATCCTCCAGCGCCACGATGGTGTCGCACCCGAGCACCAGCGCGCCCGGCAGCCGGCGCGACACCCGCAGCGCCTTCAGCTCGGCGAGCGCATCGGCCAGCGCGCGCGCATCGAGCCCGGCGGCGCGCAGCGACTCCCTGGCGGCCTCCTCGTCGACGCCGGGCGCCAGCGCCTCGTGCGGCACCCGCGCCGCGCTCAGCATCGCCCGGCGGGACGCGCTTTGCGACGCGAGCACGAGACGGGTCACTCCTCGTCCTCGCCGCGCCGCTCGCCGACCAGGTTGATGACGGCGGCGGCGGTCTCCTCGATCGAGCGGCGGGTGACGTCGATCACCGGCCAGCCATTGTCCGAAAACAGTCTTCGCGCGAAGCTCAGTTCACGCATCACATTCTCCTGGTCGACATAGGACGTCCCGGGAACCTGGTTGAGCGAGAGCAGCCGGTTGCGGCGCACCTGCACCAGCCGGTCGGCGCTGGTGGTCAGGCCGACCACGAGCGGCTTCTGGAGCCGGTAGAGCGCGTCGGGCGGCGGCGACTCCATCACCACCGGGACATTGGCGACGCGATAGCCGCGGTTGGCGAGATAGATCGACGTCGGCGTCTTGGACGAGCGCGAGACGCCGGCGAGCACGATGTCGGCCTCCTCCCATTCCTCCGGACCGACGCCGTCGTCGTGCGCGATGGTATAGTGGATCGCCGCGACGCGGTCGAAATAGGCGGCGTCGAGGACATGCTGACGGCCGACCTTGGGCTGCGCCTCCTGGCCCAGCACGCGCTCCAGCGCGTCGACCACCGTATCGAGCGCCGAGACCGTCGGGATGCCCGCCGCCACGCAGCGCGCCTCGAGCCGGTGGCGCATCGCGGCGTTCACCAGCGTGTAGATGACGAGGCCGGGACGGTTGGCGATCTCCGCCATCACCCGGTCGAGATGCCCCTCGGAGCGCACCATCGGCCAGAAATGCTTTATCATCTCGACATTCTCGAACTGCGCGACGCTGGCCTTGGCGATCGTCTCGAGCGTCTCGCCGGTCGAATCCGACATGAGATGGAGGTGGAGCCGCAGCATCAGGCCGGCCGGCCGCGGGGATGTGGAGAAATCATGGACGGCGCGGCTAACCGAACTGTCGATCGCTTGCCAGCTTCCGCCGCCGCCGGCCCATGCGCCGCGCGCTCGATCTTTCCTCCACAGCGGCGCGGCACCATCAACAGCCTGTGGATAGCGGGAGCGGCGCGCGCGACTCCCCTGGCTTTCCGCGCGTCCGCCGGGTCAAGCTGTTGGCAACTCCGCCGCATCCGCATAAACCCCGCTCCCAACCGACCTACTAGCTGCAACATCCTCTTTATCATCTAAGGATTAGGATGGCGCCGATCGCCAATCCCGAGCGCGATGCCACGCCCGATCGCCCGTTGCTCGCGGTGCTGAACGGCGATCGGCGCGATCCGCCGCCGATCTGGCTGATGCGGCAGGCGGGGCGCTACCTTCCCGAATATCGCGCGCTGCGGGAAACCAGGGGCGGCTTCCTCGAGCTCTGCTACGATCCGGCATCGGCGGCCGAGGTGACGCTCCAGCCGATCCGGCGCTTCGGCTTCGACGGCGCGATCCTCTTCTCCGACATCCTCGTGATCCCGCACGCGCTCGGCCAGCATCTCGCGTTCGAGGCGGGTGAGGGGCCGCGGCTCTCGCCCCCGCTCGCCGACGGGATGCTGGACCGGCTCGTCCCCGACATGGCGCGGCTCGACCCGATCTACGAGACGGTGCGCCGCGTCGTCGCGGCACTGCCGCCGGCGGCGACGATGCTGGGCTTCGCCGGCTCGCCCTGGACCGTCGCGACCTACATGATCGCGGGCGAGGGCTCGAAGGACCAGGCGGCCGCGCGTGGCCTCGCCTATCGCGACCGCGCGGCGTTCCAGCGGCTGATCGATGCGATCGGCGGCGCGACGGTCGACTATCTGCTTGGCCAGATCGATGCCGGCGCGCGGGCGGTGCAGCTCTTCGACAGCTGGGCGGGCAGCCTCGCGCCGGACGAGTTCCGGCGCTGGGTGGTCGCGCCCAACCGCGCGATCGTCGCCGCGCTCCACGGTTTGCGGCCGGGTGTGCCGGTGATCGGCTTTCCCAAGGGCATCGGCGAGAAGCTGCCGGAATATGCGCGCGACACCGGCGTGGATGCGATCGGCGTCGACGAATCGGTCGATCCGGTCTGGGTGGACGCGGTGCTGCCGGCGTCGCTGCCGGTGCAGGGCAATCTCGATCCGCTCGTGCTGCTGAGCGGCGGCGCGGCGCTTGCCAGCGCGGTCGCCGGTGTCCGGAGCGCGTTCGCGCGCCGCCCGCACATCTTCAATCTCGGCCATGGCATTGTGCCGCAGGTGCCGATCGCGCATGTCGAGCAGCTGCTGGCGCTGGTGCGGGGAAAGTGACCAATATGGCCGACGGGCTCTATCTCTGGATCAAGGCGGCGCATGTCGTCTTCGTGATCTTCTGGATCGCCGGGCTGTTCATGCTGCCGCGCTATTATGTCTATCACCAGGAAGCCGCGCCGGGATCGGACGAGGAGCACCGCTGGATCGATCGCGAGAAGAAGCTGCGCGCGATCATCCTGACGCCGGCGATGATAGCCGTCTGGGTGCTGGGCGTGACGCTCGCGACCATCGGGCACTGGTGGGCTGCGGGCTGGCTCGGCGCCAAGCTGCTGCTGGTGCTCGGCCTGTCCGGCTATCATGGCTGGATGGTCGGCTATGGCCGCAAGCTCGCGCGCGGCGAGCGCCCGGCGAGCGGACGCGCGCTGCGGCTGATGAACGAGGTGCCGGGCATCGTCACCGCGGTGATCGTCGTGCTGGTGGTGGTGAAGCCGTTCTGAGGCGCGCTGCTTGACTTGGCGGCGATCGCTGCCTACCTCGCGGTTCAAGTAGCGTCCGCCCACCCACGGTCCGCTCTCCCTCGACAT
The DNA here is from genome assembly GCA_964245925.1 of uncultured Sphingomonadaceae bacterium. Taxonomy (GTDB): domain Bacteria; phylum Pseudomonadota; class Alphaproteobacteria; order Sphingomonadales; family Sphingomonadaceae; genus Solisphingomonas. Next base: position 8,342 of record CAXTPE010000013.1, read on the forward strand.
CGACGGCGCCCGCGAGCTTTCATCGCCCCGCCCGTCCGCTCCCCGGCTACCCTGGCTCCAGGACTTCGCATGCATCTCAAGGAACTGAAGAAGAAATCCCCCGCCGAACTGGTCGGCATGGCGGAGGAGCTGGGGGTCGAGGGCGCCTCGACGCTCCGCAAGCAGGATCTGCTGTTCGCCATCCTCAAGGTCGAGGCCGAGAACGGCGAGCAGATCATGGGCATGGGCACGATCGAGGTGCTCACCGACGGGTTCGGCTTCCTGCGCTCGCCGGAAGCCAATTATCTCGCCGGGCCCGACGACATCTACATCTCGCCCAACCAGGTGCGGAAATTCGGCCTGCGCACCGGCGACACCGTCGAGGGCGAGATCAGGGGGCCCAAGGACGGCGAGCGCTATTTCGCGCTGGTGAAGCTCGTCTCGGTCAACTTCGACGATCCCGACGCGGTCCGCCACCGCGTCAACTTCGACAATCTGACGCCGCTCTATCCCGACGAGAAGCTGACCCTCGACAACCTCGATCCGACGATCAAGGACAAGTCGGCGCGCGTGATCGACATCGTCTCGCCGCAGGGCAAGGGCCAGCGCGCGCTGATCGTGGCGCCGCCGCGGGTCGGCAAGACCGTGCTGCTCCAGAACATCGCGCGCGCCATCTCGGACAACCACCCGGACGTGTTCCTGATCGTGCTGCTGATCGACGAGCGGCCCGAGGAGGTCACCGACATGCAGCGCTCGGTGAAGGGCGAGGTGATCTCCTCGACCTTCGACGAGCCGGCGCAGCGCCACGTCCAGGTGGCCGAGATGGTGATCGAGAAGGCCAAGCGCCTCGTCGAGCACAAGAAGGACGTGGTGATCCTGCTCGATTCGATCACGCGCCTCGGGCGTGCCTACAACACCGTCGTGCCGTCGTCGGGCAAGGTGCTGACCGGCGGCGTCGACGCCAATGCGCTCCAGCGGCCCAAGCGCTTCTTCGGCGCGGCGCGCAACATCGAGGAGGGCGGCTCGCTCTCGATCATCGCCACCGCGCTGATCGATACCGGCAGCCGCATGGACGAGGTGATCTTCGAGGAGTTCAAGGGCACCGGCAATTCCGAGATCGTGCTCGACCGCAAGGTGGCCGACAAGCGCATCTTCCCGGCGATGGACGTCGGCAAGAGCGGCACCCGCAAGGAGGAGCTGCTGGTCGACAAGGCCAAGCTCTCCAAGATGTGGGTATTGCGCCGCATCCTCATGCAGATGGGGACGATCGACGCGATGGAGTTCCTGCTCGACAAGATGAAGGATTCCAAGTCGAACGAGGACTTCTTCGATTCGATGAACTCGTGAATTCCGGCGCGCGCTAGCCGGCTGTCATGAACGAGATCTGGCAGAATATCGTCGCCGACTTCGCCGGCATCGGCTCCCCGTCCGCGCTCGCCGCGTTCGGGCAGGTGCTGATGATCGACGTCATGCTGGCGGGCGACAATGCCATCGTCGTCGGTGCGCTGGCGGCGGGGCTCACCGCGGAATCGCGCCGGAAGGTCATCCTGATCGGCATCCTCGCGGCGCTCGTGCTGCGGATCGTCTTCGCGCTGCTGGTGACGCAGCTCCTCCAGATCGTCGGGCTGGTGTTCGCGGGCGGGCTGCTGCTGCTGTGGGTGGCCTGGAAGATGTGGCGCGAGCTGCGCCACGAGCCCGGTGCCGACGCGGCCGGCCAGATCAAGCCAGCGAGGAGCTTCGCCGCCGCCGCGTGGGCGGTCGCAGTCGCCGACGTCAGCATGAGCCTCGACAATGTGCTCGCGGTCGCTGGTGCCGCGCGCGATCATCCCGGCATCCTCATCATCGGGCTGGTGCTGTCGGTGGTGCTGATGGGCGTCGCCGCGAACCTGCTGGCGCGCGTGATCGAGCGCTACAGGTGGATCGCCTATTTCGGCCTGGCGGTGATCCTCTTCGTCGCGGGCAGGATGATATACGAGGGCCTCTACGCCCATGATACCGGGCTGATCCCCTATCTGACCTGATCGAGCAGCGCGGTGACGGCACCGAAATCGGGCGCGATCCCGGTGACGCCGAGCGCGCGCAGCGCGTCGGCGTGGCCGGGCCCGCAGTGGCTGCCGGCGGTGAGCCCGATGACGCGCGCGCCGGAGGCCAGCGCGCCGGTCGCGCCGACGGGTGAATCCTCGATGATGACGACATGCTCGATCGCCACACCCAGCGCGCGCGCCGCGAACAGGTAGAGATCGGGGGCCGGCTTGCCGCGCGCGACATGCTCGCGCCCGCTGTAGAGATGGTCGCCGAACATGCCGGCGAGGCCGATATGCGCGAGATGCGCGCGGATCCACCGTGTCGAGCTCGACGAGCAGATCGCGCGCGGCAGGTCCACGGGCACCCCGCGCACGAATCCGACCGCACCGGCGACCGCGGCGATGCCTCGCTCGATCGCCCGCCGGTCCTCGGCCGCGCGCGCGACGTGGAAGTCTTCCGGCACTTCACGGCCGATCCAGCGCTCGATCGCGCCGATGAAGTCCGTGCCCGCCAGCACCATGAAATTCGCCATCGACTGCTCGGGCGTGGTCGGATGGCCGATCGCGGTCAGATAGTCGGCGATCTGGGTGTTGCCGGCATGTTCGCTCTCGATCAGCACGCCGTCGAAATCGAGGATGATCCCCCGCGGGCTCATGTCCGTGTCCCGAACAGCGCGGTGCCGACCCGGACGTGCGTCGCTCCCAGCATCGTCGCCGTCTCATAGTCGCCGGACATGCCCATGCTGAGCCCGGTGAGGCCGTGGTCGTCGGCGAGCCTGGCGAGCAGCGCGAAATAGGGGGCGGGCTCGACATCGGCCGGCGGCACGCACATCAGGCCGGCGAGCGGCAGCCCCGCGGCGCGGCATTCGCCGAGCAGCACGGGCAGCGCCGCGATCGCGCAGCCGCCCTTCTGCGCCTCGCCGCCGATGTTGACCTGCACGAAGCAGGCCGGCCGCCGGCCCGACCGCTCGATCGCGCGGGCGAGCGCGGCCACCAGCGACGCGCGGTCGACCGAATGGATGGCATCGAACAGCGCCACCGCCTCGGCCGCCTTGTTGGACTGGAGCCGGCCGACGAGGTGGAGCGCGATGCCCTGCGCCGTCTCGCGCAGCGCCGGCCATTTCGCCTGCGCCTCCTGCACGCGATTCTCGCCGAACACGCGCTGGCCGGCGGCGATCAGCGGCGCGATCTCGTCCGGGCCATGGGTCTTCGAGACGGCGATCAGCGTCACGCCGGCCGGATCGCGCCGGGCGGGCGCGGCGGCGCGAGCGATGCCGGCGCGGATGGCGGCCAGGCGTTCGGCCGGACTGATGGCGGCCGGACTAATGGCGGCCGGAGTGATGGTGGCGGGAAGCATGGCGCCGCTATAGGTGCGCGAATGCGCCGCCTCCAGTCTCTTCCGTGCGTCTGGCTGGTCACCGATCCGCGCCAGGGCGACGCGCTGTGGCCCGCGCTGGCGCGGCTGCCGCGCGGTGCCGGCGTGCTGTTTCGCGAGTTCGAGCGCCCGCCGGGCGAGCGGCGCGCGTTGTTCGCACGGGTCCGCGCCGTCGCGCGCCGCCGTCGCCTCGTCCTCGTGCTCGCGGGCGACGCCCGCACCGCCGCGGCGTGGCGGGCCGGCGGCTGGCACGCGGCGGGCGGCCCGTCGCGGGCGGCGCGCGCGCTGCTGCGCACCGCCCCCGCGCATGATCCCGCCGAACTGGCGCGCGCGCGCGCGGCGGGCGCGGCGCTCGTCTTCGTGTCGCCCGTCCACCCCACCCGCAGCCACCCGGGCGCGCCGGCGCTCGGGCGCGTCCGGTTCGGGCTGCTGATCGGGCGGACGCGAAGCGATGTCGTCGCGCTCGGCGGGATGGACGCGCGTCGGGCGCGTCCGGTGCGGCGGCTGGGGGTGGCGCGATGGGCGGCGATCGACGGGCTCACCCCCGATCCGCCATCCCGATCCGGTCAGAAGCGGAAGGCGGTCCCGACGTAGAACGCCTGGCTGTCGTGGCGTTCGTCGCTGAGCTCGAGCCGGTCGTGCTGCATCTTGTAGCGCAGGCCGCCGGTCACATCGAGATTATGCGCGATCGCATAGGAACCGGCGAGATCGAGCGAGACGCTCTGCTCGCCGCCGAGCAGCCTGATCGTGTCGCCGGTGGTGCGATCGGTGACGAGGCCCAGCCGCGTGTTCCATGCCCGGCCGGCGAAGCTCACGCCCATGTCGGCGCTCTCGCGGCTGCCCGGCATCACGCCGAGATCGACGCGAGCGAAATCGCCGTAGATCGCGAAGCGCCGCCAGCCGACCGCGGCGCCGAGGCTGTAGGCGGATGGCGCGATCCCGAGCGTCGGCGCGAGTGCCGCGACCGAGGCGATGCGCTCGGCATCCGCGCGTGTCGTCGCATGCGCGCGAACCGCGACGGTGACGGCGCGGCGGCTGCCAGGAGTGACCGAGGGGGTGAAGCGGAAACCGCCCGCGCCGCCGCCGACCCGGCCGAACAGCCCCGAGAGCTTGGGATCCGCCGCCGCCGGCGTGAAGGTGCCGATCGCGGTATCGAAGGCAAGCGGCTGGAAGCGCGTCGCGTGCCGGCGCTGGAGCTTCTGGATCGCGGTGCCGTTCGCCGGCACGCACGCGAGCGCGATCGACGCCACAAGGGCGCACGCTCCCGCCGCGAAGCCGCGAATCTCCGACATCGAAATCAAGCCCTCCCTGTCAGGCGCGCCTATCAGCGGATAACGCATGTGTCACGAGCAGGCTTCATGGCTCGCCGAAAGCTTCCCGCCTGTTGCAGCTTTTCCACAGCACCGCGCCGCCGCCCGGCGCCGCTCGCGGCCTTGCGGGGCGGCGGCGAGCCTCTATAGATGCCCGCACAGCTCTTGTCCGAGGTCCGCACATGGTCCGCATGCTCACCGCCGCCTCTCGCGCCGCGCTCGTCGCGATGCTGGCGGCCACGCTCGGCGGCTGCGGCCACAAGCATCCGAAGTCGGCGAGCGCCGACATCGCCGCCTCCAAGGTCACCAGCATCGGCGTCAACGCCTATCTCTGGCGCGCGACGCTCGACACGCTGTCGTTCATGCCGCTGACCCAGGTCGATTCGAACGGCGGCGTCGTCGCGACCGACTGGTATGCCGATCCCGCCGCGCCGGCGTCCGAGCGGATGCGGGTGACGGTGACGATCCTCGACCAGGATCTGCGCGCCGATGCGCTGCGCGTCGCGGCGCTCCGCCAGGTCAACCAGGGCGGCGGCTGGGTCGATGCGCCGGTGCAGGCGGCGACCGTGCAGAAGCTCGAGGAGATCATCCTCGGCAAGGCGCGCGACCTGCGCCGCAGCGCCATCGCCGGCTGACCCGGTCCTCAAGCATGCGAGGCTGAGCGTGGCGGCGCGTTTCGATCCGGCCGCCGCCGACGCGCGCTGGCAGGCGGCCTGGGACGCCGCCCGGCTGTTCCGCGCCGACGACGACAGCCCCAGGCCCAAGACCTATGTGCTGGAGATGTTCCCCTATCCCTCCGGGCGCATCCACATGGGGCATGTCCGCAACTATGCGATGGGCGACGTGCTCGCGCGTTTCCGGCGGATGCGCGGGCTGGAGGTGCTCCACCCGATGGGGTGGGACGCGTTCGGCATGCCCGCCGAGAATGCCGCCATGGAGCGCGGCGTCCACCCCGGCGACTGGACCCGCGCCAACATCGCCGCGATGAAGGCGCAACTGCAACGGCTCGGTTTCGCGCTCGACTGGAGCCGCGAGCTCGCCACCTGCGAGCCGGAATATTACGGCCAGGAGCAGGCGCTGTTCCTCGACCTGCTGGAGGCCGGGCTCGCCTATCGCAAGGAGAGCGACGTCAACTGGGATCCGGTCGACGCTACCGTGCTCGCCAACGAGCAGGTGATCGACGGGCGCGGCTGGCGCTCCGGCGCGCTGGTCGAGCGGCGCAAGCTCAGCCAGTGGTTCCTGCGCATCACCGATTTCGCCGAGGAGCTGCTCGACGGGCTGGACGGGCTGGCGCACTGGCCCGACAAGGTGCGGCTGATGCAGGCCAACTGGATCGGACGCAGCAGCGGGCTCAGGCTGCGCTTCGCGATCGACGGGCGGGCGGATGGCGTCGAGGTGTTCACCACCCGGCCGGACACGCTGTTCGGCGCGAGCTTCGTCGCGATCGCCGCCGATCATCCGCTCGCCGCCGAGCTCGCCGGGCATGACGACGGCCTGGCGGCGTTCATCGAGGAATGCCGCCGCCAGGGCACCGCCGCCGCCGATGTCGAGACCGCCGAGAAGAAGGGCTATGACACCGGGCTGTCGGTGGTCCACCCGCTCGATCCGGCATGGCGGCTGCCGCTGTTCGCCGCCAATTTCGTGCTGATGGGCTATGGCACCGGCGCGGTGTTCGGCTGCCCCGCGCACGACCAGCGCGACCTCGATTTCGCGCGCAGATATATGCTGCCCGTCACCCGCGTGGTCGCGCCGGCGGCGGAGGACGGCGACGCGCCGATCCACGACGAGGCATATACCGGCCCCGGTCGGATGGTGCACTCGCGCTTCCTCGACGGGATGACGACCGACGCGGCGCGCGCCGCCGTGATCGCGCGCGCAGAGGCGGAAGGCTGGGGCAGCGGCACGACCGCGTGGCGGCTGCGCGACTGGGGCGTCTCGCGCCAGCGCTACTGGGGGACGCCGATCCCGGTGATCCACTGCGCGACGTGCGGGATCGTGCCCGTGCCGCGTGACCAGTTGCCGGTGGTGCTGGCCGAGGATGTGCGCTTCGATCAGCCCGGCAACCCGCTCGATCGCCATCCGACATGGAAGCATGTCGCATGCCCATGCTGCGCGAATGCTGCGCAGCGAGAAACCGATACGCTCGATACGTTCGTGGATTCCTCCTGGTATTTCCTGCGCTTCGCCAGCGCGCCGACGAACCGGCCGTTCGATCGCGCGGTGGCCGAACGCTGGCTGCCGGTCGGCCAGTATATCGGCGGGGTGGAGCATGCCATCCTCCACCTGCTCTATGCGCGCTTCTGGGTTCGCGCGCTGCGGCGGATCGGCCGCATCGACATCGCGGAGCCGTTCGCCGGGCTGTTCACGCAGGGCATGGTGACCCACGAGACCTATCAGGCGCCGGACGGAAGCTGGCTCGCGCCGGAAGACGTGCGCGACGGCAGAATGGTCGCGACGGGTGCGGCGGTGATGGTCGGCCGCGTCGAGAAGATGTCCAAATCGAAGAAGAACACGGTCGATCCCGGCCCGATCATCGATCGCTACGGCGCGGACGCGGTGCGCTGGTTCATGCTCTCCGACAGCCCGCCGGAGCGCGACCTGCAATGGAGCGAAGCCGGGATCGAAGGCGCCTGGCGCTTCGTCCAGCGGATCTGGCGGCTGGTCGATGACGGGCAGGCGGGCGAAGGCGCCGATGTCGCGCTCGATCGCAGGCTGGCCCGCGCCGTCGCGGGCGTCGCCGAGGACATCGAGGCGCTGTCGTTCAACAAGGCGGTCGCCAAGCTCTATGAACTGACGGGCGCGATCGAGAAGGCGGCGCCGTCGGCATCGCGCGCGGCGGCGGTGGCGGGCCTGGTCATGCTGGTGGCGCCGATGATGCCGCATCTCGCCGAGGAGGCTTGGGCGCGGCTTGGCGGCACGGGCTTCGTCGTCGCGGCGGCCTGGCCCGAGGTCGATCCCGCGCTGCTCGCCGAGGAGGAGGTGACGATCGCCATCCAGGTCAACGGCAAGCTGCGCGACACCGCGACCGCGCCGAAAGGCAGCAGCCGTGACGCGCTGGAGACGCTCGCGCGCGCGTCCGAAAAGGCGGGTGCCTTCCTCGGCGCGCAAGGCCCCCGCAAGGTGATCGTCGTGCCGGACCGCCTCGTGAACCTCGTCGCATGAGGCGCGCGGGCGCCGCGTTGCTGGCGCTGCTGGCGCTCCCCGGCTGCGGGCTGCACCCGCTCTATGCCGGTGGGAGCAAGGGCGCGGTCGCGCAGGCGCTCGGCAATGTCGAGGTGGCGCCGATCGGCGGGCAGGCCGGCTGGCTGATGCGTAACGCGCTGACCGACCGGCTCGGCATCGCCGGCGCCGCGCCGACCAAGGCCTATCGGCTGGAAGTGGAGCTCGACGACCAGATCATCGGCCTCGGCATCCGCTCCGACAACGCCATCACCCGCGAGCGCCGCACGCTGCGCGCCCGCTACCGGCTGATCGACGCCGGCGGCGGGACGGTGCTGCTCGATGCGACCGCGGGATCGGACAGCGGCATCGACGTGGTCAGCTCCGACTATGCGACCGTCGCCGCCGAGCAGACCGCGCTCGAGAACCTCACCGGCGAGGTCGCGGACCAGATCGTCAGCCGCATCGCGCTCTACGCATCGCGAACCGCCGCGGCGCGCTGAGCATGGCGGCGGCCGACCGCGCCCGCATCGAGCGCGCGCTCCGCCAGCCACCGGCCGACATCCGGCTGTTCCTGCTGCACGGACCCGACGAATCCGGATCGCGCGCGCTGGCCGCCATGCTGGCGGACGCGCTCGGGTCCGGGGCGGAGCGGGTCGATCTGTCGCCGCAGGCGCTGCGGCAGGATAGCGCGCTGCTCGCGACCGAGGCGGCGTCGCGATCGCTGTTCGGCGAGGCGCGCCACATCCGGGTCGAGGGCGCCGGCGAGGAATGTCTCGCAGCGGTCGAGGCGCTGCTCGAGGCCGGGGTGGCGGGCAATCCGGCGGTGCTGATCGCCGGCGCGCTGCGCAAGGATTCCCGGCTGCTGAAGCTGGCGAGCGGCCATGCGGCGGCGATGCAGTGTGCGAGCTACCCGCCGACGGCGGCGAACGCGGACCGCATGATCGCCGAGATGGCGCGCGAGGCGGGGCTGCTGCTCGCGCCCGACGAGGTCCAGTCGATCGCCGCGGCTTCCGGTGGCGACCGGGCGATCGCCGCAGGCGAGATCGCCAAGCTCGCGACCTTCGCGGATGTCGCGCCCGATCGCCCGGGCGCGCTGCCGGAGGATGCGATCGCGCTGCTCGCCGCCGACCACCAGGAGGGCAGCATCGGCCGGCTGGCCGATCTCGTCGCGGAGGGCCAGCCGCGCGAGCTGGCGGCGGAGTTGGCGCGGCTGGCGGGCGAGGGGGTCGAGGGCATCGCCACGCTGCGGCCGGTGCTACGCCGGATGCTGCAACTCGCGACCGTCCGTGCCGCCGCCGAGAGCCGTGACGTCAGGCCGGTCTTTGGCGGGCCGCCGGGCGAGCGCGAGCGGGTCGCGCGACAAGCGGGCCACTGGCGGGCGACCCGGATCGCGGCGGCGCTCGCGCGGCTGCTGGCGGCGGAACGTGCGATCAAGGCACCCGGCGGCAGCACGCTCCATGCCGACGAGGCACTGCTCTCGCTGTCGCGCGCCGCCGCGCGCGATCGCTAAGAGCGTTTTCGAAGCAGGTGGAATCACCTGCTGGCTTGGAAAACGCGGCAGATCGATGATCCAGAGCGGCCGATCCTATGCAATCCGATCGAGAACCGCTCTAAATGCCTTCGCCGCTGAGCCGCTGGCAGATCATGTCGAGCTGGTCGAGCGAGGAATAGGCGAGCGTCACCGTGCCCGCGCCGCCGCCATGAGCGATACCGACCTTGAGCCCCAGCATGTCGCCGAGCTGCCGCTCCAGCGCCAGGATGTCCGCCTCCGCCGCCGGCGTAGCGGGAGTGGGCGGCCGGCGCCTGCCTTCCGGCTTGGCGGATTGCGCCAGCTTCTCGGTCTCGCGTACCGACAATCCGCGCGCCATCACGGTGCGGGCGAGCGCCTCCGGATCCGGCGCGGTGATGAGCGCGCGGGCATGACCCATGCCGAGCGATCCGTCCGCTACCGCCGCGCGCACCGCTGCCGGAAGCTCGAGCAGCCGCAGCAGGTTGGCGACATGGCTCCTCGACTTGTGCACGAGCCTGCCGACGGCTTCGGCGGCATGCCCATAGTCACGTATAAGCCGCTGATATGCCTCGGCTTCCTCTTTGGCGCTGAGATCGGCGCGCTGGATGTTCTCCAGGATGGCGATCTCGAGCGTCTGCTGTTCGTCGAGCTCGCGGACGATGACCGGCACCTCGTGGAGATGCGCGCGCTGCGCCGCCCGCCAGCGCCGCTCCCCGGCGACGATCTGGTAGCCGCGGCCATGTGGCCGCACGACGATGGGCTGGATGAGCCCGCGCGACGCGATCGAGCTTGCCAGTTCCTCGAGCGCCTCTTCCGCGAAGTGCCGCCGCGGCTGGCCGGGATGCGGCTCGATCGACGCGATCGGCACGAGCTTGATGCCCGGCGTGCGCGGCTCCCCTTGGGCGACCGGCTGCTCGGCGGCCGCCTCGCCGAACAGCGCCGACAGCCCCCGGCCAAGCCCGGGCGTCGTGCGGCGCGGCGGATCCTCGCTCATGCCGCTGCCAGCCGAAGCTGCGGAAGCCGGCCGATCAGCTCGCGCGCGAGTGCCATATAGGCTTGCGAGCCCGAGCAGCGATGATCGTAGATCAACGCCGGCAGCCCATGGCTCGGTGCCTCGGACAGCCGGACGTTGCGCGGCACCACGGTCTCGAACACGAGCTTGCCAAGGCAGGCGCGCACGTCCTGCGAGACCTGCTCGGACAGCCGGTTGCGCCGATCATACATGGTCAGCGCCACGCCGAGCACCGTCAGCTCCGGGTTGAAGCGCTCGCGTACCCGCTCGACGGTCTGGAGCAACTGGCTGAGCCCCTCGAGCGCGAAGAACTCGCACTGCAGAGGCACGAGCAGCGATCGCGCCGCGCACATCGCATTGATCGTCAGCAGGCCAAGCGATGGCGGGCAATCGATCAGGCAGATGTCCCACTTGCCGGGCGGTGCCTGATCGCAGGCGCGATCGAGCCGGTGCGTGCGCTGCTCGACCTCGACCAGCTCGATCTCGGCGCCAGACAGATCGGCCGTCGATGGCACCACATCGAGACGTGGCACCCGGCTTGGGATGGCGCATTCCTCGATCCGCGCATCGCCCATAAGCAGATCGTAGCTGGAGCGGGTCCGTTGCGCGCGATCGATGCCGAGCCCGGTCGAGGCGTTACCCTGCGGATCGAGATCGATCAGCAGTACACGCCAACCGCTCGCCGCGAGCGCGGTGCCCAGATTGATCGCGCTCGTCGTCTTGCCGACGCCACCCTTCTGGTTTGCCAGTGCAATTCGGATCATCGGCGCGCTCTCGGCCTCACATCTTCGGCAACGACAATCATCCCCGCCGGATCGGTGATGCTCGGCACCAGCTCGAAGCGACCATGCCACGCCGCGCGCGCGATTTCCAGTTCATCGTTCACGGATCGGCCCTTCGGCAGCACCCAGCGGGTGCCGGGACGTGCCAGGTGATGGGTCAGGCTGAACAGGCGATCCAGCGGCGCCAGAGCCCGTGCCGTAATCGTGGCGCACGTCTCCTGGATATACTCCGCTGGTCCGTGCGATAACTTGACGGTAGACAAATCCAATGTGGCGACAACCCGCTGAAGAAATTCGAAGCGCTTTCGCCGAGGTTCGACGAGCGTGACGCGATGCCCCAAGATCGCAAGTACGATGCCTGGCAGCCCCGCTCCCGATCCGACGTCCACAATGTCCTCTTGAACCAGTGGTGACAATTGAGCTGCGTCGAGAACGTGCCTGTCCCAGGCAGCGTCCAGGCTTCTAGCCGACACCAGGTTCTGCGTGGCATTAGCCTCGCGTAGCAGGCCTAGATAATTCAGCAGCCTCTGCTCCGCTTCACGTGGAACGGAGAAGCTCGCTGGATGGATCACCGCATATTCTCGACGGCAAGCGCGGCAATGGCGGCGGCGGTGATGCCGCGCAGTCGACGAGCCTCGCCGAGCGTCGCAGGCTGAGCTCGCTCGAGGCGCTCTATCATCTCGCTGGAGAGTCCCCGCACACGGCGATAGTCCATGTCAGCCCGTAACGGACGATCGCGTTCCCTCCCGCTGGCGAGCTGCCGAGCCTGGCGGCTGACATATGGCGCATAGCGGCGATCCTCGATCGCTTCCTCAACCAAGCCCTTTGGCAAGGAGAAAAGCCGTGGCGCGATGATGGCAGCGGTTTCATAGCAGTCGCAGTCGGGAAGCGCGTCGATGATCGGCACGATGATGTCGAGCGCCGTTTCGCGGCGGCGAAGATGATCCAATCGTTCTGGCCGGAGACATCCCGCTGCTCGAGCGATCCCCGCAAGCCGTGCCTCCGCATTGTCGGCCCGGAGATGTAGCCGGTGCTCCGCTCGCGCGGTCAACATGCGATAGGGCTCTGTAACACCCTGCAAGGTGAGATCGTCGATCATTACGCCGATATAGCTCTCCGAGCGCGGCAGTACGATTGCCGGGCGACCAAGCGCCAGCGCGGCTGCGTTAAGCCCAGCAACGACACCCTGGCCAGCCGCTTCCTCATACCCTGTAGTCCCGTTGATCTGTCCAGCGAGGTAGAGCCCCCTCACACCCCGGAGCGCAAGGCTATGATCGAGCTGTCGCGGATCGACGTACGTATATTCAACAGCATAACCTGGAACGACAATGGCAACATTCTCCAGCCCCGCGACCGACCTGACCATTGCAAGCTGCGCTGGTTCGGAAAGCGAGGTAGAGATGCCGTTGGGATAGATCAGCGCGCTATCGAGACCCTCGGGCTCCAGAAAGATCTGATGACCTTCACGCTCGCCGAACCGCTCGATCTTGTCCTCGATGGATGGACAATACCGCGGCCCCCCGCCGGTAATAGCCCCGCTTCTCAACGGCGATTCCGTCATCGCTGCCCGGACGGTGGCATGGGTGGCGGCGTTTGTCCGGGTTATGCCGCAGAAGACCTGTGGCAGCACCCGCAATCCGACGGCCGACATCGTCCAGCCGGACGGATCGGACGATTGCCGCTGAAGCTTCGACCAGGCGATCGTTCGACCATCGAGGCGCGGCGGAGTCCCCGTCTTCATCCTGCCAAGCTCTAGACCCAGCGTCTTGAGCTGCTCTCCCAGCGCCAACGCCGCGCGTTCGCCCCAGCGTCCACCGCTCTCCCGCGAGCGCCCGATGAACATGCGGCCGCCAAGGAACGTACCGCTCGCCAACACGACCGCGCTTGCACTCAGTCGCCGCCTGTTCTGAAGAACCACCCCATCGATGACGCCGCTTACGAGGGCCAGCACGGCCACTTCGTCTTCGATAATCGTCAGCTTTGGATAATGGGAAAGCTGATGTCGTACGGCTGCCTTGAAGCGTTCACGATCCGCCTGGATCCGAGGGCCCTGGACTGCCTTTCCGTTGCGAGCATTGAGCATCCGATAGTGGATGGCCGCTTGATCCGCAGCGACGCCGATGATGCCGTCGAGCGCATCCACCTCGCGCACGATATGACCTTTGCCGATACCGCCAATCGCCGGGTTGCACGACATCGCACCAACCATGTCGGCGCACATGCTGATGAGAGCGACGGTAGCTCCCATCCGGGATGCGCCCGCCGCAGCTTCGCAGCCCGCATGACCGCCGCCAACGACGATGACGTCGTAGTGTTTCACGTGGAACTCATTTGCCGATGCAGAACCTCTTAAACAGCGAAGCCAGCAACTCCTCGGTGCCGGTGTCTCCGCAGAGCAGATCCATGACGGAGAGCGCTTCACGAAGCTCCTCCGCGATCAAAAGCGGATCGGAGGCAAGCGAAGCGTCGGTCAATGCGTCAAGCACCCGCTCGGCAAGATCATGTTGTCGTGTGTTCAGCATGCCTGCTGATCGCGAGAGAAGAGCATCCGCAGCGTAGACCAGCTGACGACGCAGCTCGTCCAGGCCCTGGCCTGTTAGAGCGGATACGGCGATGTCGGCATCGGATCGATCTGGCGACAGATCGGCTTTGCTCGCGATTCGTACGCATCGTGGATGTGGCGGAGCGGTGGCTCTGTCGAGCCACAGCAGGACATCAGCTTCCTGAACCCGTTGCAATGCCGATGCCACGCCGAGCGCCTCGACTGGATCGTCCGTGTCCCGCAGACCGGCCGTGTCGCAAAGCAGGAAGGGCATTCCAGCGATGGCGACAGGAGCCTCGACGACATCCCGCGTCGTGCCGGGAACGTCCGACACCAGCGCCGCGGACCGTCCGGCGAGTGCATTGAGCAAGGTCGACTTGCCGGCGTTGGGCGGACCGGCGATAACGACGCGCACGCCATCGCGGATCCGCTCGGCGGGCGGATTCGCGATCGCCGCCCGGATCTTGTCCGCCAACGCCATGATGGCGGGGGCGAAAGCGGTAGCGATAATGGTCTCGTCCTCCTCCTCATATTCGATAGCGGCCTCGACGATCGCGGCGATGTCGACGAGCTCCGCGCGCCAGCGCTCGATCAGCCGCGACAGACCGCCATCGGCGACGCCGATCGCGTTCCGGCGTTGCGCTTCCGTCTCGGCGTCAAGCAGATCGGCCAGACCCTCGGCTTGGGCGAGATCGATGCGGCCGTTTTCGAACGCGCGGCGGGTGAATTCGCCCGGCTCGGCCGGCCGCAAACCGCGCATCCGGCCGAGCGCGGCGAGCACCGCAGCCACGATCGCGCGACCGCCGTGGCAATGCAGCTCGGCGATGTCCTCGCCGGTCGCGGTCGCGGTGCCGGGGTTCCATAATATCAATGCGCGATCGAGCAGCGATCGGTCCTCCGGATCGCGGAGCGGCCTCAGGCTGGCGAAGCGCGGGCGCGGCAGCCTGCCGGCGAGTGTCGAGAGCGCCGTGGCGGCATTGGGGCCGCTGATCCGGATGATGGCGATCGCCGCCGGCGGGGCGCCGCTGGACAGCGCGAAGATGGTGTCGGCGGCGCTCGCGCTCACCCCGTCTTGCCGCTCATCTGTTCGATCATCTGCCGCCAGATGTTCATGCCGGCCTCGCCCATCGGGCCCCAGCTTCGCATCAGCCGCTCGGCGCTTTCCGGCGTGATGCCCTGCTCGATCGTGGTGCGGATACGATCGAGATAGGCGTCGTGGATGCTTGTGAGGTCGGGCAGGCCCATGAAGCGGCGGGCCTCCTCCGGCGTGCAATCGACGTTCACGCTGATGTTCATCCGCCGACTCCCCGGGATCGCCGACGATGTCGTAGTCCGGCGATCCGGCGGGGTCCACGGCCTTCATGCGCGCACTTCCAGCATGTCCGTCGGGGCCAGCAGGGGCAGCAGCGCCAGCAGCGCGGCATGCGCAAGCGCGACACAACCGGCGGTGACTCCGGAGGCCGGCAGCGCATGCAGGAAGATCGCGCTGCCATGGCCCGGCAGCGGCGGCGCATCATTATAGCCGAGCACGACGATCGCATCATAGGCATCGTCGTCGCGCCAGAGCGACTCGGCGCCGAAGCGATGTGGCAGGCGCACCGGCCGGTTGTAGGCGGGATCGTCGGGATCGTCGGACCAGCCGTCGTCCGGCCTGAGCCAGCGCCACGGCAATGCGCCGGCGACATGGGATAGCCGGTCCGGCCGCAGCAGGAGGCCGCGCACCGGCCAGCGGCCGAGCGGCGTGCAGCCGTCCCCCTCGCGCTTGTCCGCCGCTGCCATGGTGCCGGCCCGTCCGATCGCGCAGGGGAGGGGCCCGCGACCGGCGCGCAGCGTCCTCGCGCCGGCGTCGACGACGAGCAGCGTCACAGCGCGAACTCGGTGACGAGCGGGACATGATCCGACGGCCGCAACCAGCCGCGTACCGGCTCGAGCACGCGATGGCGGCGCGCGACCTTCGCCACCTCCGGGCTTGCCCAGACATGATCGAGGCGGCGACCGCGATCGCTCGCCGCCCAGTCCCTCGCGCGATAGCTCCACCACGTGTAGTTGCGTTCCGGCGCGGGAATGAAGCGGCGGCCGAGATCGACCCATTCGTGGCTCGCCTGGAGCCGGCTCAGCGCTTCGATCTCGATGGGTGTGTGGCTCACCACGTCGAGCAGCGCCTTGTGGCTCCAGACGTCGCATTCCAGCGGCGCGATGTTGAAGTCGCCGAGGATGATGGTCGGCTCGCGCAACGCCTCGGACCAGCGCGTCATCCGCTCGATGAAGGCCAGCTTCTGCGCGAACTTGGGATTCCGCGCCGGATCGGGGATGTCGCCGCCGGCCGGGACATAGACGTTCTCCAGCCGTATGCCCGAATGCAGGCGCACGCCGACATGGCGTGCCTCGCCATTCGCCTGCCAGTCGCGACGCTGCTCGGCGGCGTCGGCCGCGACCAGCGGCACGCGGCTGAGGATGGCGACGCCATGGTGCATCGGCTGGCCATGCAGGATGCGGTGGACATAGCCAAGCTGATCGAACAGCGCGTGCGGGAAGACCGCGTCGGTGACCTTCGTCTCCTGCAGGCAGAGCACATCCGGCCGCTCCGCCTTGAGGAACTGCTCGACGAGCCCGAGGCGCGCGCGCACCGAGTTGATGTTCCAGGAAGCGATGCTGAGCGTCGTCATGGACGCGCGATGTAACGCCAACGATCGCCAACGTCACCGGCGCAAAGCGCCGCCAGCGCTTATGCGGAAAACGAGCGGCCGGACGCCCGCGCCGCAAACCCGATATAAACGCAAACGGCCCCCGCTCCGGGGGCATGGAGCGAGGGCCGACCTGCAGTTCGTCACGCAGGCGGGACGCGGTGACCGATCCGGGCAACAGGGGGAAATCCCGGATACGGGCCGCGGCCGCGGGACCGTGTTTAGGACCGGCCACCTGTCGCGCGGATGAATGGATGCGACGCCTTCGACATTCAGCGGCGGCCCTGCGGGCGCGGATCGCGCCAGCGGAACAGGGTGTCGGCGATCGGCGCGCCGAAGCGCTGGTGCGAGAGCCGCACGGTGGAAAGGTTGTTCTGCGCATCGAGCACGGTCCAGCCTTCCAGCATCAGCCCGGCGGGTGCCGTGGCGGCGTTGCGGAAGGCGATGGTGATGGTTCCGAACTCGGGATGCCTGGCGTCGCGCCCCTCGATCAGCAGCAGCGACGGGTCAGCGGCGGGGACGACATGCGCGACCTTCGAGAGATCCCTGGACGGATCGAGCAGGACGGCGAGCGGCGAGTCGCCGATCGGCCAGCGCGAGACCTGCGCGACCTGATAGTCGATCATCGTCAATGCCTTGCCGTCACCGACGATCAGCAGCGGCACGCCCGGCCGGTACTGGAAGCGGACCTTGCCGGGGCGCTTCAGCGTCAGCGTACCGGGCAGCGCCTTGCCGTTGCGATCGGTCTGCACGAAATCGGCGGTCATCGTGTTCACGGCGCGCAGATGCGCGGCGACCCGGGCGAGCTGGGGCGCCGGCTGAGGTGCGGATGCGGCGGCCGCCGGGAACGCGACTGTTGTCATTACGGCAGTCACCAACATCCTGAAAGCCGAACCCATTGTTGTTACTCCACGTTGTCAATCGCTTCGCAGTCGGCAATTGAATTGGACCTTAACTCGACCCGACTCATCTTCGGCGCATTTCAGCGTGACGCTGAAGCCAGCTCGGACGATCTCTGGTTCAGTTAGTAGGCCGGATGGAAGGCTGGATGGACGTGGACAGGCTGGAACGCGAGGTCGATGCCAACTACGAAGCGTTCCTCGACTATCTTCCGGCTACCTTGGCCGCGCATCGCTCGGCACCCTCACCTTCCGCCCCGATCGAAGCTTCGGCTTCAGCTTCCGATCGTCAGACCGCATGCCCCTCGCGGTCAACCAGCACCTCGCGTCGGCCGACATGATCGGGCGTGCCGACGAGGCCGTCCTTTTCCATGCGCTCGATCAGCCGCGCCGCCGAGTTATAGCCGACGCGAAGCTGGCGCTGGACATAGCTGGTCGAGGCCTTCTGCGATTCGGCGACGATCTGCACGGCGCGGCGGTAGAGCTGCTCCTCGGGGCTGTCATCGCCGGCGGGGGCGCCGTCGAGCGCGAAGCCACCGTCCTCGGGTTCCTCGGTGACCGCGCTGATATAATCGGGCGTACCCTGGCCGCGCCAGTGATCGGCGACCGCGCGCACCTCGTCGTCCGATACGAACGGACCGTGAACACGCGCCAGTCCGCGCCCGCCCGGCATGTAGAGCATGTCGCCCTTGCCGAGGAGCTGCTCGGCACCCTGCTCGCCGAGGATGGTGCGCGAATCGATCTTGGAGGTGACAGCGAAGCTGATGCGGGTCGGCAGGTTCGCCTTGATGACGCCGGTGATGACGTCGACCGAGGGGCGCTGGGTCGCCATGATGAGGTGGATGCCGGCGGCGCGCGCCTTCTGGGCGAGCCGCTGGATCAGGAACTCGACCTCCTTGCCGGCGGTCATCATCAGATCAGCGAGTTCGTCGACCACCACCACGATCTGCGGCAGCACCTCATAGTCGAGGCTCTCCTCCTCGTAGACCGGCTGGCCGGAGCCCGTATCGTAGCCGGTCTGCACGCGGCGGCCCATCGGCTGGTTCTTGGCCTTGGCGGCGCGCACCTTGTCGTTGAACGAGGCGAGCCCGCGGACGCCGACGCTGGCCATCATGCGATAGCGCTCCTCCATCTGCTCGACCGCCCATTTCAGCGCGCGGATCGCCTTGGCGGGCTCGGTGACGACGGGGGACAGCAGGTGGGGGATGCCGTCGTAGGTGCTCAATTCCAGCATCTTGGGATCGATCATAATCATGCGGCACTGGTTCGGCGTCAGCCGGTAGAGCAGCGAGAGGATCATGCAGTTGAGGCCGACCGACTTGCCCGAGCCGGTGGTGCCGGCGACGAGCAGATGCGGCATCGGCGCCAGATCGGCGATGACGGCGTCGCCGGCGATGTTCTTGCCGAGGATGATCGGGAGCTGCGCGGCCTTGTCCTCGAACGCCTCGCTGCCGATCAGCTCGGAGAGCACGACCGATTCGCGGTTCACGTTCGGCAGCTCGATGCCGATGACGCTGCGTCCCTGGATGGTGGCGACGCGCGCCGAGAGCGCCGACATGTTGCGCGCGATGTCGTCGGCGAGCGCGACCACCCGGCTGGCCTTGATGCCGGCGGCGGGCTCCAGCTCGTACATCGTCACCACCGGCCCGGGCCGCACCTCGACGATCGATCCCTTGACGTGGAAATCCTCGAGCACCGTCTCGAGCAGCCGGGCGTTGCGTTCCAGCGCGGCCTTGTCGAGCGTGGTGCCGGCGCGCTTGGGCGCGGGGTTCAGCAGGTCGAGCGTCGGCAGCACATAGGAATCGCCGAGCTCGAACTGGCGCTGGC
>CAXTPE010000014.1:0-27107 GCA_964245925.1 uncultured Sphingomonadaceae bacterium
ATCGACGATGATCGCGACACGGGCGGCTGACGAAGCCTCGCTGATCGCTTCGGCCCTGCCGCGGCTCGACGCGCTGATCGCCGAAGGTGCGACAACGGTGGAGGTGAAGTCCGGCTACGGCCTGTCGCTCGCCGACGAACTCAAGATGCTCCGCGCCGCGCGGGCGCTGGGGGCCGAACGGCGGGTGCGGATCGTCACCACCTTCCTCGGCGCGCACGCGCTGCCGCCCGAGCATGCCGGTGATGCCGACGGCTATGTCGAGGCGGTGTGCGACGAGATGATCCCGGCGGTCGCGGCCGAGGGGCTGGCCGATGCGGTCGATGCCTTCTGCGAGGGGATCGGCTTTTCTCCGGCGCAGACCGGGCGCGTCTTCGCCGCCGCCGCGCGGCATGGCCTGCCCGTGAAGCTCCATGCCGAGCAGCTCTCCAACCTCCATGGTGCGGCGCTGGCGGCGCGGCACGACGCGCTATCGGCCGATCATCTCGAATATCTCGATGAGGAAGGCGTCGTCGCGATGGCGCGCGCCGGCACCGTCGCGACGTTGCTGCCGGGCGCCTATTATTACGTCCGCGAGACGAAGCTGCCGCCGATCGAAGCGCTACGGGCCGCCGGCGTGACGATCGCGCTGGCGACCGACTGCAATCCCGGCACATCGCCGCTCACCTCGCCGCTGCTGGTGATGAACATGGCGGCGACATTGTTCCGCATGACGGTGGACGAATGCCTCGCGGGGGTGACGCGCAATGCCGCGCGAGCGCTCGGTCTCGCCGCCGAGACGGGCACGCTGCAGGCCGGGAAATCCTGCGATCTCGCCATCTGGGACATCGAGCGGCCGGCCGAGCTTGTCTATCGCATGGGCTATAATCCGCTCCATGCCCGTATCTGGAGGGGGCGTTGAGCGTGATGCTGAAGCCCGGCGCGGTGAGCCTCGCCGAGTGGCGCGCCGTCCATGAAGGCACGCCGGCGCGGATCGATCCGGCGTCCGCGCCTCTCATCGCGGCGAGCGCGGCGGCGGTCGAACGCATCCTCGCGCGCGGCGAGCCCGTCTACGGGATCAACACCGGCTTCGGGAAGCTCGCCAGCGTGCCGATCGCCGCCGACGATCTGGCGACGCTCCAGCGCAACATCGTGCTGAGCCATGCGGCGGGTACGGGCGATCCCTCGCCGGTGCCGGTGATCCGGCTGATGCTGGCCTTGAAGCTCGCCAGCCTCGGGCAGGGCGCGTCCGGCGTGAAGTCGGAGACGATCGCGCTGCTCGATGCGATGCTGACGCGGGGGCTGACCCCGGTCGTGCCCTGCCAGGGATCGGTCGGCGCCAGCGGCGATCTGGCACCGCTCGCGCACATGGCGGCGACGATGATCGGCGTCGGCGAGATGTTCGCCGGCGAGGTGCGGATGCCCGCCGCCGAGGCGCTGGCGGACGCTGGCCTGGCGCCGCTGACGCTTGGCCCCAAGGAAGGCCTCGCGCTGCTCAACGGCACGCAATTCTCGACCGCCAACGCGCTTGCCGCCCTGTTCGGGGCGGAAACCTTGTTTCGCTCCGCGCTCGTCACCGGCGCTCTTTCCACCGAGGCGGCGAAGGGATCGGACGCGCCGTTCGATCCGCGCATCCACGCGCTGCGCCGCCATGCCGGGCAGATCGCGGTCGCCGATGCGTTGCGCGGGCTGATGGCGGGCTCCGCGATCCGCGCCTCGCACCTGCTCGACGATGCCCGCGTGCAGGATCCCTATTGCCTGCGCTGCCAGCCGCAGGTGATGGGCGCCGCGCTCGACGTGCTGCGCCAGGCGACGACGACGTTGCTCACCGAGGCCAACGGCGTCTCCGACAATCCGCTGATCTTCCCCGGCAGCGACGAGGCGCTGTCCGGCGGCAATTTCCACGCCGAGCCCGTCGCCTTCGCCGCCGACATGATCGCGCTGGCGGTGTGCGAGCTCGGATCGCTTGCCGAGCGCCGGATCGCGATGCTGGTCGATCCCGCGCTCTCGGGGCTGCCGGCGTTCCTGACGCCCACGCCGGGGCTCAATTCGGGGTTCATGATCCCGCAGGTGACGGCGGCGGCGCTCGTCTCGGAGAACAAGCAGCGCGCCTATCCGGCGAGCGTTGATTCGATCCCGACCTCGGCCAATCAGGAGGATCATGTCTCGATGGCCGCGCACGGCGCGCGGCGGCTGCTGGAGATGGTGGCGAACGCGCGGGCGGTGATCGGCATCGAGCTGCTGGCGGCGGTACAGGGCTGCGACTTCCATGTCGGCCTCGCCTCTTCGGACGCGCTGGAGACGGTGCGGGCGCGGCTGCGCGCGGAAGTTCCCGCGCTGCTCGACGATCGCCACATGCATCCGGACATCGAGGCGGCGATCGCGCTGGTGCGGAGCGGCGCGCTGGTCGCCGGGCTGGACCTGCCGGGGATCGCGCCATGAGCGCGCCCGCCTGGCTGCACGTCCGGCGCAGCGATGCGCCGCTGATCCTCGCCTTCCCGCATGACGGCATCGAGCTGCGCGAACATGCCGACGGCTTCCGCTCGCGCTGGTGGGCGATCCGCGACACCGACTGGCATGTCCGCATGCTCTACGAAGGACTGGCCGACGCCACCCGCATCTGGACCGACGTGTCGCGCAGCGTGATCGACTGCAATCGCGATCCGTCTGGCGCTTCGCTCTATCCGGGACAGGCGACGACCGGGCTCTGTCCGACCGAGACCTTCGATGGCGATCCGCTCTACCGCGATGGCGCGTGGCCGGACGTCGCCGCGCGCCGCCTGCGCTATTTCGATCCCTATCATGCGGCGATCGCGGCCGAGATCGGCCGGCTGCGCGCGATCCATCCGTGCGTCGTGCTGTACGACTGCCATTCGATCCGCAGCCGCGTCCCCCGCCTGTTCGATGGCGCGCTGCCCGAACTCAACATCGGCACCGACGGCGGCACGACCTGCAACCCTGAGCTTGGCGCGGCGGTGATGGCCGGGTGCGCGGGGCGGTCGAGCGTGCTCGACGGCCGCTTCCGGGGTGGCTGGACGACGCGCCACTACGGCCGGCCGGCGGACGGCGTCCACGCCATCCAGATGGAGATCGCGATGCGAACCTATCTGCGGGAGCCGGTGGACGAGCCGGACGAGTCCGATTGGCCGCCGTCCTATGATCCGGATTTCGCGGCACCGCTCCGCTCCGATCTCGCGCGCATCCTCGCCGCGGTCACCGATTTCGCGAAAGGCCAGCCATGACCCGTCTCGACACCAGCCGCGTCATCCGTGCCGCGACCGGCACCGAACTGACCGCCAGGAGCTGGCTCACCGAGGCACCGCTGCGGATGCTGATGAACAATCTCCATCCCGACGTCGCCGAGAACCCGCAGGAGCTGGTCGTCTATGGTGGCATCGGCCGCGCCGCGCGCGATTGGGAGAGCTACGACAAGATCGTCGAGACGCTGCGCCGGCTGGCGGACGACGAGACGCTGCTGATCCAGTCCGGCAAGCCCGTCGGCGTGTTCCGCACGCATGCCGACGCGCCGCGCGTGCTGATCGCCAACTCCAACCTCGTGCCGCACTGGGCGACGTGGGAGCATTTCGCCGAACTCGACCGCAAGGGGCTGGCGATGTACGGCCAGATGACCGCCGGCTCGTGGATCTATATCGGCACGCAGGGGATCGTGCAGGGCACCTACGAGACGTTCGTCGAGATGGGCCGTCAGCATTATGGCGGCGACCTGAAAGGCCGCTGGCTGCTGACCGCCGGCCTCGGCGGCATGGGCGGCGCGCAACCGCTCGCGGCGGTGATGGCGGGCGCCTCCTGCCTCGCGATCGAATGCCAGCCGAGCCGGATCGAGATGCGGCTGCGCACCGGCTATCTCGATCGCGCGGCCGACACGATCGACGAGGCGCTGACGATTATCCAGGGATCGAACGCGCCCGTCTCGGTCGGGCTGCTCGGCAACGCGGCCGAGCTGCTGCCCGAGATGTACCGTCGCGGCATCCGCCCCGACCTGCTCACCGACCAGACCTCGGCGCATGACCCGGTCAACGGCTATCTGCCTGCCGGCTGGACGCTCGACCGATGGGCCGCTGCGAAGGAGCGCGAGCCCGAGGCGGTGGCGGCCGCGGCCAAGGCGTCGATGGCGATCCATGTGCGGGCGATGCTCGACTTCCAGGCGGCCGGCGTGCCGACGGTCGACTATGGCAACAACATCCGCCAGGTCGCCAGGGACGCGGGCGTGACGAACGCGTTCGACTTCCCGGGCTTCGTGCCCGCTTATATCCGGCCGCTGTTCTGCCGGGGCATCGGCCCGTTCCGCTGGGTCGCGCTGTCGGGCGATCCCGAGGACATCTACCGGACCGACGCCAAGGTGAAGGAATTGCTGCCCGACGATGCCGCGCTCCACCACTGGCTCGACATGGCGCGCGAGAAGATCAGGTTCCAGGGTCTGCCCGCGCGGATCTGCTGGGTGGGCTTGGGCGATCGGCATCGGCTGGGGCTCGCCTTCAACGCGATGGTGGCGTCGGGCGAGCTCAAGGCGCCGGTGGTGATCGGCCGCGATCATCTCGACAGCGGATCGGTCGCCAGCCCCAATCGCGAGACCGAGGCGATGCGGGACGGCAGCGATGCCGTGTCCGACTGGCCGCTGCTCAACGCCTTGCTCAACACCGCTTCGGGCGCGACCTGGGTGTCGCTGCATCATGGCGGCGGCGTCGGCATGGGCTATTCGCAGCATGCCGGCATGGTGATCGTCGCGGACGGCACCGAGGCGGCGGCGAAGCGCATCGCGCGCGTGCTGTGGAACGATCCCGCCACCGGCGTGATGCGCCATGCCGACGCGGGGTACGACATCGCGATCGACAGCGCGCGCGAGCGGGAACTCGATCTGCCGGCGATCCTGTGAGCGGTATCAGTCTTCTGGCCGCCGCCGGCCGCGCCACCCAGGCCTGGAAGAACGGGGGCGGAACGACGAGCGAGGTCGCGATATACCCGCCCGGCAGCGGCTATGACGATTTCGACTGGCGCCTGAGCCTCGCCGACATCCGGGCGAGCGGCCCCTTCTCGCGGTTCGACGGCGTCGATCGGCTGCTGGCGGTAACCCATGGCGCGCTGCGTCTCGCCATAGCGGACGAAGCGCCGGTCCTGCTCGCCGCGCACGATGCCCCGCGCGCCTTCAGCGGAGACGTGGCCGTCCACGCCGGTCCATGCGACGACGCGCCCGTGAAGGATTGCAACCTCATGGTCCGCCGCGCCTTCGGCAAGGGCCGGATGTGCTGGGTGGGAGGGAGAGCGTCGCTGGGCCCACGGCGGCGCGCCGGCGGTATGCGGTTGTTGCTCGCTCCGCGCGGTGGCGCGTTGCGATGCGGCGCGGAGCGCGTCGAACTGACATCGGGCGACGCGGCGACCGTCGAGTATCCGGGCCGCATCGACCTTGAGGGAGAGCAGAAACTGCTGTTCATCGAGATCGTAAATAATGTATAGACATTCGGCATGAAGCACCTAGTCTCGACTCCTCGACAGCCGGAGTGCCACTGCATGGAGCGCGCCAGCACTGACGTCGTGGAAGTCGCTTTCGGCGCGTCGGGCGTCGCGCCGCTTGCTGTCCGGGTCGCGGGCTCGAGCTCGCCGGCATGGCGGGCGGCGTCCTTCGCGGCAGCGACGGATCGCGCGACATGAAGGCCGGGCTCGGCCGCTCCGCTCCGCCGCGCGCTGCCGCGGCGCATGCCGAGGGACTCGCCCTGCACCGGCGTGGCGAACTATCCGCCGCGGGAGCTTCATTCCGGCAGGCCGTCAAGCTGGCACCCGAATTCGTCCCGGCATGGCTGGCCCTGGCCGATCTTTCGCGCCTTGTCGGTGATGAGGCTGGCGCGAGCGAGGCCTATATGCGCTCGATCGAGGCGGCGACGCGCGATCCGCTGCTCATCGATGCCGCGATCGACCTGCGCGAAGGTCGGCTGGCGGCCGCCGAGAAAGGCTTGCGAGCCCGGTTGCGGGAACAGCCGACGGACGTCGCGGCGATCCGGATGATGGCCGAACTTGCCATCCAGCTCGGCCGACTTGCCGATGCCATCGTCCTGTTGCGCCGGGCGGTGACCCTGGCACCATCCTTCGCGATGGCGCGCGAGCTGCTGGCCCGCACGCTCCAGCGTCACGGCCACTTCGCCGAGGCCCTGTCCGAAACCGGCATATTGCTGAACGGCGATCCCGCCAATCCCTCGCTGGCGATGCTCAAGGCGGCGCTGCTCGTCCGGATCGGGGATCAGGTCGGCGCCGCCGAGCTTTATGGCGACATCCTGGCCCGCCGCCCCGATCAGGCCAAGGGCTGGATGAGCTATGGCCATGTCCTGAAGGCGATCGGTCGTCGCGACGATGCCGTGGCCGCCTATCGTGTCGCGATCGAGCGGCAGGCAGATCTCGGCGAGGCGTGGTGGAGCCTTGCCAACCTCAAGACCTTCCGCTTTTCCGACGACGATCTGGCGGCGATGCGCGGCGCGCTCGCCACCGCGCCGGAAGACGACGATCGCCTGCACCTCCAGTTCGCGATCGGCAAGGCGCTGGAAGACGCCGGCGAGGACGCCGCCGCCTTCGCCGCCTATGCCGAGGGCAACCGCATCCGCCGCGCGCGGATCGCCTATGACGCCGATGCGACGCATGCGCGGCGCACGGCGCTGACGACCCTGCTCACGCCCGCCTTCCTGGCGCGCCGCGAGGGCTACGGCTGCCCCGCGGCCGATCCCATCTTCGTCGTCGGCTTGCCGCGCGCCGGCTCGACGCTGGTGGAGCAGATCCTCGCCAGCCATTCGCGGGTGGAAGGCACCAGCGAGCTGCCCGATCTTATGGCGATCGCCGACCGGCTGGAGCTCGCCGCCGGAGGCGATCCGGCAGCCGCACTGGCGGGGATCACGCTGGAGCAGAGCCGCGAACTGGGCGAGGAATATCTGGCCCGAGCCCGCATCCACCGCCACACCGACAGGCCTTTCTTCATCGACAAGATGCCGAACAACTGGCTGCACGTCGGCCTTGTCCGCCTGATCCTCCCCAATGCGCGCATCGTCGACGCGCGGCGGCATCCGATGGGATGCTGCTGGTCCGCCTTCAAGCAGCATTTCGCGCGCGGCCAGGGCTTCTCCTACGACCTCGTCGAGCTGGGCCGCTATTATGCCGATTACCTCGCCCTGATGGCGCATGTGGACGCAACGGCCCCCGGCGCGGTCCACCGGGTCATCTACGAGCACATGGTTGGCGACACCGAAGGCGAGGTGCGCGGGCTCCTAGCGGCGCTGAACCTGCCCTTCGAGGACGGCTGCCTGGCCTTCTGGCGCAACGATCGCACGGTGCGAACCGCCAGTTCCGAGCAGGTGCGCCAGCCGATCTTCACCGAGGGCCTCGATCAATGGCGTCGGTTCGAAGGCGCGCTCGCACCGCTCGCCGGCGCGCTGGGTGCCGCTCTCGAACAATGGGCTGCGTTGCCGGCGGCCGGTGACGCAAACAACGAAACGACACAATCGACGGGATGGATGTCCGTGACGCCGTAATCAGGATCAAGAAAAAGGGGAAAAACGATGATTGCAGGTTCAGTTGCCCGCAGGCGCGGTGTCGCCATATTGATGGCGTCGACCATGCTCGCCTCGATCGGCTGGGAATCCACGGCCCAGGCCCAGACCACGGCGGGGGCAGGCCCGGCTTCCGCCGCGGACAGGCCCGCCGCTCCCGACGATGCGTCGCAGCAGAATGACATCGTGGTCACCGCGCAGAAGCGGTCGGAAAGCATCCAGAAGGTTCCGATCAGCCTTCAAGCGCTCGGTGCCGCGACGCTGGACCAGCATCAGGTCCAGTCCTTCGACGACTATACCAAGTTACTGCCGTCGGTCAGCTATCAGTCGTTCGGCCCCGGCCAGAGCCAGCTCTTCTTCCGCGGCATCGCCTCGGGTGGCGATGGCCTGCCGCTGGGATCGTTGCCGACCGCCGGCACCTATCTCGACGAGATTCCCGTCACGACCATCGGCGCGCTGCTCGACGTCCATATCTATGACATCGCGCGGGTGGAGGCGCTGTCGGGCCCGCAGGGCACGCTGTATGGCGCCAGCTCGCTCTCGGGCACGCTTCGCATCATCACCAACAAGCCCGATCCCTCGCGCTTTTCGGCCGGCTACGACCTTCAGGGCAACAAGTTCGGCGGCGGCGGCTTCGGCGGCGTCGGGGAAGGATTCGTCAACGTGCCGATCAGCTCCGGCGCGGCGCTGCGCGTGGTGGGCTTTTACGAACGTGACGGCGGCTTCATCAGCAGCACCTTCGGCGAGCGGACCTACCAGCGTCCGCACACGCTCGACGACGGCAGCGTCGCGAACAGTCCGATCACGGTGAACAATGCGCCCTACGTCAAGCATGACTATAATAGTGTCGATACCTATGGCGGTCGCGCCGCGCTCGGCATCGAGCTTGACGACAACTGGACGGTGACACCGGCACTGATCGCGCAGTACCAGAAATCCCACGGGTCGTTCCTCTACGATCCCCGCATCGGCGATCTCAAGCTGCACGCCTTCACGCCCGAATATAATATCGACAAATGGTATCAGGCCGCGCTGACCATCGAGGGGAAGGTCGGCAACTGGGATCTCGTCTATTCGGGTGGCTACCTCGGCCGCTCGATCGAGAACGCATCCGATTATTCTTATTACAGCGTCGCCTATGACGTGTATCCGGATTACAATTATTTCCAGAACAGCGACGGCACGCCGATCGATCCGACCCAGCGGTTCCACGGTCACCAGAGCCTGACGAAGCAGACGCACGAACTGCGCGTGAGCTCGCCCGCCAGCAACCCGTGGCGGATCACCGCCGGGCTGTTCCTCCAGCGCCAGACCGACCAGAATCGGGGTGATTACATCATTCCCGGCCTCGGCAACGCGACCAACAGCACCGCCGTCTATGCCGACGATACGTTCCTGACCAATACGCATATCGTCGATCGCGACTATGCGATCTTCGGCCAGTTCTCCTATGATCTCACGCGCAATCTCACCTTCACCGGCGGCATCCGCGGGTTCAAGTACAACAACACGGTGCGCGGCTTCTCGGGCTTCACCAGCGACGCGGTGAACGCGGGCTGCTCGATCCCGCTGACCGCGATCGACAACTGTATCTCCGTCGACAAGCAGGCGAAGGGCTCGGGCGAGACGCACAAGCTCAATCTCACCTGGCAGATCGATCCCGATCACATGGTGTACGCGACCTATTCCACCGGCTTTCGACCGGGCGGCACCAATCGTCGCGCGGGCGTCGATTCCTATGACGCCGACTCGCTTGACAATTATGAGCTCGGTTGGAAGACGAGCTGGTTCAACCACGCGTTGCGCTGGAACGGCGCCGTGTATTATGAGACTTGGGACAAGCTGCAATACGCCCTGCTTGTCGGCACCGTCACCAATATCTACAATGCCGGCAATGCGCGCGTCTATGGTCTTGAATCCGATATTCAATGGTCGGTCGACGACCATCTCGTGCTTTCCGCCTCCGGTGCCTATAACGACGCCAAGCTGACGACCGATTTCTGCGCGATCGGCGCGAGCGGCAATCCGGATTGCTCCACCGGCGTCATCGCCGCGCCCAAGGGTACGCGTCTGCCGATCCAGCCGCGCGTCAAGGGGACGGCGACCGCGCGCTACAACTTCGCCATCGGATCGAGCGATGCCTTCGTTCAGGGCACCGTGCTCCACCAGTCATCGACCCGCCCGTATCTTGGCGTGTTCGAGGCCGGCCTGCTCGGCAACACGCGGCCCTTCACCACCGCCGACTTCTCGCTCGGTGCGAAAATCGGATCGAAGTCGATCGAATTGTTCTTGCAGAATGCGTTTGACAAGCGCGGACAGCTCAGCAGGAACACGTTCTGCGGACCCGCCGTCTGCGGCCAATACGCCAGGATATACCCGATCAAGCCAAGATTCTTCGGCGTGAAGCTGGGACAAAGATTTTAACGATGCGCATCGCGCGGGGAGGGGCGGCGGCGGTGCCGCCCCTCATCGCCCACAGGGCAGCCCGGAAGCACGCCATGCAGCCAAATCCCCTTTGCCGATTGGCGGTTTTGCTCGCCGCCGGGCTGCTGCTCGGCGCCGCGCCGCCGGAGCGCGAGGTGACGATCGGAACCGAGGGTTCCTATGTGCCCTGGAACCTCACCCGTGCCGATGGCCGACTGGACGGGTTCGAACCCGATCTGCTGCGTTATATCTGCGCCAGGGCCCGGCTGCGCTGCCGGCTGGTCGCGCAGGACTGGGACGGCATGATCGGCGCGCTTGACGCGCGCAAGATCGACATGATCGCCGATGCGCTGCAGATCACCGCCGAACGCCGCGCCGTGATCGATTATTCCATTCCCTATGCGCTTACCACGACGGTCTTCGTCGCGCGGCGAGACAGCCCGCTCGCCGCCATGCCGATGCGCGACCGGGTCATGGATCTCGGCGACGCGCGCCAACGCGCCCAAACGGTGGCGATGCTGCGCCGTGTCATGGCGGGCAAGACGATCGGCGTGCCGCTGGCCGGCATATTCGACGGGTTTCTGCGCACGGTGCTTGGCCCCGCCGTCAGGCTCAAGACCTATCGTACGATGGGAGAGCGCGATCTCGATCTCCTGGCCGGACGAATGGACCTGACGATCGACGACGCCTCCTATCTCCGCCCCCTGCTCCTGGCGCCCGACATGCGGGAGCTGACCGTGGCAGGGCCCGAGCTTACTGGCGGCGAGCTCGGTGCGGGTGAGGCATTCGCGGTGCGCAAGGGCGACCGCGCGCTTGCCGAGCGGCTCAACGGCGCGATCCGCGCCGCCTCCGAGGATGGCACGATCCGCCGGCTGAGCCTCAAATGGTTTCACATGGACATCACGCCGCCGCGCGGGTTCAAGCCGCGGTGATGGCATCGCTCGACCTGCTGGGCTTCGGGCCGGATGGCTGGGGCGGCCTGTTGATGACCGGATGCGCGCTGACGCTGGCGGTTTCGGCAAGCTCGATGCTCGTGGGGCTGCTGGGCGGGGGAGCGCTGGCCTGGGCGCGTCTGCGCGGACCTCGCCCGATCGCCGTCGTGGCGATCGGCTATGGCGTCGTGATGCGCGGCATTCCCGAGCTGCTCGTCGTGCTGCTGTTTTATTTCGGCGCGCCGACCCTGCTGCTCTCCGGCGCCACGCTGCTCGGGCTCGCTTCGCCGGGCCTTCCCTCGCCCTTTCTCATCGGCACGATGGCGATCGGTCTCGTATCGGCCGCTTATCAGGCCGAGATATTCCGGGGGGGGATCGCCGCCGTTCCGACCGGCCAGATCGAAGCGGCGCGCGCGGCCGGCTTCGGGGAATTCCTGCTCTTCCGCCGCGTGGTCGCACCGCAGCTGTTCCGGCTTACGCTACCGGCGATCGGCAATGTGTGGCAGTTCAATCTCAAGGATTCGGCGCTGATCTCGGTGACCGGTCTCAGCGAGCTGATCCGCACCAGCCTCGTCGCCGCGGGATCGACCCGCCATCCGTTCCTGTTCTTCTCGGCGGCGATGGTGCTGTATCTCTGTCTCACCGCGGCGACCGGCACCATCTTCCGCGTGCTGGCGCGACGGCTGGGACGGGGCGAGGGCGGCCGATGAGCTTCCTGCTCGCGGTATTGTGGCAACTGCTTGCGGCGCTGCCGACGACCTTGCTCATTCTCGGCACGTCGGCTTGCGCCGCGACCATCGTCGCGGTCGGGCTGGTCTGGCTTGCGCAGTCCACCTCGCGCTGGCTGCGCGGGATACAGATCGCGTGGACGTTCCTCTTCCGCGGAACGCCGCTCCTTCTGCAGATCTTCCTGGTTTATTACGGGCTGCCGATGGTCGGATGGATCCGTCACGGCTTCTTGTGGATCGCCTTTCGGGATCCGATATTCTGCGCGGTTTTCGCCATGACCTGCTGCTGTTCGGCCTATATCGGCGAGGTGCTGCGCGGCGCGCTCGGTGCCGTCCCGCGCGGCGAGGTCGAGGCCGCGCGCGCCTGCGGCATGACCCGGCTGCAGATCGGGCGGCGCATCCTCGGACCATCGCTGGTGCGCTACGCGCTGCCCAGTTACACCAATGAGATCATCATGATGGCCAAGTCCACCTCGCTGGCCAGTACCATCACCGTCATGGACATCACCGGGGTCGCGCAGCAGGTGATCGCGCACAGCTACCGCACGCTCGATGTGTTCTGCTGCGCGGCGCTGCTCTATCTGCTGATAACCGGGACGATCACCGCCGCGCTGCTCTGGGCGGAGCGCCGGCTGGGCGTGGAACAGTCCGCCGCAACCACTCTCCCTGCGCCGGAGCCTGCATAGAATGTCCATCGTCCTGACCGCCGGCAACATCCGCAAGAGCTTCGGAGCGACCGAGGTGCTGCGCGGCATCTCGCTGGAGGCGCGGCGGGGTGAGGTGATTTCGATCCTGGGCGGCAGCGGATCGGGTAAGAGCACGTTCCTGCGGTGCCTCAATCTGCTGGAGACGCCCGACGAGGGCGAGATCGTCGTGGGCGAGGTGCAGGCGCCGTTGCGCCGCGACCGGCGCGGGCGCAACGGCATCGCCGATCATCGCGCCGCCGCGCGGCTGCGGGCGCAGACGGCGATGGTCTTCCAGAGTTTCAACCTGTGGTCGCATATGACGGTATTGGATAACCTGATCGAAGCGCCGATGCGCGTTCATCGCCGCGGCCGCGCGGAGGCGACCGAGCAGGCCCATGACCTGCTGCTCCGTGTCGGCATGGCCGACTATCATGCCGCCTGGCCCAAGCAGCTATCGGGCGGTCAGCAGCAGCGCGTGGCGATCGCGCGCGCGCTGGCGACCAACCCGCTCCTCATGCTGTTCGACGAGCCGACCTCCGCGCTCGATCCCGGCCGGGTGCGCGAGGTGCTCAACCTGATGCGCTCGCTCGCGGAGGAGGGGCGCACGATGATCGTCGTCACCCACGAGATGTCTTTCGCTCGCGATGTTTCGCATCGCGTGATCCATATCCAGAACGGGCTGGTCGAATCGCAGGGGCCGGCCGATGCGATGTTCAGCCGCGACGCCTCGTCCGCCTTCCATCGGTTCCTAGCGCAGTGAACCCGGACGGCGGGACACCGCGCCCGCGCCCGCAATGATCTCCAGATACCGAACCAGCGAGGAAGCAAGCATGTCCAGTCCGTCGATCAGCGAAGATCAGGTCGCGGCATATCAGCGCGATGGCGTGGTGCTCATCAAGGGCCTGTTCGCGCCTTGGGTCGAGCCTCTGCGCGCCGGTGTGGCGCGCAATATGGCCCGACCCGGACCCTATGCGTCCGAGAACGTCCTTGCCGGGGGTGCCGGGCGGTTCTTCGATGACTATTGCAATTGGGAACGGATCGACGAATTCGCGGAGGTCGTCCACCAGCCGGCGATCGCCGAGGCCGCGGCCGCGCTGATGCGATCGACGACCGTGCAGATGTTTCACGAGCATGTGCTGGTCAAGGAAGCCGGCACGTCGAAGCCCACCCCCTGGCACCAGGACGCGCCTTATTATTTCGTCGAGGGGCGGCAGACGGTGAGCTTCTGGTCGCCGCTCGATCCCGTCACGGATTCGAGCCTGCGGTGCGTGGCGGGTTCGCATCTCTGGGAAAAGCGGGTGATGCCGACCCGCTGGCTGTCCGACGAGAACTTCTATCCGGAGCCCGGCTCATATATCCCCGTACCTGATCCGGACGCGGACGGAATGACGGTACTCGAATGGGCAATGGAGCCGGGCGATGCCGTGGCGTTTGATTTCGGCACGCTGCACGGCGCGCGGGGCAACAGTTCCTCGCTGAACCGGCGGGCGTTTTCGCTGCGCCTTCTGGGCGACGATGCGCGCTATGTCGATCGTCCCGGCCCGACATCGCCGCCGTTTCCCGGCCATGGCATGACCGCCGGCCAGCGGCTGCGGGACGACTGGTTCCCATATCTCCGCGACACCGTCCGCCGCGCAGCCTGAATCGGTGATGGTCGCGACGGGTCAGGGCATCGGGCCGGCAAGCCGGATCATGCGGCGCGGACGAACGCTGCGGATGCGAGGATGCCGGCCGGCGTCCTGGCGCAGAGGAACTCGGTGGCCAGGGCAATATCCTCGCCCAGCGGGCGATCATCCTTATAGGGGCCGACGACTTGCCGTACTGCGGCGACCACGGCCGCCGTCTCCTCGGCCGGCGCGCTGCCGCCTGGCAGCAACGCATGCGCCTGACATGCCGCGAGCAGTTCGATCGCGACGACGGTCCGCGCATTGGCGATGATGGCCAGGAGCTTCAGCGCGGCCGGCGTCGCGTGACACAGCATGTCTTCCTGCAAAGCTGAATTGCGCCCGCCGTCCAGGCTGGCCGGGGCGGCAAGCCGGCGGTTTTCCGCAACGAGCGAGGTCGCGGTATATTGCGCGATCATGAATCCGGTCTCGACGCCGCTGTCGGACGCGAGGAAGGGCGGCTTGTCGCTGATGAGCGGATTGACCATCCGGTCGAGGCGCCGCTCGCTCAGCATCGACAGTTGCGCCACCACGGTCGCGAGATAATCCGCCGCCAGCCCGATCGCGGCGCCGACGGCATGGGCGTGCGACCAGACGACCGGCGCCTCGGGCGCACCGACCAGCGATGGATTGTCGGTGGCACTGGCAAGCTCGGCATCGACGATCGTCGCGACATGGCGCAGGGCGTCGTGCGCGGCGCCATGGATCTGGGGCGTGGCCCGCAGGCTGAGCGCGTCCTGTGTCCGGCGCCCCTGCGCATCGGCGAGGATCGCCGACCCGGCCAGCACGCCGTCCAGCGTCGCCGCCACCTTCGCTACGCCATCGGAGACGCGCAACGCCATGACGGCCGGCGCGATGGCGGGACGCTGCCCGCCCTGCACCTCGAAGGTCATTGCCGCTACGATGTCCGCCCAGTCGAGCAGCGTCCGCGCCTCCGCCATCGCCAGGCAGGCAAGGCCGCTCGCGCAGGCGGTGCCGTTGATGAGCGACAGCCCTTCCTTGGCCTCCAGCACGAGCGGCTCGAGGTTCATCCGCGCGAGCGCCTGCGCCGCCGGCATCGCCTCGCCGCGCAGCATGACCGTGCCGTGACCGATCAGCGCCAGGCCGATATACGCGCGGTGGCTGATATAGCCGACCGATCCCTGGCCGGGCACGACGGGCACGCAATCGCCGTTGAGCAGCATGACGAGCAGTTCGACGAGTTCCGGCCGCACGCCCGACCGGCCATGGGCGAAGTCGTTGATCGATGCCGCCATCATCGCCCGCGTCTGCGTGACGCTGAGCGGTGGGCCGACGCCGACGGCATGGCTCATGAGGATGTTGCGCGACAGGACACCGGCCCGTTCGGGAGCGAGGAGCGTATCGGACAGCGCTCCGACGCCGGTGGTGACGCCATAGGCGCGGATGCCTTGATCGACGATCGCGCGCAGGATCGCGTGGCCGCGCGCGATGCGCGCGCGTGCCGCTCCCGAGAGCGCCAGCGGAAACCGGCCGGCGGCGATCGCCGCGACCTGACCCCAGGAGAGGCCTTCGCCGAGCAGGATATGGTCGCTCGGACCCGCCGCCAAATGCATGTGTTAGCTTCCGTTCCTGGAAAGCCGACATGACGGGCCGCTCCGTTGTGCAACGGTATCGACGGGTGTCGTGTCGTATTTGAACCGAATATGCGGCAGCTATCGCCTTTCCCGCAGCGCTGACTAGAGAGAGACTGTTCATGCCATCCATGACCTCAGATCATGCGTCGGTCATCGCCGCCGTCAAGCGGCAGCCACCGCTGCATGCTCTCCACGTGTTTGCGATCGCGGCGCGGACAGGCAGCTTCACCCGCGCGGCCGATGTGCTCTGCGTGACGCAGGGTGCGGTCAGCCGGCAGGTGAAGCAGCTGGAGGAGTCGCTCGGCATCGTCCTGTTTGTCCGTCACAAGCGCGGGCTTCGTCCGACGCCCGATGCCGAGCTATTGTTCGCGGTGGTCGACGAGGCCTTTTCACGCGTGCTCGATACCTGCGATTCACTCAGAACCTCGGGCCAGACGCTGACGATACGCGTGCCTCCGACGCTGGCGGTACGATGGTTCCTGCCGCTGCTGCCGTCGCTGCGCGCGATGATGCCAGGTGTCGATATTCGCGTGACCACCGACGACGGACGTGGCCGATCGCTGGAGGAGAGCCGCATCGATGCGGCGATCCTCTATGGCCGTGGCGACTGGCCGCATGTCGAAGCGGTCCCGCTGCTACCCGAGCGGCTCAGCCCGGTATGTGCGCCGTCCATCGCCCGGCGGCTCGGCGCCCCCGAGGATCTGGAGCAGGTGCCGCTGCTGCAATGCGCGCCGCTGACCGCGTGGGGGCGCTGGCTGGCAGAAGCGAAGGCGGGGTGGAAGGCCGTTCGCCACGAACAGACGTTCGACACGCTGGAGATGGCATTGTCGGCAGCGACGCGGGGACAGGGCGTCGCTCTGGGTGATCTCAACCTGTTGCAGGAATCCTTGCGTGACGGAGTGCTGGTCGCTCCCTTCGACTGTGTGCTGGATCAGGGCATCGCCTATTACCTGGTCTATCCCACCTCGCGCGCGGCGGCGCCGAAGATCCGATCGCTGCGCGCGGCGCTGCTTGCCGCCATCGAACCATGATCCCGCAGATCATGCGAGTTGCGCTACCTCGGGCGCGATGCCGGCGCTGGTCTCGGCACCGTCGTCGAGCTCCGCGAGATAGTCGACCGCGGTCTGGCGATAGCGGTCCAGCCCCTTGTAGGCCGCGATGTCAGGATGGATGTCGCGCAGCACGCGGTGCAAGCGCCGACCCCATTTCGGCACGCGCGCGAGCTCGCCGATGCTGGCGAGATAGGCCCGCACGCCGAAGAGGATCGCGTTCGATCGAGGAAGCCGGAACAGCGTCTGGAGCTCGACGCGCAGGAACAGCTTGCCGGCGACGTTCTCCGGCGTGACGGTGGTGCGATCCGGACCCCAGATCGGGTAGTTCTCCGGCGAGGTGTCGAGCCGCGGATTGACCGTCATCGTCCAGTTCAGCCGACGGACGGGCTTGCCGTACTGGAGCCGCATCAGGAACTGGAGCGCGCGGTCGAACACGCCGAGGTCATGCGCGATCGGAACCGGCCCGTGCCATTCGTGGAAGGTCATGCCGATGTCGAACTCGAGCGACCAGTCGGCCTGCGTCGTCACCATGCCGCCGTCGATGTAGAGATTGTCGTCGCGCTGGTCCTGGAGCGTGAAATCGCCCTGCGCCTGGCGGGTGATATATTCGAAGGGCTCGCAGGGCAGCGTATGCGGATCCCCGAACATGAAGCTATCGCGGATGTCCAGCGGCCGATTGGTCCATGTCCAGCGCTTGCCGTCGCGCTCGAGCTGGAAATCGTGCGGATAGTCCCGGGAAAGACTTTCCATGATGAGCTCGAGCGTGTCCCACTGCGCCGACATCATGTGCGGCAGCACGATGCAGCGGTTCGGATCCTGCTCGAGCACGAGCGCGCGCTCGCGGCATTCGGCGACATAATGCTCGTCGACATCGAACGCCGCCTGGAACGCCCCCGTCGGGCCGCCTCGGACATGCGGTTCGATATTGACCGAGTACATGTAACTGTCCTCGGAGAAGGGGAAGGGGAAGCGCAGGACGGCATCGTCGCTGTTGGCGTAACGGAAGTCGTCGCGGAATGTCTCTTCGCGCTTGTAGGCGATCGGCATGGCGGGGCTCTCCTCAGAGATCGAGCGTGAGCGCGGGGGTCGTGGAGCGCGAAACGCACGGCATCACGAGCCGACCCCCGGCCCGCTCGGCATCGCTCAGGAAGTGGTCGCGGTGCTCTGGCGTGCCGTCCACGACATGGGTGAGGCATTCGCCGCACGCGCCGCCGCGGCAGAGCGACTTCATCGACAGGCCGGCATTCTCGAGTGCCTCGAGCATCGTCTCATGCTCGCCCACCGCCACTTCGCCGCCGGTCGTCGCGAGCCGGACCGTGAATGGTTCGCCGCCCGCTGTGCCGAAGCTCTCGAAATGGACCGCGGTCGCAGGCCAGCCGAGCGCGACGGCGGCGTCGCGCACGCCCTCCATCAGCGCGGCCGGGCCGCAGCAATAGACGTGGGTGCCGAGCGGCTGGCGGGCGAGGATGTCGTGCACCGCGAGCACGCCGCGCCCGCCATGGACGTGCACCCGATGACCGGCATGGGGCAGCAGCAGCGCCTCGAACACCGCGACCTCGGCAGCCCGGGCGAACTGGTGCAGTTCATAGGCGTCGTGGCGGTCGCGCAGCACCGGGAGGTAGGAGAGCAGCGGCGTGATGCCGATGCCGCCGCCGATCAGCAGATGTCTGCGCGCGATGTTGCGCAGCGGGAAATGACTGTTGGGCATCGCGGCGGAGACGATGTCGCCCGGCGTCAGCCGTTCATGGACGTGGGCCGAGCCGCCGCGCGGTCCGTCGGTCCGCCGGACGATGATCTCGTAGTGCGTGCGCTCGTCGTGATGGCTTATGACCGAATAGCTGTTCCGATATATCCGGTCCGGCCCCGCCATCGTCAGCGCGAGATGTCCGCCAGGCGGCGAGGCGGGCAGCGATCCGCCATCGGCCGCCTCGAAGACGAGCCGCTTGAGCGTCGGCGAAAGCGCTTCGATCGCGCGTACGCGCAGCGAGAGCAGGTTGTCGGGGATCATCGATAGAGTTCTTCGACGGCGGGAATCTCGCCGGGCACCTCGGCATCCACCTGTACGCCGGCGAACGCGTTCAGGCGGCGCGAGAAATGGTCTCGCACCAGCAGGTGGGCGCCGCATCCGGAGCAGATGGCGATGTTCGTCGTGACCCCCTCGGTGATCGTCCGGCAATGATTGCAGAACAGCCGGCGAGCCTCGCTGCCGAACGCGAACAGCCGGACCTCGTCGCGACCGAGCCCATGTTCCCGCGCGACGGCATGGACGCTCCAGACGAACGGCTCGGTGCCCATGGCATAGAGCCGGAAGCCCATGTTTTCTCGTGCCAGCCGCCGCCGCAAGGCGATCAGCAGGTGCTGGCGGGCGCGGAACCGATGGTCGGCATGCGCGCCGCCCGGCGTCGGGATGGCGAGACTGTGGCCGGCGATCGTCCAGCGCTCGTCGAAGGCGTCGGCCGAGCGGCCGGGCGCGAACGCGGCTGCCGGAAAGTCGGCCGTTTCCGATACCAGCAGGTGGCGCCGGCCGCTCGGATCGACGTCCAGCTCATTATATCGCGGTCTGCTCTTGATGCCCTGATCGGCCATGCTTCTCCGTCCGTGCGGTACGCATCGCAGGACGGCGAAGGAGCTTCGGAGCGAGCGCCGTCTCGCGCGACCTTTCCCCGCAGGAAAAAGATTGTCAATCATCGTCCCGCTGAATACCCGCCGGGTGTCGCTCGGTATTTCCGAAAGGGTGAGAATGACGAACTCCTGGCGTACCTCCGCCCTCGCCGATCGCCATCGCGCGCTGGGGTCGAGGCTCGAGGACTGGATCGGCATGGGCACGGCGTGGTCCTATGACCATGATCCCGCCGAGGACCATGTCGCGATCCGCACCCGGGCCGGGCTCATGGACGTCTCCGGGCTGAAGAAGCTGCACCTGGCCGGCCCGCACGCCTCCGCCGTCCTCGATTATGCCACGACGCGCGACGTCGAGAAGATCGCCCCCGGCCGCTCCGCCTATTGCACCTTCCTGAACGACGAGGGCATGTTCATCGATGACGGCATCCTCTACAGGAAAGGCCCCAACGACTGGTTCGTCGTCCATGGCGGCGGCAGCGCGCACGAGCTTCTGTCCGCCGCCGTCCATGGCCGCAACGCGACGATGCTGTTCGATGACGATTTGCACGACATCTCGCTGCAGGGACCGCTGGCGGTCGACTATCTGGCCCGGCATGTGCCCGGCATCCGCGACCTCAGATATTTCGGGCATGTCCAGACGACCCTGTTCGACAAGCCGGTGATGATCTCCCGCACCGGCTATACCGGCGAGCGCGGCTACGAGATCTTCGCTCGCGCCCGCGACGTCGGAGAAATCTGGGACAGGATCGTGGCGGAGGGCAAGGAGATGGGCATCGTGCCCGCCGCCTTCTCGGCGCTCGATGCGCTGCGGGTCGAGAGCTATCTCCTGTTCTTCCCGTTCGACAATTCGCAGGTCCATCCCTTCCCGCGGGGGCCACAGGGCGACACCTTGTGGGAGCTCGGCCTGGATTTCACGGTCAGCCCGGGCAAGACCGGCTTTCGCGGCGCGGATGCGCATTATCGCGCCAGGGGCAGGGAGCGGTTCAAGATCTTCGGCGTCGAGATCGAGGCGGACAGGCCGGCCGACAATGGCGATGCGCTCCATGACGGCGAGCGCCAGGTCGGCATCGTGACGCAGGGAATGTATTCCACGCTCACGCAGCGCTCGCTCGGCATCGCGCGCCTCGATGTGGAGAAGGCCGTCGCCGGCACGCCGCTGGAGTTGCGCGGCAAGTCGATGACCGCCAGGGCGACGGCCGCGACGCTGCCCTTCGACGACCCGAAGAAGACGAAGCGGACCGCGGTCGGTTGATGGCCGCAGCGGCTGGCGTCAATAGACCGCCAGCCTGTGCGCGACGAGCATCACGATCAGCCCCGCCGCGATCGTGACGTAGGGAAGCGCCCCGGCGCCCGACCGCACGGCGCCGCCGCCCGCCAGATGCAGGTCATCCTTCATCGCATCGGGGAAGTGGCCCTTGTCGACCAGATAGTGCCGCCAGGCGAAGACCGGCACGATCATCGCGATCACGATCCCGCCGGTCGCCAGCGTGCCCTTGCCCCACACGTCCGCGCCCATGCCGAGCAGCGCGATGTTGACGTAGGAAAGGATCGTGCCGAGCCCGAGCAGCCACCACGGCGCCTTGAAGGGGCGCTCCCAGTCCGGCCGGTCGAGCCTGTGGATCCAGGCGGCGTTGAGGTTCAGGAAGTTGAAGACGATGTAGCAGACGTTCGAGATCGCCAGCACGAACACATAGTCGGACATCGCGAGCAGGATCAGGTTGAAGCAGAGATCCGTCCACATCGCGCGGGTGGGCGCGCCGGCGCCGTTGGTATGGCTGAGGTAGCGCGGCAGCCAGCCGTCGACCGATGCCTGGTAGAGCGTGCGTGACGAGCCGGCCATCGACGTGACGATCGAGAGCATCAGCGCCAGGATCATCATGACGATGATGATGTTGGTGATGATCCCGCCCGCCGAGATCATGCCGGCCATCGCCCTGCCGACGCCCATGTTGCTGTAGATGTCGGCCGAAAGCATGCCGCTGTAGGTCGCCGGCGAGATCACCTTGCCGGTCGCGTCGAGCACGGCGGGCGCCGTCAACTGGCCCACGCCGAGCACGCCCTGGAAGGACAGCGGCACGATCGTGAAGACGAAGATGCAGAGCAGGCCCGAATAGAAGATCGCCTTGAACGTGTCGGTCTTCGGATCGCGGAACTCGCGCGTGTAGCAGACCGCCGTCTCGAAGCCGTAGGTCGACCAGGCGGCGATGAAGAGCCCGCCGGCGAACAGCGTGATCCCCGCCATGTCCCAGGCGCCGGGGATGACGCGGCCGGTGGCATCCTTGGCGAGCGGCACGAGCGGGAAGAGGTTCGAGCGGAGCACGTCGCCGCTGAGCAGGGGCACGACGCCGATGAGGATGAGCGGCAGCAGCGCGACGCAACCGAGGATGACCTGCGCCCTGGCGGTCGAGCTGATGCCGCGGTGCTGGATCATGAAGGCGATGAGGAGGATCGCCGCGCCGAGCGCGAAGGTGGCGTTCAGGCGGAGCGCCAGCCCCGCGCGCACGAAGCCCAGATCGACGAGCGTCACCTGCCAGTTGTTGATCGCCGCATCGGCCCCGAACAGGATCGAGAGGATATAGCCGGCCGCCAGCCCGGACCCGATCGCCAGCACGGGCGACCAGGCGACCCAGTTGCACCAGACCGAAACCGGCGCGAACAGCTTGCTGTAGCGCACCCAGGCCACGGCGCCATAGACCGAGGCGCCGCCGGACTTGTTCGGGAACAGCCCCGCGATCTCGGCGTAGCTGAAGGCCTGGATGAAGCCGAAGCAGATCGAGAGCGCCCAGACCAGCCACGACGTCATGCCGACCGTCGCGGCGATCGAGCCGATCGAGAAGAGGACGAGCGCCGGTACTCCGCTGGCGATCCAGAAAGCGCCGGTCCAGCTTATGCCGCGCCGGAGGCCGCCACTATCGACGTAGGACGGCTCCTCGATGATGGTCGTCGGCTGAATGGCCGCCATGTCCTGCCCCCTTGCTGTTACCTCATCCGTGCCGTGCCCGTCAGGCGCGTACGCGCGTCTTGTCCGGGTCATAATGGGGGAAGCGCGCCACCTGCGCCCCGATCCGCTTCTGGTGGCCGTCGAGCTTGCCGATCTCCACTGTCCGGCCGATCGAGGAATAGCCGACGTCGATCCGCGCGAGCGCGATGCTCCTGTCGAGCACGGGCGATCGGGTGCCGCTCGTGACCACGCCGATCCGCGTCCGGCCCGCGTAGACCGGATCGCCGTGACCGGCGGGCTCGGCGCCCACGATGTCGAGCCCGACGAGCGTGCGCTGCGGCGCCTCGCGGCGGCGGCGGAGCGCGTCCGCGCCGACGTGGGACGCGGTCTTGCCCGACGGGACCGCGAAGCCGATGCCGGCCTCGAACGGATCGGTCTCGTCGGAGAACTCGTAGCCGGCGAACACCAGCCCGGCTTCGATGCGCAGCATGTCCAGCGCGTCGAGGCCCAGCGGCAGCATGCCGCGCGGGGCCCCGGCTTCGAACAGCGCATCCCACAGCGCCGGCGCCCGGCTCGGGTGGCACCAGATCTCGTAGCCGAGCTCGCCGGTATAGCCGGTGCGCGAGACCAGCACCGCGATGTCGCCGATCCTGCCCGTGGTGAAGCGGAACCACTTCAGCTCCGCGATGCTCGCGAGGTGGCGCGGCGTCGTCACCAGCGGCGCCAGGATCTCGCGCGCGAGCGGCCCCTGCAGCGCGATGTTGTGAAGCTGGTCGGTCGAGGACTTCACCCAGACCTTGAAGCCGTGCGTCGCCGCCAGCTCGCGCAGCCAGACGCCGCAATAATCCTCGCCGCACACCCAGCGGAAACTAT
This sequence comes from uncultured Sphingomonadaceae bacterium, assembly GCA_964245925.1. GTDB lineage: Bacteria > Pseudomonadota > Alphaproteobacteria > Sphingomonadales > Sphingomonadaceae > Solisphingomonas. The sequence goes on from CAXTPE010000014.1 coordinate 23,038, forward strand.
GCGGGCCCATCCGGAAGACCGTGCCGTCGTCGATCATGCCGCCGGTGTCGTGGCACATGGCGGTATAGACGATCTGGCCGATCGCGAGCCTGGTCATGTCGCGGGTAAGGGCGAGCTGCATCAGCGCCTCGGCATCGGGACCGATCACTTCGAACTTGCGGAGCGGCGAGAGGTCCATCACCGCGGCACGCTCGCGACATGCCCAATATTCGGCGATCGGCCCGTGCCCGGTGAAGCACGTCGGCAGCCAGAAGCCGCGATAGTCGACGAAATCGCGGGCCAGGGCGGACGTCCGCGCATGAAAGCCGGTCTCGCGGGTAAGGCGCGCGGGTGCGTCGGCGGTCATGCGATGGGTGTTCCCCGGAGCGAAGTCGGCGGCGCGATCGTAGACGCGAACGTGGATGTCGGTGGGGTTCCAGCCGTTCGCGGCGTCGATGTCGTCGGCGCAGGAGGAGGAGGCGCAGACGAGATCGGCCAGCGCGCGCAGGAGGACATGGTCGCCGGGCCGCGACCAGGGCTCGTCGAAGCCGATCCGCTGGTCCGGACCGACGACCGTGTTGTAGAAGAAGTTGATCGCCGGCCAGCCCGTGCGCGGCGCCACGCCGAGCGGCGCCAGCGCGCGATTGAAATTGTCCGTGCAGTTGTCGTGTCCGGGATAGCCCAGCTCGTCATAATATCTGGCGCTGCACGCGAGCAGGAAGGTGTCGTGCCGGCCCACGGTATCGCGCACGACCTCGACCAGCGGGCGCATCGTCGCATCGAAATAGCGCGAATGGAGGCCCGGCGTGGCGAAGGCGTTGCCCATCAGCGTACGGGTGACCGTCGCATCGATCCCGCGCTCGGTGCCATCGGACAGGTCGGCGGCATCGAAGGCGAGGAAATCGGAGCACTGCCTGCCCTCGACGTCGATGATCTGGATATAATCGCCGGCCTTCACGGTATAGGCTCGCGCGGTGGCCGCCTTCACGCGAAGGTCCAGCTTCGGCTCGGCCAGCGGCGGCGGCGGCGCGGGTCCGGTGTCCGCCGCGCGATCGATGAAGAGCCGAAGCTCGGTCGGCGGATCCTGCGCGTCCGGCGCCATCGGCGCGCCGGGCGCCTCGATCACGCAGAGCAGCGCGTCGTCCGCGATGAAGCCGCGCGTCTCGCCCGGAGCATTGTCGCGGTCGAAGAGCCGGTAGGTGACCGCGCGGGCCGATGCCTCGCCGCCGCGCGCGGCGGCGTCGAGCAGCCGGGCGACCGCCGGCCACGCTCCGCTTTCCGGCGCGGCGGCAGCGGTCAGCGCGGGGAGCGGGACATCCGCCGCGCCCTGCTCGCGGACGACATGGAGCAGCCCCTGCTGCATGCCCTCCGGATCGAGCACCCGCACGGCATCGCCGGCGCCGAGCGAGAAGAGGAGCAGCCCGCCGCCCGCCACCACCAGCCGCTCGGTGCGGTCACCCGGCGAGACGGCATCGCGGAGGGGCTGGCTGGCCATGGCGCGATCAGCCCGCGTCGTCGACCGCGAGGAACGTGGCGAGCGTATCGTCCATCGCCTTCATCCACGGCGTATGGTGCACGGGCGCCATCCTGCCCGTCAGCACCGAGCGATAGCTATGATCGCGATAGCCGAGAATGCTGTCCACCTTGTCGTGCTTCCATTCCTTGAACAGCTCGGCGACGGTGTCGATGTCGAACGCGGGATAATCGGTCGCGGCGAGCAGATCCCGGACATAGTCGGTCTGAAAGTCGATCTCGGCATAGGGGGAATCGAGCTTCTCCTCGCCCGCCCGCCAGGCCAGGGTGTCGGCCTCCTGCTCGGCGCGGGGCGGCAGCGTGATCTTCCCCAGCATCACGTCGCGCGCATACCATGCCTGCGCGTCGAACATGTTGAAGGTATAATATTGGTCCTGCATGCCGAGATAGATCAGCTTCGGGTTCGGCAGCCAGAAGATGCCCTTGTAGAGGTTCAGCGGATAGAGGCGATTGTTCGTCTTCAGCCGCAGCGAGTCCGGCAGGAACGGGAAACTGTGCAGATAGCCCGTGCACAGCACGACCGCGTCGACCTTCTTGCTCGTGCCGTCTGTGAAACAGGCGACGTCGCCGACGAAGCGCTGGAGGAGCGGCTTCTCCTCGAACCCCGCGGGCCAGGCATAGCCGAGCGGCCGCGAGCGATAGCTGAAGGTCACCGACCTGGCGCCATATTTGAAGCACTGGGTGCCGATGTCCTCGGCCGAATAGGAGCTGCCGACCAGCAGCACGTCCTTGCCGGTGAACTCGTCCGCGGACCGGAAGTCATGCGCGTGCAGCACGCGGCCGGTGAAGCGGTCGATCGCCTCGAACTGGGGCACGTTCGGCGTCGAGAAATGCCCGCTTGCCACGACCACATGGTCGAACGACTCGACGATGTCGGCATCGGTCCCGAGATCTTTCGCGCGCACCGTGAACCGGCCGTCCGCTTCGTCATAGTCGACCCAGCGGACCGCGGTCTGGAACCGGATGTATCGGCGGACGTCGCTCTTCTCGACCCGGCCCATGATATAGTCGTGCAGCACGGCGCGAGGCGGATAGGACGGGATCGGCCGGCCGAAATGCTCCTCGAAGGAATAGTCGGCGAATTCGAGACATTCCTTCGGCCCGTTCGACCAGAGATAGCGGTACATGCTGCTGTGGACGGGCTCGCCGAATTCGTCGAGGCCGGTCCGCCACGTGTATCGCCACTGGCCGCCCCAGTCCTCCTGCTTCTCGAAGCACATGATCTCGGGAATTTCGGCGCCATTGCCGCGCGCGCGCTCGAACGCCCGGAGCTGCGCCAGCCCGCTCGGCCCGGCGCCGATGATCGCCACCCTCTTTACCATATGCCCTCCAAAGCAGAGCGACTTTCGTGTCGGTGAAAACCATAGTCAACGGGGTATCGCGGGCAAGTCGTCGCCGGCCGCATCGGCGGGTGCGCGCGAGAGCTTCGATGTCGGGCGGCAACGAGCGGCGATGCGTGCCGCAAGTCCGGCATGACGGCGGCCGGGCGCTTGTCCGGGCTAGCCGACAGGCGCGCCTTCGAGCAGGCGCTCGTAGAAGCCGCCGAAGCCGCGATCGCGCGATACGAGATGGATTTCGAGGATCCAGTGGCGTGAATGACCGGCCGCATCGGGCTCGCGCATCCGTCTCCTGTTGCCGGGGCTGACCCGGCGGCGTTCCCTGTCGCCGGGGCTGCGCGCGTAGGGATATTCGCCGACGAGGTGGCCCGCGATCCTGCCGCCGAACAGCCAGCCGCGGCGCTCGGCCTCTTCCCGCGCGGCCGCGTACAGCATGGCGCCGGTGATGTCGGGATCGGCGTCGAACCGCGCCTTCACCGCATCGAACACGATCGGCAGATCGGCGCACAGAGCCTGCTTTGCCGGATCGCCGCCGACCGCATAGCTGCGGCCGACATCGGCCTCCCATCCGCCGAACACCGGGCCGAGATCGAGGAAGACGATGTCGTCCTCGTCGATCGTCCGATCGGGCGCCGTCTCGCCGGCGACGCACAAGGTGTTGATCCCGGCGCGGACCACGCGGTCATGCCAATGCTCGGTGACGCCGAAGTCCCGCGCGGCGATCGTGAAGATGTCGCGCTCGACCGCAAGCTCGGTCCGGCCGGGAGCGATCAGGCCGGCGGCTTCGATCGCGTCGAGCAGGGCAAGCGCCTTGCGCTCGGCGGCGACCAGCGCCGCGAATGTCGTGTTCCAGCTGTCGGTCATTCGTCATATCTGCTTGGCCCGCGCTTCGACGGCAAGCATGGTGACGCCTTGCCCGCGTCTGGCGTATGGCGACCAGACCCGCTGCCCCGCTTCGCGCTCGTCCAAGATAGGCCGTCCCGATGATCCTGTTCCTGCTGTCCTATCTTGGCGGCGCGCTCACCATCCTGAGCCCGTGCATCCTGCCGGTGCTGCCCTTCGTCTTCGCGCGCGCCGATCAGCCGTTCGTGCGCAACGGGCTCCCGCTGCTGCTCGGCATGGCCGTCACCTTCGCCGGCGTCGCGACACTGGCGGCGGTCGGGGGAGGCTGGGCGGTGCAGGCCAACAGCTATGGCCGGATCGCGGCGCTCGTCATCCTCG
>CAXTPE010000015.1:0-26169 GCA_964245925.1 uncultured Sphingomonadaceae bacterium
GGGTGACGCGGAAGCGCGTCTCCTCGAGCTTGAGCGTCTCCTCGATCAGCGGCTGGGCGCGGACCAGCTCGGGCCAGGCGAGCCCCATCTCGGCGACGAGCGCCGGCACGAGGCGGTGCATCAGCGGATCGGCGCTGCCGAGGATGTGGGCGTGGCGCATCGCGCGCCGCATGATCCGGCGCAGCACATAGCCGCGCCCCTCGTTGGCGGGGAGCACGCCGTCGGCGATCAGGAAACCGGAGGCGCGCAGATGATCGGCGATGACGCGGTGGCTGGCGGTGTTGGCGCCGGTGGTGGCGGTGCGGGTGAGCTCGCCGGAAGCGGCGATCAGCGCCCTGAAGGTGTCGGTATCGTAATTGTCGTGGACGCCCTGGAGGACCGCGGCGATGCGCTCCAGCCCCATGCCGGTATCGATCGAGGGGCGCGGCAGGGCGACGCGATCGGTCTTGGTGGCCTGCTCATATTGCATGAAGACCAGGTTCCAGATCTCGACGAAGCGATCGCCGTCCTCGTCCGGCGAGCCGGGCGGGCCGCCGGGGATGTGATCGCCGTGATCGTAGAAGATCTCCGAGCAGGGGCCGCACGGGCCGGTATCGCCCATCGCCCAGAAATTGTCCGAGGTCGGGATGCGGATGATGCGGTGTTCGGGCAGCCCGGCGATGCGGCGCCACAGATCATGGGCCTCGTCGTCGGTGTGATAGACGGTGACGGTCAGCCGCGCGGGATCGATGCCCCATTCGCGGGTGACGAGGTTCCAGGCGAGGCCGATCGCGCGTTCCTTGAAATAGTCGCCGAACGAGAAATTGCCGAGCATCTCGAAGAAGGTGTGATGGCGCGCGGTGTAGCCGACATTGTCGAGATCATTGTGCTTGCCGCCGGCGCGGACGCATTTCTGCGAGGAGGCGGCGGTGACATAGGGCCGCGTCTCCAGGCCGGTGAAGACGTTCTTGAAGGGCACCATGCCGGCGTTGACGAACATCAGCGTGGGATCATTGTGCGGGACGAGCGGCGCCGACGGGACGACGCGATGCCCCTCGCCCCCGAAATATTCGAGGAAGGAGCGGCGGATGTCGTTCGTCGAGGTCATGCGCGGGATTTAGGCGAGGGCGGAACGACCCGCAAGCGAGCGGCCGCGGGCGTCGCCGCCGCTTCCCGCCCGGCCCGTTCGGGAAAGCCGGTCCGGGTCTTCAGGCCCCGCCGCCATGCGGCCGATGCCGGTTCTCCGTGTCCCGCCAATAGTGCGCCATCCCGTCGAAATAACCGTTGCGGGAGAGCGAGTGCAAGGCGCGGCGGTATCGTCCGGCGAGGCGCCAGAGCAGAAAGGAGGCGCGGTGACGGACGGCGCGGATCCGGACGCCCGGCCGGCTCATCCGCAGCACCGCCGCCCGCCGATCGCTGAGCCAGTTCTGATCCGGCGATCTTTCCATCAGATAGGCATCGGTCGCGCCCTGCATGACGTGATGGAGCCGGATGCGATCCCAGGTCAGCCGCGCGGCGGGCACGAAGTGCGTGACCTTCGATCGCGGAACCCACCAGCCCGTCGATCCGCCCCGCAGCATCCGGTCGATCACGTCGGTCTCGTCCGCGGTGCGGGGGCGGGAGGGAGCGTAGCCCAGGCCCGGATCAAAGGGACAGGCCAGTTGCGCCGCGCGGCGGCACGCCCAGTTCGCGCCCCAGGGCATCGGCCCACGGCGCAGCCCGACCGGGATCACCTCTTCGCCGGGATCGCGATAGACCAGGAGCGTCGCCAGCGGCCAGGAGCGGTGCTCCCGCCTTATCCATGCCGGCGTCTCGTCGTCGAGAAAGGGGATGATCCGGCCACCGAAGAAGGTGGCGTCCGGATGCCGCGCGAACGCCTCGGCATAGGCCGCCAGCCAGTCCCGATCCACCATGGTATCATCGTCCGTCCAGCAGATGTACCGGCCGCGCGCCTCGGCGACGGCGCGATTGCGGGCATTGCACAGGCCGGGCGCCGGATGGCGAACATAGCGGAGCGGCAGGATGCCGCCGAAGCCCTCGACGACCGCGGCGGTGTCGTCCGTGCTGCCGTTGTCGACGAGGACCAGCTCCCATTCGAGCCCGTCCGGAACGGCCAGCTCGGCCAGCGACCCGAGCAGGCGGCGCAGCGACGCCGATCGATCCCTGGTGCAGACCGCCACGGTGACGTGCGGCGCCGCGCCGGCCTTCGCTTCGCTGGACGAGAATGCCGGCATGACGGGCCCCATGGCGTGACGGTTGCCGGCGCATAGCCCGATCCGTCCGGCCGCGCCACGGCGGCGTCGAACCCGGCCGGCCCGGCGGCCGATGCATTCATGCGACTGCAACGGAAGGCGCCTAGGGCACAGGCGCGGCAGGGAGACGTGCCATGCGATCGCATTCCGCCATTCCGGTGCCAGCCGACGCCTTCGTCGACGATGGCGGCGGATGGCCCGACGGTGCCGGCGTGGCACTGGTCATGCCGTTCGTGCTGCTGTTCTGGTCCGTCGTCGCGTTCCTGCTTCACGGGTAGCGCGCGTCCCGCCCCCCGTTCGTGGCGGGCGCTATCGTCTTGGCAGTGCGGCCGATGGCGCTATGAGAGACCGGATGGAAGCACCGGAACGGACCCTGCCGCAAGGCTTGCGGACGCTCTTCGGGCATTTCTCGCGCCGCCGGCAGCTCCAGGCATGGGCGGTGCTGGGGCTGATGTTCATCGGCGCGTTCGCGGAGCTGGCGACGCTGGGAGCGGTGCTCCCGTTCCTCGCGCTGGTCGCCGATCCGGACGCGCTGGCGCGCTATCCCAGGCTGCTGCTCGTCCTGCGCCTGATCGGCGCCCGGTCGCGATGGGATGCGGTGCTGGCGCTCACCGCGCTGTTCGTGGTGATCGCGATCCTGTCCGCGGCGATCCGCATCCTGCTCGCCTGGGCGAGCCAGAAGTTCGTGTTCAGGCTGGGCTATGATCTCGGCGTCGCGGTCTACCAGCGGATCCTCTACCAGCCCTACGGCTATCACGTCGCGCGCAACACCAGCGAGACGATCGCCGGCATCGGCAAGGTCCAGCAGGTCGTCACGGGCATGATGATGCCGGTGATGTTCGGGCTCACCTCGCTGATTATCGCGCTCTTCATCTTCGGCGGCCTGATGCTCGTCGATGCATCGGTCGCGCTCGCCTCCGGGGCGGGATTCAGCATCGTCTACCTGCTCGTCTCGTTCAGCACGCGCGCGCGGCTGCGGCGCAACAGCTATGTCATCTCGCGCACCCAGACGCAGCTGATCCAGACCGTGCAGGAAGGGCTCGGCGGCATCCGCGACGTCCTGATCGATCATGCCCAGCCGATCTATCTCGACAAGTTCGCGCGCATGGACACGCGGCTGCGCGACGCCCAGGCCACCAACGCCCTGATCGCCGCCGCGCCGCGCTTCGTGATCGAGGGCGCTGGCATGGTGATGATCGCGGTGCTGGCGCTGGTGCTGAGCGGCAAGCCCGGCGGACTGGTCGCCTCGCTGCCCGTGCTGGGCGCGCTCGCGCTGGGCGCGCAGCGCCTGCTGCCGCTGCTCCAGATCATCTACAACGGCTGGACCCAGATCATGGGCAACCGCGCGAACTTCCTCCAGATCCTCGACGTGCTCGAGGAGCCGATGCCGGCCCATCTGCTGGCGGTGCGCAAGGTGGCGCCGCTGCCGTTCCAGCGCGACGTCGCCTTCGACAATGTGTCCTTCGGCTACGGCAAGGGCGCCACCTGGGTGCTGCGCGACATCAACATCCATATTCCCAAGGGCGCGCGGGTCGGTTTCGTCGGCCGCACCGGCAGCGGCAAGAGCACGGCGATGGATCTCGTGATGGGCCTGCTCATGCCGAGCCAGGGCGCCATCCGCATCGACGGGCAGCCGCTCGACCCGGTATCGGCCGCCGCCTGGCAGAGCCGGATCGCGCATGTCCCGCAGCATATCTATCTCTCCGATGCCACCATCATCGAGAACATCGCCTTCGGCGTGCCGCGCCAGGACATCGACGAGGCGCGCGCCCGCGACGCGGCGGCCAAGGCCGACATCATCGGCTTCATCGACGAACAGGCCGACGGCTTCGATGCCTTCGTCGGCGAGCGGGGGGTGCGGCTCTCCGGCGGGCAGCGGCAGCGCATCGGCATCGCCCGCGCGCTCTACAAGCACGCGACGCTGCTGGTGCTGGACGAGGCCACCAGCGCGCTCGACGACGCGACCGAGGCTTCGGTGATGCAGGCGATCGGGCGGCTGGGCCGGGAACTGACGGTCCTCATCATCGCGCATCGCGTGACCACGCTGCGGGGATGCGACGTCATCTACCGGCTGGAACGCGGCGCCGTGATCGAGCAGGGAAGCTATGAGGACGTGATAAAGACCGTGCTGCCGGTCGCGGTATGAGGCTCGCCTCCCGCCCGGCGACCGCGTCAGGCCCTCGCGCCGTCCTTCAGCAGCCTGCATACCGCAAGGCCGCACTTGCGCGCGAAGAGCGCGCCGCTCGCCAGCGCATCCGGGATGTCCTCGGGGCGGAGCCGCCGATCATCCGGCGTCCGCGTCAGGCGCTCCCACAATGATCGTCTGATCCCGTGCTTGCGGATGAAATGACGGCCCTGGAGATCGTCCGATTCCGCGACGAGGCGCGGGATGTCGCCGCGCCGTTCAAGCTGCCATGCGTACAGCGTGGAAAAGAAGATCTCGTCCGGCGCGTGCGAATATCGCAGCGCCTCGTCCAGCCTCGGCTGATCCGCCAGCGCGAGGCCGGCCAGCTCCCGGTCGATCACGAAGAACATCGATCCCTTCCACAACCGGATCGGATCCAGCCTTCGCCGATAGCCGAGGCGACGGTTCAGGCGGCAGTACAGCGACCAGAGGAGATGCTGCCAATGCCCGCGATGCGGGTTCAGCCAGGCGATGTCATAGGGGTAGAAGCGCGAGACGATGGAGCGGCCGAGTTGCCGGGAGTCGCCACGCGGATCGATCTCTCCCCAGAGCGAGACGATCGACCCGGCTTCATCATGCAGGGACGCGTTTATGGCGGCGGCCGCCATCAGGGGAAAGCAGCTTCCGCTCAGCAGGACGAACTTCTCGTTCGGGCGATGCCGATAGGCCGCCTCCAGCACCGCCCGCGTCGCCCTGACGATCGAACAGCCGGCCCAGTTGACGCTGAAGCGCCGCAGCACGCACAATCGTGGATGACGGAAAGTCTCCAGCCACCCCAGGCTGAGACATTTCAGATCGAGATGCAGATACACGAACGAGGCCTCGTCTTCCAGCAGCGTCGTCACCTGGAGCTCGAGCTGCTCGTCGGCGGCATGGGCGAGGACAAGATAGGCTATCGACATGGCGGCCGGCGACGCTCAGCTCTTCCGATGCCGTGCCGGACCGCCGGACGCGGGCGCCGCCATCACATAGTCCACGATCGCCTTCGAGGCCGGCTGCCCGGATCCTCCCCAGAACCGTTGCCGGACAGCCTGAACGCGCATGGCGTCGGCGGATCCGAGCGCGGCCCCGTCCCGCAGCGTCGCGCACAGATCGTCGAAGTGCCCGATGCGCAACCCGGCTATATTCTCTTCGAAGCCATGAAGAAGCACCCGATCCTCGGCGACATACTCGTCATAGTCGAACGTATACAGCAGCAGCCCGGTATCGCGTATCGCGATGAAATCGTACAGCACCGACGAGTAATCGGTAATCAGCAGATCGAAACAGTCCATATAGGCATAGAAGTCGATCTGCGGCGGCCAGCGGCGCAGATGGGAGTTGTACGTCACGGTCTCGGCAGTGCGCGGATGGACTTTCACGTAGAGCAGGGCGTTGCGCCGTCGCAGGATGTCCGTGAGCCGCGCGACATCCGGCACCGCGCGTTGGAGGAAGGGCCGGTGGCTGTCGCGGTGGGTGGGCAGGTAGATATAGATTTCCGCGAAGCCGCCGGGGTTCACGGCGAAATCGAGCCGCGCGTCGATCCTGCGGGCGGCGTCGCGCAGGCGCTCGTCGGCGGCGCAGTCCAGGCGGGGGTAGCCCAGTTGCGGGCAGCGATCCGGCGGCAGCTCGAACTGCGCCGCGAAATGCGCCTGCATCAGGTCCGATGTCGTGACCACCCGGTCATAGGGTATGAAGAGCAGGCCGCGCAGCCAGCCGCGCAGGCGCCGCCCGCGCGCGCGGGCGACCTGCATCGCCTTCAGCCCGACGCCGTGCCAGAGGTTCAGCCGGGTCGCGCCCCAGCTCAACGGCGCGGCGACATCCGCGACATCATGCGCGAAGACGAAGGTGCGGGCGCGCAACGCCGCCAGCATCCCGCCCGCCGACCAGCGCATCCGGACGGCATAGCCGTTCGCCAGCAGCATGCGGCGCGTCGCGTCGCTGCCGGTCAGCCACGTCGCCCGCAGGTCGGGCCGATATGCCGCGATCCAGAGGAAGAGATATTTCGGGTTTCCGGCGAACACATCCCCTTCATGCCCGAACACCCACTGGCGGCGGGATCGCGGCCAGGCGGCGGCGATGGGAAGTGCCGCCAGATTGGCCGCGACCGCCAGGATCTTGCGCAGCCGGCGGCGCAGCCCCGTGCGGCGTTCATGATCCTGCATGGGGCCTCCCAAGCCCATTTCACACAGACTTGCAAGGCGCCCGCCCGCCTCGGCGGGCCAGCGCGTCCAGCCTGTTCCCGCTCAAAATCCGTTGCTTCGGATGGCTCCCGCTCCTAAGCCGTCGTCCCGCCGCCGCCGCGGCCCTGCCGGGCCCGGCAGGTCGGGCGAGGCCGGCGGGAGGCCACGCATGGACGTCGTTCCAATCCGGGCGCAGCCGGACCAGGCCAGCGCGCCGATCCGCTGGCGACGCTTCGCCGGCACGGCCCTGCTGCTGTTGCTCGGCGTGCTGCTGGCCCGGTTCCCGAGCTTCCGGCCGGCGGTCATCAACCCGGACGAGCCGATCTTCGCGCTTTCGGCTCGCGAGATCCTGCATGGCCACCTGCCCTATGAACGTCTCTTCGACAACAAGCCGGTGGGATCGTCGTTCATCCTGGCGCTGGGTCTCGGCCTGTTCGGCCAGAGCGTCCTCGCCGTGCGCCTGATCGGGGCCTCGTTCATATGGGCGAGCGCGGCGCTCGTCAGCCTGCTGGCGGAAATCGGGGGGCTGTCGCGTCGGCAGGCGTTCTTCTCGGGGCTGATCTACATCGCCTTCGCCTCGACCATCGGCGGGTTCTCGACGCTGACCGAAATCCTGCTGACGCCCTTCACCGTGCTGGCGGTGATCCTCCTGTACCGGGCGCTGACGGCGGCCGGCTTCGGGAAGCGGCTGATGCTGATCTCGGCGGCGGGGCTCGCCTGCGGCATCGCCATCGCCATCAAGATCGTGCCGCTGGTGCCGGGCGGCGCGGTGGCCGGCGCGGTGCTCGTGATGCTGATCGCCTGTCGTCGGTCGACGATCGCGGCGGCGGCCGTGCTCGCGCTCGCCTTCGGGCTGTTCAGCGCGGTGCCGATGCTGATCGCCGCGGCCGTGTTCCTGCGCGCGGGCGAGCTGCCGATGTTCCTTTATTCGAGCTTCGGCTTCGGCGCGGCATATGCGAGCATCCACCCCGGCGTGACGATGATCGCCCAGCGCCTCGCGACCACCGTCGACTCGCTCTGGCCGCTGCTCGCCCTGGCGCCGATCGCCATCGTCGCGCTGGTCACGAGCTGGCGACGGCGGCGCGCGCCGGACGCGCTGCCGCTGCTGGCGACGGTCTGGCTGTTCGGCGAGCTGCTCGCCGCCTCGGCATCGCTGCATTTCTACCCGCATTATTTCCTGAACGCGCTCCCGCCGCTCGCGATATTGTCCGCCTATGCGATCCGGGCGCTGCTGTCCTGGGCCGGCGTCGCGGAAGGGCCGGGCGGGGGCCGGGCGATCCTGCTGCTGTCGGGGATCATCGCCTTCATTCCCGTCGAGCGGGCGCAGGTCGATCTGCTCCGCGACATGAACGCGAACGGCGATCAGCCGAGAAAGATCGCCGGATTGATCGAGCGCGCGTCCGCCGGCCGGACGCCGACGCTGTTCGTGACGAACTACCAGCTCTGCGTGCTCTACCGGCTGACCGGCGCGCCGCTGCCGCCGACCCGGTTCGTCATCCCCAATTTCCTGTTCACCCGGCAGGCCACCATCATCAGGGGAGATCCCGCCGCCGAGGTGGCCCGCGTGCTGGCGAGCCGGCCGGACTTCATCGTCACCGACGATGCCGATCCGCTGCCGGCCTGGGCGCGGTCGCAGCTTGCGGCGGCGCTCGCGGGCTATCGGCCGATCTACCGGGCGAAGGGCGTCAACGTGTACCAGGCCCTGCCCCGGACGGCCTGACCCCGCCCGGGCGGGATGCGGCATCGCGATCGATGCGATAGAGCACGCTCGTGCCCGATCGCCAGACCGGCGCGAGGCCGCGGGCCAGCGCCGGATCATAGGGGGGCGGGGCGATCAGCCAGACATATTGGAAGGCGTCGCGGGGAAAGCGCTCGAGGACGAGGCGGATCGGCTGCCCCGAGGACGGCTGCGATGCCTTGAGCGGATGCGCCGGCCGCCACCAGGCGCCGCGACACCCGAGCTCCGCGACGATCTGCGACGGCTCATGCTGATAGCCATCGGCGGCGGCGAAGCGGGTCGTGAGCAGTTGCGCGCCGGCTTCGGCCCATTGATCGTTGGAATAGGCGAGCCGGCGCACGAGCAGCATCCCCGGCAGATGCTCCAGCCGCGCGTTCGCCCAGCCATCGTCGCAATGGCGGCCGACGAAGCTGACGACGGCCGCGCCGCGCGGCACATGGTCCAGCGCGGCGAGCTCGCGGGCGTAGCTGCGATCGTACAGGGCGTAGCTCGCCGTCGTCCCGATCAGCCGCAGCGCCACGAACGCGATCCCCGCGCAGGCGAGCGCCGTCGTCCGCCGCGCCGACAGTCGCGCCGCCGGCCGAAGTGCCACGAGCGCCAGCGCGATGGCGAACGGCACCAGCCGCATGTCGGCATAATAGGAACCGAACACGACCCGGGGGAGCGCGAGGAACATGCCGAACAGCAGCAGCGCCGCCGTGCCGCCCTCGCGGCTGAAGCCCAGCCATCGCCGGCGGAATCCCGCGAGCACGAGCAGGTAGAGCAGGCCGGCGGACGCCACGTCGAACGCCATCCAGCGATCGCGGAGCACCATGAAGAGCGAGGTGCATTTCGATCGTACGTCGAGCCAGCCGCGAAAGCCGCCCACGGTGTCGCCATCGAGGCGCGAGACGATCATCGGCGCGATCGGCAGCGCCAGCGGCAGGCAGGCGACGGCCGCCCGCAGGCATGCGTCGGGCCAGCCGCGCCCGCCGTCGCGATAGCGGAACACCTCGGACGAGAAGGCGAGCACGCCGAACATGGCCCAGCCGAAGATATGGCACAGCCACAGCAGGCACGACGCCGGAACGAAGACCAGCATGCGCAGCCGCAGCCGGCCGGCGCGCCCGAGCCGGAGCCAGAGCGCGAAGCCGTTCAGCGCCAGCGCCATGGCGAGCGCGAAGTTCAGAAAGCCGAACTGGAAGGGGTAGCCATAGGCGAGCGGCAGCGCGAACAGCGCGGTCGGCGGGATGCGGCCGTGCAGCTCGCGGGCGATCCAGAGCAGCCCGGACGCGGTCAGCGCGGGGATGGTGAGCACGATGAGCTTGACCGCAAGCTCCAGGCCGAGGACCGGCGCCAGCGGCAGGATCAGCAGGTCGACGCCCAGGTTGCCGATCAGCGACCAGCGGAAATCATACCATTGCCGGAGCCATGGCTGCCCGCCGATCGCCAGCTCCACGCGGTAGCGTCCCATATGGCCCGGCAGATCGAACAGCGGCGGCACGGCGGGCCAGAGCAGTGGCGCCGCCGAGAGGATCGCCGCCAGTATCGCGAACCGCCGGGTCTGCCACCAGCGCGGGGACAGGCGGTCCGCCGGCGGCCGGGACTCGCGGCCGGCTGGCGGCGCTGCTTCCATGCTCGGGACGACCTTTCGATGGACCGTGGCCTGAGGAACCGCGAGAACCAACAGAGCGATCGGCAGCTAAAGTCAAGGTTCGGAGCGGCTTGCGGGCATGGCGCCCTCCCCCTAACGATCCCGCGTCGCGGCGGAGGGCATCGATTGAGAATCCTGTCGATGATCGCCTCGGTCGCCGAATCCGGCGGCATCGAGATGCTGGTCCGGAATCTCTCGATCGAATATGCGCGCCGGGGACATAGCTGCCATGTCGTCTACATCTCGGATGCCGCCGCGCTCGGGGCGAGCGCGGCGTTCGAGCGGGCCTGCAAGGACGCCCTGGACGCCGCTGGCGTCACTTATGGTCCGCTGGGCCACGAGACGCGCCGCAACGTCCTGCTCGGCGCATGGCGGCTCCGGCGCGCGGTGCGGCGGTTCAGGCCGGACGTGGTGCACATGCATCTCGGCAACGGGCTCCTGTTCCAGTCGCTCGGCCTCGTCCGGACGCCGACGGTCTATACCCACCACAATGTCGTCTTCCGCTTTCCGCGCGTCCTGTTCCGGCTCTTCGACAGGTTCGTGGATCGCTATGTCGGCATCTGCGAGGCCTGCGCGGCGCTGCTCGCCCGGAACGTGACCAGGCCGATCACGCTCATCCACAACGGCGTTCCCGCGAGCTTCGCAAGGGCCGAACCGCGTACCCGCCTGCCGCGCGACGTGAAGATCCTGAGCGTCGGCAATCTCACCCCGCAGAAGGACTATCCGACGCTCGTCGCGGCCGCCGCGATCGTCGCGGCCAGGCTGGCGGAGCAGGGCCGCGGCGTGCGCTTCAGCATCGCCGGCGAGGGCGGCGAGCGCGCCGCGATCGAACGCGAGATCGCCGCCCGCGCCATGGGCGCGCATGTCGAGCTGCTCGGCACGCGCGGCGACGTCGCCGCGCTGATGGCGGACGCCGACCTGCTGGTGCTCGCCTCCCGCCACGAGGGGTTGCCGATCACGCTGATCGAGGCGGCGATGTCGGGGCTGCCCGCCGTCGCCACCGACGTGGGCGGGTGCTCGGAAATCGTCGAGCATGGCGGCAGCGGGCTGCTGGTTCCGCCGCGCCGGCCGGAGGCGCTGGCCGACGCGATACTGGCGGCGGTGGCGGACGAGCGGCGCTACGTCGGCTTCTCCGCGGCCGCGCGGCGGCATGGCGATCGGTTCACATTGTCGTCATGTGCAAACGATCACCTGAAGCTCTATGACGAGATCATCGGTGCGCGGCATCGGTAGCGCCGCCTCGGCGGAAAAGACGGATCTGCGATGGCCCAGTTCAGCTTGATCCCGCGCGTCGCCCCGCCCGACAGGCCGGGCGCCGCCGCAGCCGCGCCCGATCGGGATCGGCGGGCGTTCATGGCGTCGCTGGCCGCGCTGGCGGTCGCCGCGCCGTCGCCGGCGGCGTGGGCGGCGGGGGAAGGATCGGCGGGCGCGGCGCTGACGCCCGAGCAGTTCGGCGCGCGCGGCGACGGCGTCGCCGATGATACCGCGGCGTTCCAGGCGCTGGGACAGGCCGTCGGCGCCGGCAAGGGCGGCGTGATCGCGATGCGCCGCAACGCGGTGTATCGCGTGGGCCGGCAGACCTTCAGCGGCGTCGCCGATGGCGCGTCCTACCGCGTTCAGCCGATCCTGGCGATCGCCGGCGTGGACAATATCGCCATCCTCGGCAATGGTGCCACGATGAAGCTGAACGACGGGCTGCACTATGGCGCCTTCGATCCGGTCAGCGGCGAGCGGTTCGACCATCGGGGCAAGGGCCAGCTCAACGACAAGAATTATGCCGCGACCATCGGCAGCCTCGTCCTGGTGTCGTCGGCGCGCGGCGTGCGGATCGAGAACCTGACGCTCGACGGCAACATGGACCGGCTGATCGTCGGCGGGAGCTGGAGCGTCGACATCCAGCTCCATGCCGATGGCCTCGGCCTGCTCGATGTCAGCGATCTGACGGTCGACAATGTCGTGGCCCGCAACAACGGCCTCGACGGCGTGTACCTGCGCGCCCGCGGCCGGCGGACGAGCGACGCCGCGGCCGACAATATCCGGTTCCGCAACGTCCGATGCGATCGCAACGGCCGGCAGGGCATGTCCATCATCGGCGGATCGGGGCTGACGTTCCAGCAATGCACCTTCTCCAACACCTCGCAGGGGCCGATCGGCAGCCGCCCGCATGCCGGCGTCGATGTCGAGCCGAACGGGGCGGACTGGGCCTCGAACCTCCTGTTCGACGGGTGCACGTTCGAGAACAACGTCGGCGTCGGCCTCGTCGCGAATGCCGGCAACTCGCGTTCGATCGCGGTGCGCGACTGCGTATTCTGGCAGGGCTTCCCGCCGGGCGCCAGATCCAGGGGCAGCGGCGATGCGTTCTGGCTCTCGAAGGACGACGTGTCCATCCAGGCGTGCCAGGTGCACGGCACGGTGGCCAATCTCTCGGAGACCGCCGTGGTGAGCGGCAGCACCTTCGACGATGCCGTCAGCCCGGCCTACGGACGCTCGGCGCAATCGCGCAAATATCTGCTCTACGGCGCCGGCGGCCGCTTCACCGATTGCAGCTTCAGCGTTCGCGGCGCGACCGGCAGGGGCCTGGTGACGACCAATCGCGCGGCCTATTTCAAGCGCTGTCGGCTGGCCTATGCCGGCGGCGGCATCGGGCCGAACACGCCGATCGCCTCGCTCTCGGGCGCGGTGACATTGGAGGACGTCACCTTCTCGGGCGGAGCGGCCAATCCCGGCGGCGGGTATTTCCTGTCCGGGCAGCCGCGACTTCGCGGCCGCGTGCTGCTGGCCAACGCGATCCGCTGGGGCAAGGCCGGCCCGACCGGCGACATCGCGGCGCCGCGGCGATGATCCCGGTACGCGGCCGACCGCGAGCGGACGCCGGCCGCCGCCGGCGCGGACGATCCCGCCGATCGTAGCCGGACGGGGCATGTCGAGCGGCATCGTGGATCGGCCAGGCGGAGGAGCGGCAGTTGGCGAACAAGCTGGGTTACAACGAGCGGCTGTTCACGAGCTCCAGGATCCGAGGCTATTACCATCTCTCGCGCTACAGATGGCTCGAGGAGATGGTGAGATCGCACGTCGCGGGAGCGTTGCGCGTGATCGAGCTGGGGTGCTTCGATGCGAAATCGGTGTCCTATCTTCCCGCGGAACCGGAGCGCTACGTCGGCCTCGACGCGAATTGGGAAGGGGGGCTGGACGCCGGGCGCGCGGCGCTCGCCGATCGCCCCGGCGTCACCCTGATCGAGACCACGGATCCCCGGGCCGTCCGGCAGTTCGCCGATGGCGCGTTCAACGTCGCCATCGCGCTGGAGACGCTCGAGCATATCCCGGACGTCGTGATGCGCGAGTATCTGGCGGAGCTGGCGCGGGTGACCGACGGCCATGTCTTCATATCGGTGCCGAATGAAATGGGCCCGGTCTTCCTCGCCAAATATCTCGTGAAGCGCTTCGGCTTCGGTGCGGTGGAGCCCTATGCCTTTCGGGAGCTGATCGCCGCGACGCTGCGGCGGCCCGACAAGGTGGCCCGGCGGGAACACAAGGGCTTCAGCTATGTCGCGCTCGTCGCGGAGCTGAAGCGGCATTTCGATGTGCTCAGCGTGAAGGGCGTGCCGGCACTCGGCCTGCCGCCGGCCTTGTCGCTGACGGTCGGCATACTGGCGCGCACCCGACAGCGCTCGAGCGGGCCGGCATAGGATGCTGGTCTACTGGTCCATGTTCGCCGTTCCGGCGCTGTCCTCGATCGTCCTGAGGGCGCGGGGCGAGTTCGACCGGAACCGCGGCGGGCTGGGAATGATCTTCCTCGTGCTGCTGTTCACGGTGCTGATCGGGCTGCGTTACCAGGTCGGCACCGACTGGTATAATTACCAGGACATGGTCAATCGCATAAGTTACGTCAGCTTCTCCGGCGCGCTGGGTTACAAGGATCCGGGTTTCGGCGCGCTTGCCTGGGTATCGACGCGGCTCGGCTTCAGCTTCTACGGGCCGAATTGCGTCTGCGCGGCGATCCTGATGTATGGCTTGACGAAGTTCGTTCAGCAGCAGGCCGATAAGTGGTTGGCCGTAACGGCATCGGTGCCGTATCTCCTCATCGTCGTGGGGATGGGATATGTTCGTCAGGCGGCGGCGATCGGGTTCGTGCTGCTGGCGATACTGGCTTTCGAGCGGCGCTCGTTCTACAGCTTCATCGGGTGGGTCGCCGCCGCCGCCGTGTTCCACGGCAGCTCGCTCTGCATCCTGCCATTGGCGGGGCTGGCGATCGTCCGCGACAGAAAGGCGCTCCTCATCCCGCTCGCGCTGGTGACGCTGATCTTCTATTTCCTGGTGGTGCGGAGCAGGGCGACGGTCTTCTACTCGATGTATGTGGATCGGCAGGCGGCATTCGATTCTTCCGGCGCGCTGATCCGCCTGATGATGAACGCCGTTCCAGCCACCCTGTTCCTCATCTATCGCCATCGGTTCAGCCTCGGCGACACGTCGCGGTTCCTGTGGATGCTGTTCTCGTTCTGCGCGCTGGCCATGATCGGTGTTCTTTTCGTGTTTCCATCTTCCACCGCTGTTGACCGGATCGGCCTGTACTTCATACCGATACAGATATTGGTGTTTGGCAACCTGCCCGGTGCATTGGGGAAATCAGCGGCTTCCGAGCGGATCTTCAGCTATCTGGTCGTGCTCTATTATGGCGCGGTGTTGTTCGTGTGGCTGAACTTCGCTTCCAACGCCAAATCGTGGCTGCCCTATCATTTCCTTCCCTTCGCCTGATACCGGCGAGCCAGGTGGAGCCCAGCGGATCGACGGCGTCGCCGGCGGAGCGTCCGGAGGCCGCGGGCGGCGCGGGGATCGGCAGGATCCTGCTTGCCATAAACTCTTCGTGGAACGTCGTGAATTTCCGCGGCGGCCTGGTGAAGAGCCTGCTCTCGGCGGGCTATTCGGTCGTCGTCGCGGCGCCGCGCGACGGGCACAGCGCGGCGGTCGAGCGGCTCGGTTGCGCCTTTGCCGAGCTGCCGATGCGGCCACATGGCCGCGCGCCGCTCCAGGAGCTGCGTCTGCTCATGCGGTTGCTCCATGTCATCCGGCGCGAGCGGCCGGATTGCATCCTGGCCTATACCGCCAAGCCGAACGTCTATGCCTCGCTCGCCGCCGCGCTGTGCCGGGTTCCGGTCATCAACAACGTCCCCGGGCTCGGCCTCGTCTTCAACGAATCCGGTGCGACCGCGCGGATCCTGAAGCTGCTGTACCGGATCGCGCTGCGGCGCTCCGCCAGAGTGTTCTTCCAGAACCGCGACGACATGGCGCTCTTCCTCGCGGCCCGCCTCGTGCCGCCGGACGTGATCGACCTGCTGCCGGGCTCCGGCATCGATCTTAAGCGGTTCGCGCCGGCGGCCAGGCCCGAGGGACCGCTGACCTTCCTCCTGATCGCGCGCCTGCTGTGGGAGAAGGGCATCGGCGAATATGTCGAGGCGGGGCGAGCCGTGCGCGCGCTTCATCCCGACGCGCGCATCCGCATCCTGGGCTTCATCGACGAGGGGAGCGCCGGCGTGCCCCGGGCGACGATCGCGGCGTGGCAGCGGGAAGGGGCGATCGACTATCTGGGATCGGCCGCCGATGTGCGTCCCCACATCGCCGCCGCGGATTGCGTCGTGCTCCCGAGCTACTACCGCGAAGGCACGCCGCGCACGCTCCTCGAGGCGGCGGCGATGGGCAAGCCGATCATCACCACCGACATGCCCGGCTGCCGCGATGTCGTCGACGACGGACGCAACGGCTTCGTGGTGCCTCCCCGCGATGCCGCCGCGCTGGCGCGATCCATGCAGGCGATGGCCCGGCTGTCCGGCGGGAGGCGGGCGGAGATGGGCGCCGCGAGCCGCGCGAAAGCCGAGCGCGACTATGACGAGCGCATCGTCATCGACCGCTATCTGGCCGCGCTCGCCATGGTCCGCGATCGCGCGGCGTCACGCCGATAGGAGCGCGCCGCCGTTCTCAGCCCGCGCGGACATGCCCGGTTCCGCCCGCGCGCGGTGCGGCGCTCCGAGGCTGGATGGCGACGGCGGTGAGCTGCGCGTCGACCGGACCCGGGCTCTCCCCCGGCCGCACCAGGAAGCGCACCGCGATGGCTGGGCAGCCGGCCGGAACGTCGAAGTCCAGCGTCCGCGTCGCGGCGGCGGCCGGCGGATCGAAGGAGAGCGACGCGAGCATGGTGCCCGGCATGCAGCGGACGACCACGCCGAGACCGGCCGCGCCCGGATCCGCCTCCGGGAGCCGGCGCACCTTGAAGGACAGCGAGTAGCCGCCGCGCGGCAGCAGCACGAGCTGCTCGGCGACCGGCGCGCTCTCATCGCCATCGGCGCTGATCTGGAGCGCCGACCGTTCCGGAAGATCGGCGACGTCGACGCGCCCGACGACGTTCCCCGGCGCATCGTGGAGCCGCCAGTTGAAGGGCGGCACGCCCGGCAGCCCGCGGAAATTCCCGTCGTAGATCGCGGGGAGGCCGCCGCGCGCGGCGGGCGGCAGCTGCGCGAGCCACATCTCGCGGGCGAGCGCATAGCGCCCCTGCGACGCCACCCCCTGCAGCAGCGCCTGCTGTTCGCGTGCGGCGCCGAGCGGGTTGGCGCGATTGGGCGCGGCGAGCAGCAGCGACGCCATCGCGGGCACGAGCGACGGGCTGGTGCTCGCCTGCTGGAAGAAGCCGACCCGCCACCATGGATCGGTGCGCAGCACGGCGACGAGCGCCGGCCGCGCGCGCGGTATCCGGATCAGCGCGGTGACCATCGCGAGGATGGCCGGCTGGGCATCGCCCTCCAGCACCATCAGCGGGCCGACTTCGCCGAGACCCGCCGCATAACGGCCCTGCCCGAGATAATAGTCGATCAGCCAGGATCGCGCGATCACCGAGCGCGGATCGCGACGGCGCGCCTCCTCCATCAGCCGGCGGGCACGATCGGTATCATTGGCGGCACTCGCCTCCAGCCCCGCCAGGATCAGCGGATCGGCGAGCAGCGGCGCGCGCCGCAGCGCCTCCTCGAAGAGCGCGTGGCTTTGCGGACCCACCACGCCATCGGCCGCGACGACCTGATCCAGCGCCACCTCCGCCAGCGCGCGGCCGCCCGGCGGCGAGAAGCGCAGCGCGGTCACGGGCTCGTCCTCGTCGAGCAGTTGCAGCGCCGCGTTGCGCGCGATGAGCCAGGCGATCAGCAGCGCCCCGGCGGCGGCCAGCAGGAAGACGACGATCGCCCGGGGCTCCGGCCGCCGCCACGCCTGCCTGCCCCGCCGGCGGCGGTCCGTCACGATACCAGATCGATCTGCGGCAGCTTCTCGGCCTGATCGCCATACCGCTCGTTCGAGCCATAGCCATAGCCGTAGCCATAGCCGTAGCTGCCGGCCGTCTTCGGATTATACTTGTTCAGCACGGTGCCGAGCACGCGCGCGTTGGCGGCGGCGAGCCGGCTCAGCGAGTTCAGGACGACGGGGCGGCGGACGCCGCCCGCCTCGATCACCATCACGGTCCCCTCGCACAGCGCCGAGAGGTTCGGCGAATCGGCCAGCCCGAGCACCGGCGGCCCGTCCACCACGACGATGTCGAACCGATCCAGCGCCTCGCGCAGGATCATGCCCATGCGCGGGGTCGCCAGCAGCTCGGCCGGATTGGGCGGGATCGCGCCGACCGTGAGCAGCGAGAGATTGTCGACATAGGTGCTTACGATATGCTCGTCGATCGACTGGGTCGATGTGAGCAGCGACGACAGGCCGCGACCGGGCGCGATGTCGCCCTTGAACGACGGCTTGCGAAGATCGGCATCGATCAGCAGCACCGATCCGCCGACCCGCGCGAGGCTCTGCGCGAGCGACAGCGCGGTCGACGTCTTGCCCTCGGCGGCGCGCGAGCTGGAGATCAGCAGCGAACGCGGGATGCCGTTCGACCCGACGAACTGGAGCGCCGTCAGGATCGAGAAATAGGCCTCGGCGATCTCCGAGCGGCGATCGGCGAGCTCGTCGGTGAGCGAGCTGTCCTTGGGCAGCTTGGGCACGAGGCCGAGCACCGGGATCTTCAGCTTGTTGATGACGTCCTCGGGCGACTTGATGGTGTCGTCGACGAACTCGATGCCGAACGCCGCGGCGAAGCCAAGCACGAGGCCGAGCGCGATGCCGACGCCGAGATTGAGCAGGGCGTTGGGCCGGAACGGCGAATGCGGCTGGCGCGCGGGATCGACCACCGACGCCTCGCTCTCGCCGATGCCGCCGGCGACGCCGATCTCCTTGTAGCGCTGCAGGAGCGCGTCGTAGAGCGCCCGGTTGGTGTCCACGTCGCGCTGGAGGATGTTGTACTGGATGCCGCGCGAGCGCAGATCGAGGACGCTGCCGCGCAGCGCCGCGACCTGGCCGCGCAGCTGCCCTTCCCGCGATACGGCCTCCTGATAGGCGGATGCCAGCGTTCCGGAAACATTGCTCGTCTCCTGCCGGACGCTCGCGTCGACGGTGTTCATCTGCGCCTTCAGCGCGAGCATCTCGGGATAGTCGGGCTTGAAGGTCGACAGCTTCTGGTCGTACTGCGCCTGCAACTGGGCGCGCTGCGTCCGCAATTGCTGCACCACCGGATTGTTCATCACCTGCTCGGTGGTGCGGCTGGTCTTCGCCTCGCGATAGCGCTGTTCCGCGGTGATCCGCTCGGTCGTCGCCTGCGCCAGCGCCTGGTTCAGCGACGTGAGCGACTGCGCGGCGAGCGAATCGTTCGCCGGCTGCGACCCGCTGCTCTCGCCAAGCTCCAATATGCCCTGCTTCTGGGCATATTCCACGAGCTGCCGCTCGGTCTGCTCGAGCCGGGTGCGGATCGCGGCCAGCCGCGTCTGCAGGAACGCGCGCGCATAGGCCGTGGCGTTGTAGCGGCGCTCCAGCGACATCGCGATGAAGCTCGCCGTGAACGTGTTCACGATGCGGGCGGCGCGCTCCGGATTCTCGTCGGTATAGCTGATCTCGATCAGATCGCTGCCCGGCGCCGGAACGACGTTGAGGTTGCCGACGAGGCGGGAGGCGGCGGAATCGTCCCGCGCGTCGCGCGTCGCGCCGCCCGCGAAGCTGTCGTCGGACCCGAGGTCGAGCGTCCG
This sequence comes from uncultured Sphingomonadaceae bacterium, assembly GCA_964245925.1. Lineage (GTDB taxonomy): Bacteria > Pseudomonadota > Alphaproteobacteria > Sphingomonadales > Sphingomonadaceae > Solisphingomonas. Next base: position 19,039 of record CAXTPE010000015.1, read on the forward strand.
CGCGACGCGATCCGCGAGCGCCCGGCTGCGCAACAGGCCGAGCTGGGTGAGCAGGAACTGGCTGTCGTTCTGCGATGGCGTCGTCGCCTCCTGCTGTGAGCCCATCACCTGCAGCGGCTGCGCGTTGATCTCGATCGTGGTGGTCGCCTTGTAGATGTGCGTCATCGCCAGCGTCACCACCACCGACAGCAGGACGCAGGCGACGACGATCCCGAGGATCAGCCATTTCCACTTGCTGAGGATGCGGAGCAGCTCGTTGACGTCGAGCTGCTGCTGGCCGGCGACGGCTTCGCTCCTGGGCAGCGCCAGCGCGCCGGCGCCGGGCAGCGACGGCACGGCGCGGTTGCCCCGCGCGGGCTGCACGTCGCGAGCGTCAGCCGGCCGCTTGTCGTCGTTGTCGTCCGCCATCACTCGGTTCACTCGCCTATCCCGGCCGCGCCGCTCGGGCCTTCCGGGATTTATTCAGCAGCCCGTCAGCTAACGGAGATGGGCCGGCTGTGCAATTTGTTCATTGCCGCCGCCGGCTTAGGAGCGCGCCGCCACCGCGCCGGCGCCGGGTTCGGATGGCCGCGTCAGCACGATCATCGCGGCGCCGGCGCCATGGCGCCGGCCGCGCGGCCGCGGCGAGGCGGCGCGTTCGCCGTCCGCCGATGCGAGCATGCCGCACGCCATCGCCGCGACCGCGGCGATCGCGGCGGTGCGGAACGGATAGTCGACCAGGCTGTGCGCCAGCGGCACGGCGATCGCCAGGAAGCCGGCGCGGGCAAGGGAGCCGGCCTCGCTGCCGGGACGCCATACCGGCCGGAAGCGCCCGATCCACCAGATCAGGAACGCGCCCAGGAGCAGCATCGCGGGAACGCCGCCCTCCAGCAGCAGCTCGATATAGTCGCTGTGGGCATGGTTGACGTAGGTCGTGCTCGCATTGGCCGGGTTCTCGTAGCTCGGATAGAGGCTCACGAAGCTGCCTGCCCCGCTGCCGAGCGGAAAGACGTCGCGCGCCGCATCCAGCGTGAGCCGTATGCTCTCCCGGCGCTCGCGCGGCCGGATGCCGGTGGCCTGCTGGTCGAGATCGCCGATCGACAGCGACGCGACGACGGCCACGACCAGGCCGAGCGCGACCGCCGCCGCGGCGATCCACGCCGTGCGGCGCCTGAGCCCGCCGCGTTCCCCGCGCTGATGGACCAGCAGGCAGCCGATCAGCGACGGCGCCAGGAAGATCCAGCCCGCGATGGACTCGACGACGAGGGTGCCCGCCGTCATGAGCGCGATCGCGCAGCCGGCGATGAGCCTGCGGCCGATCGTCCGGTCGAGCCCCGCGCCGACGCCGGAGATCGCGAGCGCGGCGGCGAACGGCATCGTCATGAGGCAGAGCGTCGCCAGATGGTTGCGGTTGGCGAAGAAGCCGACGGCGCCGCCGAAGCTCGTGAACGCATAGAGATAGCCGATGGCGTGGACTTGCTGGAGAATGCCGAGCAGGATCGACGCCGCCGTCGCGCCGACCAGCACATGGACGGCGGAGCGCCGCCCGATCGGCGATGCCGCCATCGTCGCCAGGAACATCGCCGCGGGCGGCAGCAGCGACAGCAGCGCGGCGATCGTGCCGTCCGGCATCAGCGAGAGCGGAAGCCAGGGTGGCGCGGCGCCCGCCAGCCGGAAGCCGTCCGCGATCCGCTCGCGGCCGGGGAAGAGGGTCCAGATCGCGGGTGGCAGCGGCAGCAGCTGGAGGATCAGCAGCCCGGCGGCGAGCAGGCAGATCCGCGCCAGGCTTCGCGCCGCCGGGGGCATGCGGCCGGCGGCGCCGGTACCGATCAGCAGCAGGAGGACGAGCAGGGCGGCAAGCTGGAGACCGGCGTTGGCGACCGCGCCCGCGGCACTCGCCCCGCCCAGCAGGATGCACGCCAGCAGGAAGACGGGCGCGAGGACACGCCCGATCATGGCGTCCACCGCGGTTCCCAGGGAACTCATCGACGCCCTCCGCCGGCCGGCCGGCCGATTCGCGAATCCGGGATCGGCACGCCCGCCAAAAAAAACGCCGCCGCGGTGAGGCGGCGGCGTCCGATCATGCTCGTCTGATTACAATCACCCGATCGTTCTCGTGATTGTCAGACCGACATCAGGAGCTGATGGGCGTGTTGTCGCGATGATGATGCTTGTGGAAGCCCGCGTAGAAGCCGAAGCCCGCGGCCGCGAGCGCCGCCAGCAGGAGGAACAGCGACGCGCCGCCGCCGACGAAATTAGACTGCGCGGTCGCCGCGCAGGAGGCGGGGGTCGCCGTCGTGCCGCACTGCTGCGCCATCGCGCGCATATAGGGAGTGGGGCGACCGGCGACGCCGAGCGCCACCTGATTGCGGACCAGGCCGGTAGCCGGCAGCGGCGCGGCGGCGGCGACCGAGCCCGCGGAAACCATCGCCATCATCGCGATTATCAGTGATGACTTGCGCAACATATCTCGCCTCCCTTGGCCAGTACTCCGGCCTGTAACCCTGAACCCGGAACTCCCACCGGAGTTCCATGACTTATCCGCCCGGCGGCGCCATGAGATGGGCAGCGGGCGTCGATGACAGGCCTAACGCGACCGGCCGGCGCGGCGCAACCTAAATCGCGCCGAAGCGCCCGTTTACCTGTTAACTGTCACCGCGTCGCAACGCCGTCCGTCCCGCGATCACGATGGATCGGGCGGCCGGCCACAGCAGGCGTACCTCGGTCTGGACGAAGAACAGCTCGTTGCGCGGCGCGATCGCCTGCCCGGGGCCGTCCGACATTCCCTCGAAATGCCGCGTCAGCGCGGTCTTGACGAGCCGCCGCGGCAGCCGGCGCATGGCGCCCGAGGCGCTGCCGCTCCAGATCGAGAGCGCGCCCGCGCGCGCCGCGCCGGCGATCAGGCCGAGCGCCTCCGGCCCGCTCCGCGAGGCATGGCGCTGGACATGCGCCAGCAGCGCCTCCAGCGTCATGTCGGGCTGGCGATTGTCCACCAGCAGCACCGAACGCCAGCGGAGTCGGCCGTGCGCCCACCACAGGGCCGCGCACCCGCCGACGACCAGCCCGATCGCGAAGGGCGCGGCCGAGGCCTCATAGGCGCGCCATCCCGCGAGCCCGGCGAGCGCCGGGGACAGCCTGTCCAGCGATTCGCGCAAGGTGCGCAGATCCACCTCCGGCGCGACCCGCGACGCCACGACGCCGCACGCGCCCGTCGCCAGCAGCAGCGCCAGCGCCACCAGGCGCAGCCGGATCACGTCCGCCCGCCCGCCGGCCGCCTCCTCGCGCGAGCGACGCTTGCGCCCGCGCCGGCGACTCGGGCGCCACCGCATGGCCGGTCAGAACCGCGTGAAGAAGGCGGCCAGCGGGAGCGATCGCAGCAGGAGCTGATAGCTCGACGAGAGGCTCGTGCCGTCCACCACCACGACATCATTGGGATACACCGCCGGATCGGCGTCCTTGCCCGCGCGGATCGTGGTGAGATCGAACGCCGCCGCCTGCCGGACGCCGGCGATCTTGCGGAAGATCACCACGCGCTTCAGGTTGGCGCTGTCCGCCGGGCCCTTGGCGACCGCGATCGCCTGGACCAGCGTCGTATTGGGGCCGATCGCATAGACGCCCGGCTCGCGGACCGCGCCATCGATGGTCAGGGTCCGCTGCGCGGCTTCCTTCAGCGTGACGAGGACATGCGGGGTCTGGAGATATTTCCCCGCGAGCACCCGCGTCAGATCGCCCGAGAGCTGGCCGAGCGTCCTGCCCTCGGCGGGGAGCTGCCCCACCAGCGGCACGTTGATGCCGCCCGATCCATCGACGGTCTGGTCGCCGGAGACATTCTCGAGCTCGAACACCCGGATCGTCACGATGTCGCCCTGGGCGAGCGGGCGCTCCGCCATGTCGGCGGCGGCGGGAAGCGGATCGGGCGCGCCGAAGCTCGCCGGCGCATAGGCGATGTCCCTGGTCCGCGTGGTGCAGCCGCCCGCCAGAGCGGCCAGCAGCAGCATCGTTGCGGCGATCGGGACGCGATAAGCCATGCGACTGACATCCTGAACGGTGCGGGCTGAACGGCGCGGGCCCGGACGGCTTTGGCACCTTGCCGGGGGACAGAGCCTAGGGCGATGCGGACCCGCGATCAAGCGGCGGGCGGGCGGCCCCGGCGCGTTCCGCCGGCTCGGCCGCATTGAACCGGCGGCGGCGGCGCCTATCTCGGCGCGGCCTGGTGGAGGATGATCGTGGCGAGCGAAACGGCAACATTGGCGGGCGGCTGCTTCTGGTGCGTCGAGGCGGTGTTCGACGATGTGATCGGCGTCGCATCGGTCGAGAGCGGCTATATCGGCGGGCGGGTCGCCGATCCGACCTACCGGCAGGTCTGCGGCGGCGACACCGGCCATGCCGAGGCGATCCGGATCCTGTTCGATCCCGACGTGATCGCCTATGAGGAGGTGCTGGAGATCTTCTTCCACATCCACGATCCGACCCAGCTCAACCGCCAGGGCAACGACATCGGCACGCAATATCGCTCGGCGATCTTCCCGCATTCGCCGGAGCAGGAGGCATCCGCGCTGAAGGCGATCGGCCAGGCCCGGAACGATCACGACCGCCCGATCGTCACCACCATCGAGCCGCTCGCCCAATGGTATCCGGCCGAGGCGTATCATCAGGAATATTTCGCCCGCGAGGGGAACGGCAATCCCTATTGCATGGCGGTGGTGGCACCCAAGCTGCGCAAGTTCCGCAAGAGCTTCGCCGACCGCGTCAAGCGCGCCGACGCCTGAGCGTCAGGCGGCCGCGGCGAGCGGCCGCCACCAGTCCTCCCGCGCCAGATACCAGCGCAGTGTCGCCGCGAAATGCTCGGCGAAGCCATGGCGCGGGACATAGCCGAGCGCCCCTTCCAGCAGCGTGCAGTCGACCGCGTAGCGCCGGTCGTGCCCCGGCCGGTCGGTGACGAAGCGGCGGAGCGCGGCGGTGGCGGCGCCCCGCGCCGCCGGCGCGTTCGGGAAGCGCGCCGCCAGCGAGGGATCCTCGGCGAAGGCGCGATCGACGGTCGCGCAGATGATGTCGATCACCTCGACATTGGCGAGCTCCGCGCCGCCGCCGACATTATAGGTCTCGCCGACCACGCCCCCCGCCAGCACCAGCGCGATCGCCGCGCAATGATCGGCGACGTGCAGCCAGTCGCGCCGGTTGAGCCCGTCGCCGTAGATCGGCAGCGGCCGGCCGTGCAGCGCGTTGGTCACGAAGAAGGGGATCAGCTTCTCGGGGAATTGATAGGGGCCGTAGTTGTTCGAGCAGTTGGTGGTGCTCGTCTCGAGCCCGTAGGTGCGGTGATAGGCGCGCACCAGCATGTCGGAGGCCGCCTTGGAGGCGGCGTAGGGCGAGTTCGGCCGCGCCGGCGAGGCCTCGGTGAACGCCGGGTCGCCGGCTGCCAGGCTACCGTAGACCTCGTCGGTCGAGATGTGGTGGAAGCGGTGCGGCCGGCCGGTCCCGGCATCGAGCCACACCCGCCGCGCCGCCTTGAGCAGGCTGTGCGTGCCGAGCACATTGGTGTCGATGAACGCGTCCGGCCCGGCGATCGAGCGGTCGACATGGCTCTCGGCGGCGAAGTGGACGATCGTGTCGAGGCCATGATCGGCGAGCAGCCGGGCGACCAGCGCCTCGTCGCGGATGTCGCCATGGACGAAGCGGATGTCGGCGATCCCGGCGAGGCTCGTCCGGTTGCCGGCATAGGTCAGCGCGTCGAGCACGACGATGGTGTCGCGCGCCGCGCGCTCGCGCCAGAAGCGGACGAAGTTCGCGCCGATGAAGCCCGCGCCGCCGGTGACGAGCAGCTCAGCCATGCGCGGCGCGGCGGCGCTCGGCCCGCCGCCGCTCGCCCCGCGCCGGCGCGGTCGCGGCCTCGGCGAGCTGGCGCAGCAGATATTCGCCATAGCCGCTCTTGCGCAGCGGAGCGGCCAGCGCCGCCAGCTCGGCGTCGCCGATGAAGCCCTGCCGCCAGGCGATCTCCTCGGGGCAGCAGATCTTGAGGCCCTGGCGCTCCTCGGTGATGCGGACATATTGCGCCGCGTCGAGCAGCGAGGCGTGGGTGCCGGTATCGAGCCAGGCCATGCCGCGCCCCATCGGCCGCACGTCGAGCGTGCCGGCCTCCAGATAGCAGCGCAGCAGATCGATGATCTCCAGCTCGCCGCGCGCCGAGGGGCGGACGCGGGCGGCGTGGCGCGGCGCGTCGGCGTCGCAGAAATAGAGCCCGGTCACCGCCCAGTTCGACGCGGGCTGCGCCGGCTTCTCCTCGAGCCCGACGGCGCGGCCGGCCTCGTCGAACGCGACCACGCCATAGGCGCCCGGATCGGCGACCTTATAGGCGAACACGGTGCTGCACCGTCCATCGTCCGACACGCTCCGGAGCAGCTCGGGCAGGCCGTTGCCGTAGAAGATATTGTCGCCGAGGATGAGCGCGCTGGGCGCGCCGGCGAGGAACTCCTCGGCCAGCAGGAACGCCTGCGCCAGCCCCTCGGGGCGCGCTTGAACGGCATAGGCGATCCGCATGCCCCAGCGCGCGCCATCGCCGAGCAGCCGCCGGAAATCGTCCTGGTCGTGCGGAGTGGTGATGACGAGCACCTCGCGGATGCCGGCGAGCATGAGCACCGACAGCGGATAATAGATCATCGGCTTGTCGTAGACCGGCATGAGCTGCTTGGAGACGGTGAGCGTCAGCGGATAGAGCCGCGTCGCCGATCCCCCCGCCAGGATGATGCCCCGCCGCTGCACTCGTCTTCCTCTCGGCCCCCCGAGGAGACCCGTAGCATCCGTTCGCCGCGCGGTCTGACAGCAATTGGTTGCTTTCGATTGAACGTTCAGCGCGGCGCGGCGGCGCGGCCGAGCCGGTCGCGGATCGCGATGCCGAGGCCCGTGGCGGGGATCGGCGCGACGGCGATGGCCGGGGCCGGCGCGGCGTCGGCGGCGTGGAGCGCGCCGAACAGCCGTGCCGCCGCCTCGATCAGATCGCCCGCCGGCGAGAGGCAGTCGTCGCCCGCGACGGCGCCGAAGCCGATCAGCCACTCGCCGGGCCGGCGGTCGAGCGCGTCGAGGCGGAGCGGCTTGGATGGCGCGTAATGGCTGGCGAGCTGGCCCGGCGCCTCGATCGCGCCGCTGTCCGCATGC
>CAXTPE010000016.1:0-12315 GCA_964245925.1 uncultured Sphingomonadaceae bacterium
CCAGCGACGCCGACTGGGTGTCGCGGAACGGCTCATGGCGTTCGGACTCGACACCGATCAGGTGCGTCTCGGTAAATACCGCTGCGTCGAGCCACGGGTGACGCCCTCCGCTCCTGCCAGCCGGGGAGGACATGGTCATCGGCGTCGACCGCGATCGGCAGGACCATGCCGAACCAACGCAGGATCCCGACCGCCTTGTCGATCTCGGCGCGATCGAAACGGCGTGGATCACCGGGCGCCTGGGTCAGCGACGCGACCGCGATCCACTCGCTGGTACCCACGCTGTTGTAGCAATGGAAGACAAGATCCATTGCCCCGATGGAAGATCCGGCATGCTCGGCGTCGAGTATCTGCATGGCTATGGTCACTATCATGAAGACTATGTGCGCCACGACGGACGGTGGCTGATCCGGTCGCTCAAGCTGACGCGACTGTGGCTGCGCCGCATCAATCCCGCGATCCAGATCCACTGACCGGCGGTTCGAGGCCGTCGGCGCCTGCCGGCTTGCCCTGCGACTCCGCCGGTCCTACCCCGGCGTCGCGATGCATCTCTATCTTCCCATCGCCGGCCTGTCCGTCAACGCGGCGATGATCGTGCTGCTCGGCGCCGGCGTCGGGCTGCTGTCGGGGATGTTCGGGGTCGGCGGCGGGTTCCTGACGACCCCGCTGCTGATCTTCTACGGCATCCCGCCGGCCGTCGCGGTCGCCTCCTCGGCGACCCAGATCACCGGCGCGAGCGTGTCGGGCGTGCTCGCGCACATGCGGCGCGGCGGGGTCGATTTCCGGATGGGCGGGGTGATGGTGGCGGGCGGCATCGTCGGATCGGGCCTGGGCGCGGTGCTGTTCCGCATCCTCCAGGCGAGCGGCCAGATCGATACCGCGATCGCGCTCACCTATGTGGTGCTGCTGGGCGGCATCGGCGGACTGATGGCGCGCGAGTCGATCGGCACGCTCGTCCGCCAGCGGCGGGGCATCCCCAAGCCGCGCGCGCGCCGCCACAACCGGGTGATCGCGGCGCTGCCGATGCGCTGGCGCTTCTATCGCTCGGGGCTCTACATCTCGCCGATCGGGCCGTTCCTGCTGGGCATGCTGACCGGCGCGCTGACCGTCGTGCTCGGTGTCGGCGGCGGCTTCATCATGGTGCCGGCGATGATCTACCTGCTCGGCATGGCGACCGGCGTGGTGCTCGGCACCTCGCTGTTCCAGATCCTGTTCGTGACCGCCGCGACCACCATGATCCACGCCACCACCACCAGGGCGGTCGACATCGTGCTCGCCATCCTGCTGCTGATCGGCTCGGCGGCGGGCGCGCAGTTCGGCGCGCGCCTGGCGATGCGGATGAAGCCGGAGTGGCTGCGGCTCGGCCTCGCGCTGCTGGTGCTGATTGTCGCCTTCCGCATGGCGCTCGGGCTCGGCTGGCGGCCGGACGAGATCTATACGGTGCAGCCGGGTTGAGGCGCGGGGCGGCGCTGGCGGCGCTGGCGCTGGCGGCGCCGCTGCTCGGCTCCGCCGGCAGGCCCGTGCTCGTCCCCGGCGTCTCGGACAGCCATGTCGAGATCCTCGCCAGCTTCACCGGCGCCGAGCTGCTGCTGTTCGGCGCCATCCTCTATCCGGGCGGGCGGCTGCCGGCCGCCGGCAGCGACATCGCGGTGGTGCTCAAGGGGCCGACCGAATCGCTGATCCTGCGCGAGAAGCGCAAGGTCGCCGGCATGTGGGTGAACGCGGCGAGCGCGCGCTTCCGCTCGGTGCCGGGCTTCTACGCGGTCGCCTCGTCGCGCCCGATCCGGACAATCGTCGACGAGAAGACCGCGGCGATCTACGAGCTCGGCCTCGCCAGCCTGCAACTCTCGCCGGCGAGTGGCGCGCCGCCGGACGACGAGCGCCGCTTCGAGGCGGGCCTGGTCGACCTGCGCCGCCGCGCCGGGCTCTACCGCGAGCAGACCAGCGGCGTCGAGGTGCGGGGCGGAGTGCTCTATTCGGCGCGCATCGCGATCCCGGCCCGCGTGCCCGTCGGCCGCTATACCGCCGAGACCTTCCTGATCCGCGACGGCCATGTCCAGGCCGCCGCGGTGCGCGACATCGACATCGGCAAATCAGGCTTCGAGCGCTTCGTCGCGACCGCCGCCGAGCGCTGGTCGGTCAGCTACGGGCTGGTCGCGGTGGCGCTGTCGCTGCTGATCGGCTGGGGGGCGGGCGCGCTGTTCCGCCGGGCCGGGTGACGCCGCGCCGCTGGTCGGCTTGTTAAGCATTCCGCGCTACCGCCTGCGGGTTGAACCCGGAGCCTGCTCGCATGGATGCATTCGGCCTGCGCGGCTTCGCGCGACCCGACGACGAGCCGGCATCGGCCTCGCGCGGTGCCGGCGGGGGGCGGCCGATCGGCATGGTCGTGGCGATCTCGGGCGGCGGCGCGCGGCTGATGCTGGACGGGCAGGCGCTCGGCGCTCTCGCCGCCGATCCCGATCCCAGCACCGCGCTCTCCGGCCAGATCGGCAGCCAGGTCAAGATCGCCGCCGGCAGCTTCTGGCTGCTCGCCAACATCCGCACGCTGACGATGCAGGATAGCGGCGACGGTATCGTCGCCGAGGCCGACTTCCTGGGCGAGGGCCGCGAGGATCCCGATACCCTCGACTTCCGCGATTTCCGCCGCGGCGTCACCCGCTATCCCGCGCCCGGCACGGCGGTGCACGCCGTCAGCCGCCGCGAGATGGCGGAGATGTACGCCGCCGAGGATCGGCCGCACATCGAGATCGGCACCGTCTACCCGACCCGCGACGTGCGCGGCGCGCTCTACATCGATGCCCTGCTCGGCAAGCATTTCGCGCTGCTGGGATCGACCGGCACCGGCAAGTCGACGGCGGCCGCGCTCATCCTCCACCGCATCCGCGAGCATGCCCCCAAGGGCCATATCGTGATGATCGATCCGCACGGCGAATATCCCGCCGCGTTCGAGGGGCATGGCGAGCTGCTCGACGTCGACAATCTCAACCTGCCCTACTGGCTGATGAACTTCGACGAGCATGCCGAGGTGTTCGTCACCTCCGAAGGCTCCGAGCGGCAGCGCGACATGGACGTGCTCGCCAAATGCCTCTACCAGGCGCGCGCCAGGAGCCGGCAGGCGGCGATGGTGCCGAAGCTCACCGTCGACAGCCCGATCCCCTATCTGCTCTCCGATCTGGTCAGCGCGATCGTCACCGAGATGGGCAAGCTCGATCGCGCCGGCGACACCAGCTCGCACATGCGGCTCAAGACCAAGATCGAGGAGATCCGCGCCGATCCGCGCTATGCCTTCATGTTCTCGGGGATGCTCGTCGCCGACACCATGGCGCAGTTCCTCAGCCGCATCTTCCGCCTGCCAGGCAACGGCAAGCCGATCTCAATCATCGACGTCTCGGGCGTGCCGTCGGACATCACCTCGGTGGTGGTGGCGCTGCTCTCGCGGCTCGTGTTCGACTATGCGATCTGGTCGCGCAACGAGGCGCAGCGGCCGATCCTGCTCGTCTGCGAGGAGGCGCACCGCTACGTCCCGTCCGATCGCGTGACGACGGGCGCGGCGGTGCGGCGCATCCTCGAGCGGATCGCCAAGGAGGGGCGCAAATATGGCGTCAGCCTCGGCCTCATCACTCAGCGCCCGTCCGATCTCGCCGAGGGCGTGCTCTCGCAATGCGGCACGATCATCGCGATGCGGCTGAACAACGAGCGCGACCAGGCGCATGTCCGCGCCGCCATGCCGGAGGGCGCGCGCGGCTTCCTCGATGTCATCCCGGCGCTGCGCAACCGCGAGTGCATCATCTGCGGCGAGGGCGTCTCGATCCCGATCCGGGTCGCGCTCGACACGCTGGAGGAGGCCCGCCGCCCGGCCTCGGCGGACCCGAGCTTCGCCCGGCTGTGGCAGGAGAGCGGCGGCGAGGCCGAACTGCTCGAGCGCGTGATAAGCCGGTGGCGGCGGCAGGGGCGCTAGGCTGCAGTGACGATTTATCATTTGAGCCAGAGCATGATGGATGCGAGTTTGACGAAGCCGAGGAAGTTGGCGGCGAGCTTGTCGTATCGGGTGGCGATACGCCGCCACTGCTTGAGGCGGGCGAAGAAGCCTTCGACGCCGCAGCGTTGCTTGTAGGCGATGCGGTCGTAGGGATGCTGGTAGTTGCGGTGGCGGCGGGGCGGGATGACCGGTTCGCCGCCCTGTTCGTAGATCAGATCGTGGAGGCTGTCGGCGTCATAGGCGCGATCGGCGAGAACCTGGCCTGCCGGCAGGCCACGGATCAGGTCACAGGCCGGTGCCATGTCGTTCTGCTGACCCGGCCCGAGTACGAAGCGCACCGGCCGACCGAGCGCGCCAGCCAACGCAGCCCGTCGAGAAAACGCCGCCCGTTGCTCCTTGGACCACGCCGTCCCTTGCGCCCGCCGGGCACGAACGGCTTCAACCGCTCCCACTGATCGTCCCTGAGAACCTCGCCTTCCACGCCAGCCTCCAAAAGCCAGCGTCGAATCAGATCACGACCACTAAAAGAATCCCAAATCGTCACTACAGCCTAGCGATAGAAGCTTCCCGCCTTCGCGGAAATGACGGTATCGAATCAAACCGACGACCCGCTTCAGTCAACGCTGCCATGTCGACCTGACGCCGGCGGCGGCATCATCCGCCTGCCGCGCGCGACCCAATCGTCAGAAGGCGCCGCCGTACGCCTCGTTGCCGACGAAGCCCATCTTCTCGATCTGCGCCGACTTGGTTACCGCCAGCACATGATCGACGACGTCGTAGCGCGCCTGCGGATCGGGCTGGAGGTGCAGCTCCGGCTCGGGGTTCATCGTCTTGGTGAGATCGAGATATTGGCGCAGCGTCACCAGGTCGACCGGCGTGCCGTTCCAGTAGGTCGTGCCGGCGGGATCGATCGTCACCTTGTTCTTGACAGGGTCGATCAGCGGCTTGGGCTGGTTCGGATTGTTGACCGGGAGGTCCAGCTTCACCGCATGGGTCTGGATCGGGATGGTGATGATGAACATGATGAGCAGCACGAGCAGGACGTCGATCAGCGGCGTCATGTTCATGTCGATCATCGGCTCGCCCTCGCCGGCCTTGCCTGAGCTCATCGCCATCGTGGTTCACTCCAGAAGATCGCTCGCCGCCGGCCCGCGCCGGCGGCGTCACGTAAAGGCATCAGAGGCGGGGATTGCCGCCGGGCGGAGGCTCCGAGATGAAGCCGACCCGCGCGAAGCCGGCCTGCTGCATCGTGAAGATCGCGCCGCCGACGCAGCGCCAGGGCGCGTTGATGTCGCCGCGGATATGCGCCTCCGGCAGCTCGAGGCCCGGCGCGTTGACGCCGCCCTGCTTCTCGATCTCCAGCCTCAGCTTGGCGACGGCGCGATCGAGCAGCTCCTTGCTGGCGACGCGGGTCTGGCCCCAGAACACCTCGCAGGAGCCATCCGCCCCGCCCTTGACCGAGAGGTTGACGTTCTCGGGCTTGGTGGCGGTCGGCTCGAAGCGGACGTTGGGGAGCTTGAGCGGCACGGTCTGGATCACGACCGGAACCGTGATGATGAAGATGATGAGCAGCACCAGCATGACGTCGACCAGCGGCGTCGTGTTGATGTCCGACATCGGCGTGTCGTCGCCGTCGACCTCGGCGGGGCCTGCGCTCATTGCCATCTGGATCGGTTCCTATCTCGCTGGAGCGGCCCGGCGGGCCGGCGCGGTTGCCGGCGCCGCCGGAGCGGATCCGCCTCGGTCTGGCCGATCAATGCTTCGGCGCGGTCGCGACGCCGCTCTTGGCGGTGGTCGCCTTGGCCGCCGGGCCGGTGATCGCGGGGCGAACCGCGCCGTTCGACACCATATAGCCGTGCAGATCGCTCGAGAAGGCGCCGAGCTGCTCGAGCGCCGCCTTGTTGCGGCGGACCAGCCAGTTGTAGCCGAGCACCGCCGGCACCGCGACGACGAGGCCGAGCGCGGTCATGATGAGCGCCTCGCCGACCGGGCCGGCGACCGCGTCGATCGATGCCTGACCGGCCGCGCCGATCTTGATGAGCGCGCGATAGATGCCGATCACCGTGCCGAACAGGCCGATGAACGGCGCGGTCGAGCCGACCGTCGCGAGAAAGGCGAGGCCGTTGCCGAGCTTCGAGCCGATCGCGGCCTGGCTGCGGGTGAGCGAGCTGCTCATCCACTCATGCTGATCGATCGGATCGGTGAGCTGGGTATGCTGCTGCTCGGCGAGCAGGCCATCGTCGACGAGCTGGCGATAGGCCGAGTTCTTGTCGAGCTTGCTGGCGCCGTCGCGCAGGTTGGGCGATCCCCAGAAGGAGGTGCGGGCGCGCTTGCCGTCGTTGAAGATCTTCTGCTGCTCGAGCAGCTTGGTGAACATGATGTACCAGGTGACGGCGGACATTATCACGAGGATCGTGAACACCGTCTGCGAGATGAGGCCGCCCTCCTGGAGGGCCGACATGAGGCCATAGGGGCTCGGGTTCGCGGCAGTGGGAGTGGTCATCGGTGCGTTCCTTTTGCGTCAGCGTGCGGGCGCTTGGGCGTTGATGTCATGGCCGAGAGTTCGAGCCGGGTGGTTCAGTCCTTGGGAAGAATCCACCGGGTGCGGCCGCTGTAGGTGGAGGGCAGGCCGTTGCCGGAGGCGTCCTTGGCCGGCGTGAAGCGCGCTCGCCGCGGCAGCAGGCGACAGGCCTGGGCGTCCAGATCGGCGTTCCCGCTCGACGACGTCACCGTGCAGCCGCTGACCTTTCCGTCGGCCCCGATCTCCAGCCTGAACCCGGTCGTGCCCTCGGCATTGTCGCGCTGCGCGCCCGGCGGATAATCGTCCGAGCTGAGCCATTCGCTGGGATTGCCCCTCGGCTTGACGCCGACCGCCTCCGACGGCTTCGGGGGGGGCGCCGGCGCGGGCGGCGCGCTCGGGTGGATCACCACAGGCGGGGCGACCGGCTGGCTGAACACCACCTGCGGCGGCGCCTGCGTCTGCACGATCGGCGGCGGCGAGACGATCGGGGGGGGCGGCAGGTTCTTCGGCACGTCCGGCGGCGGCGGCGGCGGGGCCGGCGGCGGCGGCGGCGGCTCGGTCACGTCGACGACCTTGAGATCGGACGCGGCCTTCTTGATTACCTGGATCGCGAGGCCGGTGATGAACGCATATGCCAGCGCGACGTGCAGCAGCAACACGATGACGAGCGAGACTGTCTTGCGACCGCTCTGGTTCTGGTCAGCATAGGCCATGAGGTAGTGCCGTCCCTCCAAATCCGTGCCGGCGCGAACCCGCCGCGACGCGGCAGTCCCAGCGCTGCTGATCTCCAACGCTCGTGGGATAGAACGTATTCACGCTTCTTTTTCGTGTCTACCCCGCCGTTGCAGTGGCAGTCCCAGGACAAATCTGTTGGGATGGACATGGCAGGACGTATGCTGCACCGCAGCACGGGCATGCTGGCGCTGGGAAGCGTGACTTACGGAGGGTTTATGGGCAAGGGACGAGGGCAGACTGGGCTCGGCTTGCTGCTTCTGCTCACAGCCACGGTGACGGGCGCGAGCGTGCAAAATCAAGAATTCGCCGCCGTCACGCCAAGCGCCGGCCTCACCTATGCCGATCTGGTCGACCTCGGAACGGCCGCTCCGATCGTCGCGCGGGTGACGATCGCGGAGGCGATTCGGCTGAAAGGCGCGGATGTCGCGGGCCTGCCGGCGGGCACGGCGCGGCTGTTCGCGCGCGGCCAGGTGACGGCGCTGCTGAAGGGCGCGGGCGGGCTGGCGCCGGCGGTGTCCTGGCTGGTCGACGTGCCGCTGGACGGGCGGGGCCGGCCGCCGAAGCTCAGGAAGGCGCAGGTGCTGCTGTTCGCCGCGCCCGCCGGCGGCGGCGATGCCGGCGCGCTCCGGCTGGCGACGCGCGACGCGCAGCTCGGCTGGACGCCGGACATCGAGGCGCGGGTGCGCGGCGTGCTCGTCGCCGCCGCCGATCCCCAGGCGCCGCCGCGCATCACCGGCGTCGGCAATGCCTTCCACGTCGCCGGCGTCCTGCCGGGCGAGGGCGAGACGCAGATCTTCCTGACCACCGCCGACGGCCGCCCGGTCAGCCTCGCGGTGCTGCGCCGGCCGCAGGAGCAGCCGCGCTGGGCGGTAGCACTCGCCGAGATGGTCGACGAGGCGGCCGGCCCGCCGCCGCCCGACAGTCTGCTGTGGTATCACCTCGCCTGCGAGCTGCCGCGCGCGCTGCCCGACGCGAGCCTGGCCGGCGCCGCGCCGGAGGATGCGGCCGCGGCGAAGGCGGATTATCAGATCGTGCTGACCGGGCTCGGGCCTTGCGCGCGGAGCCGGGCGCGGGATTGAGCGGCTGTTCGAGAGACGCGCCGGCATGCGCTCGTTCGCGCATGTCGGACGGGCGCTCAGCCGTCGCGCTCCATGAAGACGAAGTCGCGCTCGAAGCGGCAGAGATGGGCGCCGCCGTCGACGAAGATCGTCTGGCCGGTGACGGCGCGCGCGCCGACCAGATAGAGCAGCGCGTCGGCGATGTCGGCGGGCTCCGGCAGCAGGTGCAGCGGCATGCGCCCGACGAGCCGGGAGAGCTGGCCCGGGGCATAATCGTCGGTCGGGATGGTGAGGCCGGGCGCGATCGCGCAGACCCTGAGCGCCGGCGCATGATGGCGCGCGAGGATCGCGGTGAGCTCGGCCAGCGCGAGCTTGGAGAGGGTGTAGCTGAGCTGGTCCGCGTTCGGCGCGGCGATGCGCTGGTCGAGGATGTTCACCACCAGCGCGCCGCCCCGGGCATGCCGTGCCAGCGCGCGCGCGAGCACGGCGGGCGCGCCGGCGTTGACCGCCTGGTGCCGCGCCGCCTCGGCGAGCGTGATCGTCTCCGGCGTATCATGGACGAAACGCGAGGCGCTGTTGACGAGCAGATCGGGCGCGCGGCCGAAGCCGGCGATCACCGCCGGCACGAGCGCCTCCACCGCGCCCTCGTCGGCGAGATCGGCCGGGAAGACGCGCATCGCGGCGCCCGTCCCGGCGATCGCCTCGGCCAGCGCGGGCTCGAGCGCGCAGTCCTGCGTCGCGTGCAGCGCCAGCGCATAGCCCCGCCGCGCCAGCCGCGCCGCCAGCGCCGCGCCGAGCCGGCGGCAGCCGCCGGTGACGAGGGCGAGCGGCGGCGGCGCCTCCGTCATCGGCGGTGGCGCACCAGCCGGATGCCGATCTCCTCGCCACCGAGCGAGATGGCGAGCTTGACGATGCGCACGTCGACCCGCGCCACCCGCGCGTCCTGGACGAACAGGGTCTCGGCGACATGCTCGGCGACCGCCTCGATGAGGGTGAAGTGGCGGCCCGCCGGCAGCGCCTCGGTGACGGCGCGCTTGAGATCGAGATAGTTCTTGGAAGCGCCCAGCGCCGTCTCCGGGGCGAATGGATCGGCCGGGCAATCGAGATCGGCGATGATCGCGACGCGCAGCGGCTGCGGCAGGTGGGTCTCTTCCGAATAGATGCCGGTGAGCACCGACACCTCGATCCCCGTCACCCGAAGCTGGAGCAGATCCGTCGCCGTCGTCATGGCGGCGGCGGATAGACGCGCGCGGGGGAGGCGGCAAGCGCGTGACGGAAAAAGCGCATCCCTTCGTTTAGCGCTTCCTTTCCGGCGCCGCCGCTCTATGCGCGCCGCTCCGCACCGCCCGAGCAACGCCCGAGAGCCCTCTTGCCGATCGCCATCCTCCCCATCGCCGAGGCGCCGGCGGACGCGCTCGAGGCGCTGCTCGACGCTGCGTTCGGCGCGGATCGGCGGACGCGCACCGCCTATCGGCTGCGCGACGGCGTGGCGGCCGTGCCCGGGCTGTCGTTCGCGGCGTTCGACGGCGAGCGGCTGGTCGGCAGCCTCCAGAGCTGGCCGGTCGAGCTCGCCGGCGACGACGGGCGCATCGCGCCGCTGCTGCTGGTGGGGCCGGTGGCGGTGGCGCCCGAGCGGCAGCGCGGCGGGATCGGCCGCGCGCTGATGACGCATGCGCTCGCCGCGATCGACCGAAGCGACGAGACCTGCGCGGTGCTGATCGGCGATCCGGAATATTATGGCCGCCGGTTCGGCTTCTCGGCCGATGCGACGCGGCGCTGGCGCCTGCCCGGCCCGGTCGAGCGCCACCGGCTGCTGGCGCGCGCGACGGGCGGGCGCACGCCGCCGACGGACGGCACGCTGCGGCCGCGCGCGGCCATTCATCCGGAGCAGGAACTGCGCTAGGGCGACGCCATGCCCCCCAGACCCTCCGACACCCCGCTCGACGGCCTCGCCGGCCTCAGCCTCGCCGAACTCGCGCGGATGGCGGACGCGCGCACGCTGCCGCCGGTCGCGAGCTGGCACCCGGCGCGCTGCGGCGACAGCGACATGCGGATCGCGCGCGACGGCACCTGGTATCACGAGGGCTCGCCGATCTCGCGCCCGGCGCTGGTCCGGCTGTTCTCTACCATCCTGCGACGCGAGCCCGACGGCGGCTATGTGCTGGTGACGCCCGGCGAGAAGCTGGACATCGCGGTGGAGGACGCGCCGTTCGTCGCGGTGGAGCTCGCCAGCGAGGGCGCCGGATCCGGCCGCCGCCTCGCCTTCCGGCTCAACACCGGCGACATCGTCGTCGCCGGCCCGGAGCATCGCCTGCGCGTCGAGGCGCGCGGCGACGGCCCGCGCCCCTATCTGGCGGTACGCGCCGGGCTCGACGCGCTGGTCGCGCGCGCGGTCTATTACGAGCTGGCCGAGTTGGCGATCGAGGAGGGCGCGGAGGCGCCCGGCGTGTGGAGCGATGGCGCCTTCTTCCCGTTCACGTCGCCATGAGGCCGATCGCATGAGCTTGGCGGAACGGCTGCGCGTGGCGCTGGCGGCGGGGCAGGCGCGCGAGACCGAGCTGCTGCTGGGCGATGCGCGCGGCGACGTGCTCGCTCCCGACGTGGCGCTGATCGGCGCCGCCGTGCTCGTGCCGATCGTCGACCGGGCCGAGCCGACGCTGCTGCTGACCCGCCGCACCGAGACGCTGCGCCGCCATCCCGGGCAGGTCGCCTTTCCCGGCGGGCGGATCGATCCCGGCGACGACGGGCCGGTCGACGCGGCGCTGCGCGAGGCCGAGGAGGAGATCGCGCTGCCGCGCGGCGTCGTCGACATCATCGGCATAGCCGACCGCTATCGCACCGGCACCGGCTATGACGTGACGCCGGTGGTGGGCGTGGTGCCGCCCGGCCTCGCGCTGGTGCCGCACGAGGCCGAGGTCGCGGCGGTGTTCGAGGTGCCGCTCGCCTTCGCGCTCGCCGCCGGCAACCAGATCGAGCGGACCGTCGACTGGCAGGGCGGCATCCGCCGCTATTACGAGATCCGCTGGGGCGGCGAGCGCATCTGGGGCGTCACCGCCGCGCTGATCGTCAACCTCGCGCGGCGGCTGGCGGCGGCGGCGTGACGGCGCGCGCGAGCGCCGGCTGGCGCGGGCGCGACGGGCTGGACCGGCTGCTCGACGCGCTGGATGCCGGCGCGGGCGCGACCCGCTTCGTCGGCGGCGTGGTGCGCGACACGCTGCTCGGGCTGCCCGTCGAGGACATCGATCTGGCGACGACGCTCGCCCCCGAGGCGGTGATCGCGCGGGTCCGCGACGCCGGGCTGAAGCCGGTGCCGACCGGCATCGCGCACGGCACCGTCACCGCCGTGCTGCCGGGTGGCCCGGTCGAGGTCACCACGCTGCGCCGCGATCTCGCCACCGACGGCCGCCACGCCACGGTCGCGTTCGGCGCCGACTGGCGGGCGGACGCGGCGCGGCGGGATTTCACGATCAACGCGCTCTCCGCCGGCCCCGCCTTCGGGCGCGAGGGCGAGGCGGAGATCCACGACTATTTCGGCGGGTGCGCGGATCTGGCGGCGGGCCGCGTGCGGTTCATCGGCGATCCGCTGCCACGCATCGCCGAGGACCATCTGCGCATCCTGCGCTTCTTCCGCTTCCATGCGCGGTTCGGCGCGGGCGCGCCGGACGCCGCCGGGCTGGCGGCGTGCGCGGCGCGCGCCAACGACCTGATGGCGCTGTCGCGGGAGCGGATCGCGGACGAACTGCTGAAGCTGCTGACGGTACGACAGCCCTCGGCGACGCTGGTGCTGATGGTCGAGGATCGCATCCTCGCGCCCGTGCTGCCCGAGATCGGCCGCGCCGGCGCGGACCGGCTGGCGGCGCTCGTCGCGCGCGAGGGCGAAGCCGGCCTGCCGGGCGATCCGCTGCGGCGGCTGGCGGCGCTGCTGCCGGCCGACGCGGACGTCGCGCGCGACGTCGCGGCGCGGCCCAGGCTCTCGAACGCGGCGCGCGCGCGGCTTGCGCTCGCCTCCTCCCCGGCAGCGC
>CAXTPE010000016.1:12325-25992 GCA_964245925.1 uncultured Sphingomonadaceae bacterium
GACGTGCGCGCCGCCGCCTATCGGGACGGCGCGCCGGCCGCCACCGACCTGCTGCTGCTGCGCGAGGCGGACGCGCGCGCGCGCGCCGAAAGCCTGGCGCTGCTCGCCGGCTGGGCGCGGCCGGTGCTGCCGATCAGGGGTGGCGATCTCGTCGCGCGGGGCTTGCGCGCCGGGCCGGCGGTGGCGGCGACGCTCCAGGCGATCGAGCGGCGGTGGATTTCCGAAGGCTTTCCGGACGCGGCGCGGGTCGACGAGATCGCGCGGGCCGAGCTCGCTCAGGCGCTGCGCGAGCGCCAGTAGGCGAACGCCTCGGCCTCGCCGAGCGCCTCGCCGAACCAATAGCCCTGGCCGTGGCCGCAGCCGAGCGCCGCGAGCGTCTGCGCCACCGCGACCGTCTCGACGCCCTCGGCGATGGTATCCTTGCCGAGCGCGCCGGCGAGGCTGAGCACGGCGCGGACGATCGCGATCTTGTCGCGATCCTCGAGCATGCCCGTGACGAAGCTGCGATCGATCTTGAGCGTGTCGACCGGCAGCCGCTGGAGATAGGCGAGGCTGGAATAGCCGGTGCCGAAATCGTCCATCGCGATCTTCACGTCGAGCGCCTGCAGCGCATCGAACGCGAGCGTGGCGCGCTCGGGATCCTGGACGATGGCGCTCTCGGTGAGCTCGAAGGCGAGCTGGTCGCCGGCCACGCCGTGATGCGCCAGCGCCTCGGCGGCGGCGGCGCCGATGTCGTCGCGGGCGAGCTGGATCGCCGAGAGGTTGACCGCGACGCGGAACGGCAGCGGCCCGCCGTGTCGCGCCTGCCATGCGGCGACGGCGCGCAGCGTCGCGTCCAGCGCCCAGCGGCCGAGCGGGACGATGAGGCCCGACTCCTCCGCGGTCTGGATGAACTCGGACGGCAGCACCCGGCCGCGCGCCGGGTGGCACCAGCGCGACAGCGCCTCGAAGCCGGAGACCCGACCGCTGGCGAGATCGACCACCGGCTGGAAGGCGAGCGTCAGCTCGTCGCGCTCGATCGCGCGGCGCAGCTCGGTCTCCAGGCTGAGCCGGCCGCGCGCGGCGGTCATCTCGCCGACCTCGTAGCGTTCGATGTTGCCCGAGAGCTTGCCGCGCTTCAGCGCGAACTGGGCGCGGCGGACGACATCCTCGGGCGACAGCGTCTCGGCGTCGACCAGCGCGATGCCGATCGCGCAGCCGATCGACACCTCGAACTCGGCGAGCCGGAACGGGCTGGAGAGCGTCGCCAGGATGCGCCCGGCGGCGACCTCCGCCTCCTCCGGCGCGGTGATGTGGAGCAGGACCGCGAACTCGTCGCCGCCGACGCGCGCGAGCAGATCGCCGGGGCGCAGCGTCGAGAGCAGCCGCCGCGCGACCGAGATGATGACCTCGTCGCCGGCGACCGAGCCGAGCGATTCGTTGATGCGGCTGAAGCGCGCGAGATCGACGAGCAGCACCGCCGCGCTCCAGATGCCGGGCGCGACGCCGAGCGTGCCTTCGACCGCCTCGACGAAGGCGGCGCGGTTGGGCAGGCCGGTGAGGCTGTCGCGCAGCATCTCGGCGCGCAGCGAGCGCTCGGTCTCGATCTCGGCGGTGCGGTCGACGAAGGAGAGCACGCAGCGCGGCGCATCGGTGGCGGCGATGCGGGCGATGCGATAGGCGAAATGGCGCCCGCCGATCGCATCGCGATCGCGCCAGCTTCCTTCCCGGCTCTCGTCGTGGCCGGCGAGAAAGCCTGCGACCTTGTCCTCGATCGCGTCGAGCCCGGCCTGGACGACGGGATCGTCGTACGCCTCGAGCCTGGCCAGCAACTGCCGGAAGGCGGCGTTCGCGGCGAACAGCCGTGGCCCGTCCTCCAGCACGATCTCGGCCGAAGGCACGCCGATCGCGTCGAAATAGCTCTGCTTCTGGGCCGCGGTCACGAGGCTGTCGGCACTTGTCGCGGCGGCCGGCGCGAAATGTCCGCGCCGCGACCGAGCGGCGCTGCCGGGGCCGCGTGCGCGACGCTTCGCTTTCACCGAACTCATGGCCAAATGCCTAGTCGGTCGAGGTTAATTCCCGGTTGAGGGGCGCGGCGCGGCGGCGAAGCGGTTGTCGCGCGGGAAGCCGGTCGGCGCCATCCGGCCGCCGGCGCCGCGCGCGGTGCGCCAGGGCGTCAGATCGGCCTCGGTGCGCATCCGCCCGCTCTCGCCGCCCATCGGCCAGGAGAGGCCGGCGGAAAAGACGATCGCCACGGCATCGGCAAGCCCGCCGTCGCGATAGCGC
Source organism: uncultured Sphingomonadaceae bacterium (assembly GCA_964245925.1). Lineage (GTDB taxonomy): Bacteria > Pseudomonadota > Alphaproteobacteria > Sphingomonadales > Sphingomonadaceae > Solisphingomonas. Next base: position 14,591 of record CAXTPE010000016.1, read on the forward strand.
TGGAGCTGGACGCCGGCGCCGCGCGTGAGCTCGGGCAGCTCGGCCAGCGGGAACACGACGAGCTTGCGGTTCTCGCCGATCACCGCGGCATAATCCGCCTGGGGCGCCACCGGCGCGACGATGCGCAGCCGCTCGCCCTCGCGCAGGTTGACGACCTGGCGGCCCTTGCGGGTCTCGGCGATCAGCTCGGCGGCGCGCGCGAGGAAGCCGCGCCCGTCCGAGACGGCGAGCAGCAGGCGCGCGCCGCGGGAGGCCGGGAAGAAGGCGACGGGTGCCGCGTCGCCCTCCAGATCGACCAGCAGGCGGACCGGCTCGCCGAAGCCGCGCCCGCCGGGCAGCCGGTCGGCGGCGAGCGTGTGGAAGCGCCCCTGCGCGGTGGCGAGCAGCAGCTTGTCGGTGGTCTGGGCGTGGAAGGCGAACGCCGGGCCGTCGCCTTCCTTGAACTTCAGCGTGTCGGCGGCGGCGAGCTCGCGGTGGCCGCTCATCGCGCGCAGCCAGCCGCGCTGCGAGAGGATCACCGTGATCGGCTCGCGCTCGATCATCGCCTCGAGCGGGATGTCGCGCGCCGGCGCGGCCTCGGCGATGGTGGTGCGGCGGCGCCCAAGCGCGGTGTCCGGCCCGTAGCGCTTCGCCAGCGCCGCCAGATCCTTCCTGAGGCGGGCGCGCTGCTTCTTCGGATCGGCCAGCAGCGCCGCCAGCGTCTCGCGCTCGGCGGCGAGGCCGTCGCGCTCCTGCCTGATCTCGATCTCCTCGAGCCGGCGGAGCGAGCGCAGCCGCATGTTGAGAATCGCCTCCGCCTGCCGATCGGTCAGGCCTTCGAACTCGGCGATCATCACCGGCTTGGGCTCGTCCTCGGCGCGGATGATCTGGATGACGCGATCAAGATTCAGATAGGCGATCAGGAAGCCGTCGAGCAGCTCGATGCGCTCGTCGATCCTGCCGAGGCGGTGGCGCGAGCGGCGCAGCAGCACCTCGATCTGGTGATCGAGCCAGGCGGTGAGCGCTTCCTTCAGCGACATCACGCGCGGCGTGCGATCCTTGTCGAGCACGTTCAGGTTGAGCGGCACGCGGACCTCGAGATCGGTGAGGCGGTGCAGGCTGTCGATCAGCATCTGCGGATCGACGGCGCGGGAGCGGGGCTCCAGCACGATGCGGATCGCCTCGTCGCTCTCGTCGCGGACGTCGGCGAGGATGGGGAGCTTCTTCTCGGTGACGAGGACGGCGATCTGCTCGATCAGCCGCGCCTTGGGGACGCCGAAGGGTATCTCCGTGACGACGAGCTGCCACTGGCCGCCGGGGAGCTTCTCGGGCTCGGCGAACCTCGCGCGGACGCGGAAGCCGCCGCGCCCGGTGGCATAGGCCTCGCGGAGACCGGCGGGGGGATCGACGACGATGCCGCCGGTCGGGAAATCCGGGCCGGTGACATAGTGCATCAGCGCGGGGGTGTCGGCGTCCGGATGCTCGACGAGGTGGATGGCGGCGGCGATCAGCTCGTGCGCGTTGTGCGGCGGGATCGAGGTCGCCATGCCGACGGCGATTCCGGACGCGCCGTTCGCCAGCAGATTGGGGAAGAGGCCGGGGAAGACCTCGGGCTCCTCCTCCTCGCCGTTGTAGGTCGGCTTGTAGTCGACCGTGCCGTCGTCGAGCCCGGCCATGAGATCGATGGCGGTCCGGGTGAGGCGCGCCTCGGTGTAGCGGTAGGCCGCCGCGTTGTCGCCGTCGACATTGCCGAAATTGCCCTGCCCGTCGACCAGCGGGTAGCGCAGCGAGAAGGTCTGCGCGAGGCGGACCATCGCGTCGTAGACCGACTGGTCGCCGTGCGGATGATATTTGCCGATCGTGTCGCCGACGACGCGCGCGCATTTCTTGTAGGCGGAGGCGGGATCGAGGCGGAGCAGGCGCATCGCCCAGAGCAGGCGGCGGTGGACGGGCTTGAGGCCATCGCGCACGTCCGGGAGCGAGCGCGCCGTGATGGTCGAGAGCGCGTAGACGAGATAGCGCTGCGAGAGCGCCTCGTCGAAGGGGGCGTCGATGACGAGATCGGCGGGTGGATCGGCCATGGCGACGGCCTAGCAGGAGAGCGCAAGCTCCCCAACATCCGTTCGTCCCGAGCGCGGCTTCGGCTGCGCTCGGCCTTCGCCCGGCACGAACGGATGGGGGAAGCTCAGCGCGGCGACGATGCCCGGTAGCCGCCGCCACCGCGTCCACCACGGCCGCCCTGCGCCGGACGGCCGCCGGCGGGCGCGCGGCGCGGGCCGCGGTGCTGCTGGGGCGGGCGGTCCGGTGCCAGCGACGCGCGCGGCGGGAGCGGGAGGCGGGCCTGCTCGCGGAGGAAATCCTCGGGCAGCGGCAGGGGGATCGCCTTCGCTCCGGTCAGCTTCTCGATCGCGCGCCAATTGCCGCGCTCCTCCTCGTCGACGAAAGAGATGGCGATGCCGTCCGCGCCCTTGCGGGCCGTGCGGCCGATGCGGTGGACATATTGCTCCGCCACGTCCGGGATCTCGAAGTTGAAGACGTGGCTGACCTGATCGACGTCGATCCCGCGCGCGGCGATGTCGGTGGCGACCAGCACGCGGGTGCGGCCGTCCTTGAAGCCGGCGAGCGCGCGCTCGCGCTGCGGCTGGCTCTTGTTGCCGTGGATCGCGTCGGCCGGCACGCCGGCGACCTCGAGATGCTTCACGACGCGGTCGGCGCCATGCTTGGTGCGGGTGAAGACGAGCGCGCGGGCGATCTCGGGATCGCGCAGCTTGAGCGTGAGCAGCCCCTGCTTCTCCTTCTGGTTCACGAAGGTGACATATTGCTCGACCTTGTCGGCGGTCTTGGCGACCGGCGTCACCGCGACCTTGATCGGATTGTTGAGATATTTGTCGGCGAGCTCGCCGATCGCCTTGGGCATGGTCGCCGAGAAGAACAGGGTCTGGCGCTGCCTGGGCAGCAGCGTGACGATGCGGCGCAGCGCATGGATGAAACCGAGATCGAGCATCTGGTCGGCCTCGTCGAGCACGAGGATCTCGACGCGGCCGAGCGTCAAGGCGCGCTGGTCGATCAGATCGAGCAGCCTGCCGGGGGTGGCGACGAGGATGTCGGTGCCCGGCACGAGCGCGCGCGCCTGCCGCCCGATCGGCACGCCGCCGACGACCACCTGCACGTTCAGCCGCAGGTTCTTGCCATAGGCCTGGAAGCTCTCGGCGATCTGGCCGGCGAGCTCGCGGGTCGGCGCGAGGATCAGCATCCGGCAGGAGGCGGGCTTGCGCTGCTCGCCGTTGGCGGCGAGGCGGTGGAGCGAGGGCAAAGCAAAGGCCGCCGTCTTGCCGGTGCCGGTCTGGGCGATGCCGAGCAGATCCTTGCCGGCGAGGACGGGCGGGATCGCCTGCGCCTGGATCGGGGTGGGCGTGTCATAGCCCTTGGAGGCGAGCGCGCGCTGGATCGGCTCGGCGAGGCCGAGGTCTGCGAAACGGGTCATGATGATATGCTTTCGTGAAGCGCGCGCCGGCATCCGGCGCACGCGGGCTGGGTCTGACGACCCGCGTGAAAAGGGCAGCCTGGGGGCTTGGCGCAGCGAGATCGGCCCGAAGCTCTGGCCCGGCCCTTGGAACGGCCGGAAGGTCACGCAGCTTCGCAAAGGGCCTCGGCCGACGGGCGGCCGCCGATGCTGCGGGCGCCTATGCGGCATCGAAGGTTAAAAGGCAAGTGAGCGCGGCGATGCGGCAATGCGCAATGCGGCGCTATGGCCGGAGGCCGAGGCGCGGCGCGATCCATGTCATCGCGAGATAGAGCAGGATCGTCAGCGCGCAGCCGGCCAGCAACGTCACCCGGAACGAGGCGCCATGACGCAGCAGCGCCGGGATCAGCAGGAACATCGGCAGCGACGGCAGCACGTACCAGAACGTCGCCTCGGCATGCGCGGCCATGTTCCGGGGATCGGGCCTGTCGTGCCACAGCCAGATCATCCCCAGCACCGAGACGAGCGGCAGCGACGCGATCAGCGCGCCGAAGCCCGGCCAGCGCTTGGCGATCTCCGAGGCGGCGGCGACCAGAATGCCGGAGAGCAAGGCCTTGAGCACGAGATGGAACATGGCGGCATACTGCGCGATCGGCGATCTTTCGCAATGCCCGCCGCGCCCGGTCCGCCGTCGTCCCCGCGCCGAACAGCCCGATGCGACGCCACTCTTGATCCCCCGCCCCATCCGTCCCAAGTGGCTGCCATGCTGATCGAGACCGAGCCCACGCCGAATCCGGCGACCGTCAAGTTCCTCCCCGGCCGGGCCGTGATGCCCGCCGGCACGCGCGACTTCGCGGACCCCGAGGAGGCCGAGGCCTCGCCGCTCGCGCAGGCGCTGTTCGATCTCGGCGATGTCGAGGGCGTGTTCTTCGGCAAGGATTTCGTCTCGGTCACCGCCGCGCCGGGATCGGACTGGCGGACGCTGAAGCCCGATGTGCTCGGCGTGCTGCTCGATCATTTCGCCGGCGGCGCGCCACTGTTCCGCCGGGGCGACGCCAGCGGGATCGAGATCGGCGCCGCGAGCGAGGAGCTGCCGCACGATCCGCGGGACGACGACATCGTCGTCCAGATCAAGGAGCTGATCGACACGCGGGTGCGCCCCGCGGTCGCCAACGACGGCGGCGACATCGTCTATCGCGGCTTCCAGAAGGGCACCGTCCTCCTCGCGATGCATGGCGCCTGCGCGGGCTGCCCCTCCTCGACGGCGACGCTGAAGCAGGGCATCGAGCAGCTCCTCAAACATTATGTGCCCGAGGTCACCGAGGTCCGCGCGGTCTGACGCACCGCCACGAAAGGGGTATCATGACGACGCTTTCCGGGGAGGGCATCGCGCTCCTCTTCACCGACGCCCGCAGCTATAACGGCTATACCGACGAGCCCGTTTCCGGGGACGATCTGCGCGCGATCTACGAGCTGATGAAATGGGGGCCGACCTCGGCCAACATGCAGCCGGCCCGCATCGTCTGGTGCGTGAGCGCCGAGGCCAGGGAGAAGCTCGCGGCGCTCGCCAGCTCCACCAACGCCGACAAGATCCGCAAGGCGCCCGTCACCGCGATCATCGGCATGGACATGGAGTTCTACGAGAAGCTGCCCCAGACCTTCCCGCATGCCGACGCGCGCGCCTGGTTCGTCGGCAACCAGGCGCTGATCGAGGAGGGCGCGTTCCGCAATTCGAGCATGCAGGGCGGCTATTTCATCCTCGCGGCGCGCGCGCTGGGGTTCGGCACCGGGCCGATGTCCGGCTTCGACGCCGCCAAGGTCGACGCGGCGTTCTTCGCCGGCACGCCGGTGCGCACCAACTTCATCGCGACGCTGGGCCATGGCGATCCCGCCAGCGTCTTCGGGCGGCTGCCGCGCCTGCCGTTCGAGGAGGTCAACCGGATCGAATGAGCGCGGCGACGCCGGGCCGGGGCCTGCGGCTGGTGATCGAGACCGCGACGGCGGCCTGCTCGGTCGCGCTGCTGGACGGCGGCGAGGTCGTGGCGGCGCTCGACGAGACGGTCGGGCGCGGCCATGCCGAGCGGCTGGTGCCGCAGATCGCCGAGCTGCTCGCGCTGGCCGGCATGACGCGCGCGGCGTCCATCCTCGTCGATTGCGGGCCGGGGAGCTTCACCGGCGTGCGCGTCGGGCTCGCGGCGGCGCGCGCGCTCGCGCTCGCCTGGGGCGTGCCGGTGCGCGGCTGCTCGTCGCTCGCGCTGATCGCGGCGGCGATGCTCGCCCGGAACGACGCCGAGGCTTGCGCGGTGGCGCTGGCGGGCGGGCATGGCGAGCTGTTCGTCCAGCGCTTCGCCGGCCGTCCGCTGCGCGCGATGAACGCGCTCGCGTCGCTGACGCCGGGCGCTGCGGCGACCAGCGTGCCGGACCGGCTCGTCGCGGGATCGGGCGCGGCGGCGCTGGTGGCGGCGCGCGGGCATGGCGAGGCGCTGCTTGCGCTGCCCCGCAGCCGCGACGCGCCGCTGCTCGGCACCGCGCTGGCCGCGCTGCCGCCGGTGCCGATCTACGGCCGCGCGCCCGATGCGCGCCTGCCCGAACCGCCCGCCGCGGGCGCGGCGGCGTGACCGCGACGGTCCGCGAGGGGGGCCCAGGCGACGTGCCCGAGCTGATGGCATCGATGCGCGAGGCGTTCGACCCGCGCTTCGGCGAGGCCTGGACGGCGGCGCAGTGCAGCGGCGTGCTCGGCCTGCCGGGCGTGAAGCTGCTGCTGGCGCGCGACGGAGCCGACGAGGCGGACGCGCCCGCCGGCTTCGCGCTCTTCCGGGTCTGCGCCGGCGAGGCCGAGCTGCTGCTGCTTGGCGTGCGGCCGCGCCGCCGGGGCGCCGGGATCGGGGCCGGGCTGCTCCAGGCGGCGATGGCGGTCGCGGGCCGCGCGGGGGCGGCGAGCATGTTCCTCGAGATGCGCGACGGCAATCCGGCCGCGGCGCTCTACGCGCGCGCCGGGTTCGTCGAGGTCGGGCGGCGGCCGCGCTACTATCGCGGCGGCGACGGCACGCCCTACGACGCGCTCACCCTGTCGGGTCCGCTGACCGGCTGAAGCCGCGCCCAAAAACAGCCGCCGCGCGTGCTTGCAATGGCCGGGCCGCGCGGACATCTAGCGATCGCGGCTCCGGCCGCCTGTCCTAATATCAGTGAGTTACCGTAGCGATGACCGATTATACCGACATGCCCGAGACGCTGATCTCGCTTACCGCCGACATCGTCTCGGCCCATGTCAGCAACAATGTCGTCCCGGTCGAGGATCTCGGCGTGCTCATCCGGAACGTCCACCATGCGCTGAGCGGGCTCGGCGACGGCGACGCGGCCTCCGAGACGCGGCCCGAGCCGGCCGTGGCGGTGCGCTCCTCGGTGAAGCCCGATTATATCGTCTGCCTGGAGGACGGGCGGAAGCTCAAGATGATGAAGCGCCACCTGATGACGCACTACCGGCTCACGCCCGAGCAATATCGCGCCAAATGGGGGCTGCCGGCCGATTATCCGATGGTCGCCCCCAATTATGCCGAGCAGCGCCGCACGCTGGCCAAGCAGAGCGGCCTCGGCACCAAGCCGCGGCGGCGCTGAGCGGCGGTCCGGGAAAGCCCGCGCCGTATCGCCATGCCTTTTCGCGGGAGGCAAATGCCGATAGGCTCGGCCCGCCGCCATGCCGCGGCGCGGCGACGGACGGGATGATGGCGCGCAGGATCGACATCGAGGCGCTGTGCGCCGAGAAGGGGCTGCGGATCACCGAGCAGCGGCGCGTGATCGCGCGCGTGCTCTCGGAGGCCGAGGACCATCCCGACGTCGAGGCGCTGCACGCGCGCGCCGCCGCGATCGACAGCGGCATCTCGATCGCCACCGTCTACCGGACCGTCCGCCTGTTCGAGGAGGCCGGCATCCTCGAACGCCATGATTTCGGTGACGGCCGCGCGCGCTACGAGGCGGCCGCCGAGGCGCATCACGACCATCTCATCGATGTCGAGACCGGCCGCGTGATCGAGTTCGTCGACGACGAGCTGGAAGCATTGCAGCGGCAGATCGCCAAGAAGCTCGGCTTCCGCCTGGTCGATCATCGCATGGAGCTCTACGGCGTCTCGGTCGACCGCAAGGATTGAGGGGGTGAGCCCGCGCGCCCGCGCGCGGATCGCGCTGCGGATAGCGCTGCGGATCGTGCCGCGAATCGCGCTGCTGCTGCTGGCGCTCGCGTTCTGCCTGCCGCCGCATGGCGCCTGGCGGCTGCTCGGGCGGCGCTCGCCCTGGCCGCAGCGCTTCCTCGGGCTCGCCGCGCGCGCCTGCGGATGCGACTGGCGGGTGGTGGGCGCGATGCCGGCCGGGCACGCGCTGATCGTCGCCAATCATCTGAGCTGGCTCGACATCCTCGCGCTCGGCGGAGCGGCGCGCGGGCGCTTCGTCGCCAAGGCGGAGATCGCGGGCTGGCCGGTGGTCGGCTGGCTGGCGGGGCTCAACGACACCATCTACGTGGCGCGCGCCGAGCGCGGCACGGTGCATTCCCAGGCCGACGCGTTGCGGGTGGCGCTGGCGGGCGGGCGGCCGGCGGTGCTGTTCCCGGAGGGGACGACGGGGGACGGCATCGGCCTGCTGCCGTTCCGCGCCAGCCTGTTCGCCGCCGCCGCGCCGCCGGTGCGGGTGACGCCGGTGGCGCTCGACTATGGCGCCGAGCAGGCGGCGATCGCCTGGGCGCCCGGCGCGTCCGCCGGCGCGGATGCGCTGCGCGTGCTGGCGCTGCCCGGGCGGCGGCGGCTGACGATCCGCGTCCTCGCCCCGCTCGACCTGCCGGCCGGCGCCGGCCGCAAGGCGATCGCGGCGGCGGCGCGGGGGCGGATCGCCGACGCGCTTGGCGTCGCACCCGCGCTGTGCCACTAGCCGGCGCGATGTCGCGCGCGCTCCCGAAAAGCTTTCATGTCAAGTCGTTCGGCTGCCAGATGAACGCCTATGACGGCGCGCGCATGGCCGAGCTGCTGGTGGCCCACGGCATGGCGGCGGCCGCGCCGGACGCCGCCGAGCTGATCGTGCTCAACACCTGCCACATCCGCGAGAAGGCGGCCGAGAAGGTCTATTCGGACATCGGCCGGATCGTGAAGGCGGGCCGCGGGCGGGCCGAGGGGCGCGCGATGATCGCGGTCGCCGGCTGCGTCGCGCAGGCCGAGGGGCCGGAGATCCCGGCGCGCGCGGAGGCGGTGGACATCGTCGTCGGCCCGCAGGCCTATCACCGGCTGCCGGCGCTGGTCCGCGCGGCGGCGGCGGGGGCCGGGGCGCTGGATACCGACATGCCGGCGGCTTCCAAGTTCGATCACCTGCCGGCGCGGCGCGGCCAGGGGCCGAGCGCCTTCCTCACCGTGCAGGAGGGCTGCGACAGGTTCTGCACCTATTGCGTGGTGCCGTACACGCGGGGGAGCGAGGTCTCGCGGCCATGGTCCGCGATCCTCGACGAGGCCCGGGCGCTGGCGGACGGCGGCGCGCGCGAGATCACGCTGCTCGGCCAGAACGTCAACGCCTGGGCCGACGGCGGGCGCGGGCTGCACGACCTGATCGCGGCGATCGCGGCGCTCCCCGGCATCGCGCGCCTCCGCTACACCACCAGCCACCCCTCCGACATGAGCGACGGGCTGATCGCCGCGCACCGCGACGTCGCGGCGCTGATGCCCTTCCTCCACCTGCCGGTGCAGTCCGGCAGCGATCGCATCCTCAAGGCGATGAACCGCAGCCACGACGCCGCCTCCTATCTCCGGCTGATCGCGCGGGTGCGGCGCGCGCGGCCGGACATCGCGATCTCGGGCGACTTCATCGTCGGCTTCCCCGGCGAGACCGAAGCCGACTTCGCCGCGACGCTGGCGCTGGTCGGCGAGGTCGGCCATGCGCAGGCGTTCAGCTTCAGATATTCGCCCCGCCCCGGCACGCCGGCGGCGGCGATGGCGGACCAGGTCGCGCCGCGGGTGGCGGACGAGCGGCTCCAGCGCCTCCAGGCCCTGCTCAACGCGCAGCAGCACGCGTTCAACCGCGCGACGCTCGGGGTGCGCACGAGCGTGCTGATCGAGCGCGCCGGCAAGCTGCCGGGGCAGATGCTCGGCAAGTCGCCGTGGCTGCAATCGGTCCATCTCGCCAGCGATGCGCCGGCCGGCACGCTGCTCGATGTCGAGATCGTCGCGGCCGGGCCGAACAGCGTCGCCGCCCATCCGCCGGAGCCCGCGACGGCATGACCGCGCTGCGCCGGCTGCTGCTGCGCCATCCGGCCGGCGCGATCGCGCTGCTGCTGGCGACGCTGGCGATCCGGCTGCTCGTGCCGCAGGGCTACATGCCCGACACCGGCGCCGGCCGGCTGACGCTCACGCTCTGCTCGGGCATGGGGCCGATGGCCGGGATGGCGGGCATGGCCCGCCACGGCCATGATCCCGCCAAGCCCGCGCCGGACGCGCCCTGCGGCTTCGGCGGCCTGACGACCGGCGGCACCGGCGGCGCGATCGCGGCGCCCGAGGCGCCGTCCGCGAGCTTCGCGCTCCCCCGTCCCTCGCGCATCGCCGGCGCCGCGCCGGTCGCCGCGCCGCGCCGCCTGCGCCCGCCGCTGCGCGCGCCGCCCGTACCGCTCCTCGCCGCCTAGCGCGGGCTGAATCTCGTTCGAACCGCGGCCGGGTTCGGACTGAAATCATCATGTCCCGCGACCAGCCCAGTTCCGCCGGCGCGACGCCGGCTGCCGAGGATCATCGCCATGACCCGTACATCCGCCCTGCGGATCGCCGCGCTCTGCGCCGGCGCCGCCGTCTCGTCACCCGTGCTCGCCTGCGCGAGCTGCGGCTGCACGCTCACCTCCGACTGGCTCAGCCAGGGCCTCGTCGCCCAGCCGGGCACGACCTTCGACCTGCGCTACGACTATGTGCCGCAGACCCGCCTGCGCACCGGCCACCACGGCGTCGATCGCGGCTCGATCGCCTTGCCGACCGATCGCGAGATCGAGAAATCCACCTACAACCATTATCTCACGGCCGCGCTCGACCGGCAGTTCGACAGCGACTGGGGGCTGAACGTGCAGGTGCCCTTCGTCTACCGCCCGCACGTCACCACCGACGAGGGCGAGACCCAGCTCAGCTCTTCGCACACGGGCGGCCTGGGCGACGTGCGCATCACGGCACGCTGGCAGGGGTTCAAATCGAAGGGGAGCATCAACGGCATCCAGTTCGGCATCCAATTGCCGACCGGGCGCAGCCACCAGCGGTTCACCAGGGGCCCGACCGAGGGCGAGGAGGTCGATCGCGGGCTCCAGCCGGGGTTCGGCGTGACCCAGGCGATCCTCGGCTATTATCGCTACGGCAAGCTCGCGACCGATGTCGACTATATCTTCCAGCTCCAGGGCCAGCTCCCGCTCTACCGGCACGACCTGTATCGGCCCGGCAAGGTCGGCCAGGTCTCGGCGGGCGTCCACTACACCCGCTGGCGCGGCGTGACGCCGCAGCTCCAGCTCAACTTCCGCGCGAGCGAGAAGGACCGCGGCGAGAATGCGGACATCGACAACAGCGGCGGCGAGCAGCTCTACGCGGCGCCGGGCGTGATCGTGGCGCTCGGCCATGGCGCGTCGGCCTTCACCTATGTGCAGGCGCCGCTCTACCAGCGCGTGCGGGGCTACCAGATCACGCCGCGGGCGACCGTCTCGGTGGGGCTGAACTACCGGCTGTGACGCGCTTCCTTCCGTCATCCCCGCGCAATCGGGGATGACGGAGCAGGCGCTACCGTTCCGCCAGCAGCGGCCCGACGATGCGGTCGAGCGCGGCGGCGTCGAGCGGCGGGGCCCGGGCGGCGGCCGAATCGAAGCGCAGCGCGCCGGCGCGATCGAACACGCGGGTCACCGGCAGCGAGGTCGGGATCGCGCCGCGCGGCATCCGCACGTCGAGTAACTGGAACCGGCCCCGGCGGGAACTGG
>CAXTPE010000017.1:0-25703 GCA_964245925.1 uncultured Sphingomonadaceae bacterium
CCGCAAATGACCGGGGCGGGGGGGGGGGGCGGCGCGCTGCCGCACGGCCCGACCGGCCGATACCATGCGGGCCGATCCCTGTAGCGGAACGGTCAAGCTGGCCTGTCGCGACGGCGTGCCGGCCGACGGCGTCGCGGAGTCCCGCCTTCCACATCAGCCTCCAAAGCCAGTGTTGTATCAGAACTTCACATAAACGGGAATCCCGAATGTCACTACGGCCTAACGTGCTCCCGCCGAGGCGCAGCGGCGGGCGAATGCGATCTGCTCATGGTGCAGAGCGGCGCCGCAGTGATGGAAATCGATGCAATGCCCGGCATCGCGCAGCAGGCCGGCGTCGACCGCAGGCGCTTCGGACAGGCTCGCCGCGAACCGCGCCACTTCGGCGTCGCTGGTAACCCACAGCCGATCATGTTCGCCCAATCGGTACTGGACCGGCACGCGGACCTTGCCGAGGACGTCGGCGGCGATGGCAGGCCACCCCATCACGATGTCGATCAGTTCGGCGCGCGGCACCGGCGCGTCGGCCGCATGGCTGGCGCCGGGCATCGGCGGGCCGAACATATCGCCGGGGCCGAACATCACCGCGTCCTTGAGCGCCGGCGGCAGGTCGACCATCACCGTCTCGGGCAGCGCCGCCCATGCCGCGCCGGCTTCGGGCGGGCTCGCCAGACACATGCCGGACACCGCCACGCCGATCAGCGGCCATGACGGCTGCCGGGAAGCGATGGCGAGCGCGATCGCCGCGCCGATCGAGTGGCCGACCAGCACGATCCCCCGCCCGGCCGACCGATCGGGCAGGCCGCCGATGATCGCATCGAGCCGTTCGGCGCTGTTGAGGATCGTCTCGGTGCCGGGATCGAGCGGCGTCGTCTCGCCATAGCAGGGCCGGTCGAGCGCGACGATCGGGAGGCCGGCCGCGGCCGCGCGGTCGAGCAGCGAGAATCCGGGAAGGTCGAAATAGGCGGACGTGTAGGTGCCGCCATGCAGCGCGACGATCAGCGGGACGTCCGGGGCGGCGGGGTGATCCGGCGATCGGCGGCGGCCGGACACGCGCCATGCGCCGACGCGCTCCACGAAGCGCTCGCTGGATCGTTCGGGCATCACGCCTCTCCCCGCCGCACCGCATCGCCACCGCCGACGGCAAGGTCCGGTAGATCCGGCAGCCGGCCGGCGGCGAGATCGAGCACGTCGCCGGACCAGCGATCGCCCCGCCAGGCAATATACTGGTCCGGCCGCACGAGCGTGAGCGGCGTGGCGTAGCGCCCGTTCGCCTCCTCCTCGGTCAGGTACAGGCAGACCATCGGGATCCCGCGCCCGGCGGCGTCGTCCATCGCATGGCGAACCTGCGCGCCGCTGGCGTCGAACCGGACGAGCAGCGCGAAGCCCAGGCCGAACAGGTCGTACAGCGACCGCCCGTCGGCGCGCCAGACGTGCGGCGCGAGGCAGCCGGGGCGGCTGGACGGCACATAATGCTCGGCGTCGCGGACGGGCGCGGCGCCGTCCTCGGCCGCGATGACCGGCGATCGCGGATAGCATCCGCCCAGCACCGTGCCGAGCGTGTGGAACTCGCGCCGCTTGACCGCGACGATCCGGTCGCCGACCGCGCGGCGCATCGCGTCGCCGGTCTCGCCCGGCTCCTCCAGCCCGTCCGCCCAGAAGTCGTTCGACAGCACGGCGTGGTTGGCGGCGGCCTCGGCGATCACCTCCTCGTGGATCGCGCGGCGTTCGATCTCGTAGCTGTCGAGCAGCGCCGGGCCGCCCCATCCCTGGAGCGTCGCGGCGAGCTTCCAGCCGAGATCGACGCCGTCGGCGACACCCATGTTCATGCCATAGCCGCCGAACGGGGGATGGACATGGCAGGCATCGCCGATCAGGAACAGGCGATCGTTGCGGTAACGGTCGGCGATCATGCTGCTGGCGACCCATTCGTCGCTGCTCAGTATCTCATAGGGCAGGTCGATCCCCGTCGCCTCGCGGATCAGCGCCGCCGCGGTGTCGGAGGTGATCTTGAAACCGTCCGGCAGCCGCGTCGGCATGAAGAACCAGACGTCGTCCCGGTCCATCGGGCCGATCAGGCTGGGCGCGGCCGGGTTGACCTGCCAGTACATCGTCGCCTTGCCGTGGCCATGCGCCTCGGCGAGGCCGGGCGCGCGGAACACGATGTTGTAGTTGCGCGAGAGCCCGTAGGTGCCCTGCATCGTCGCGCCGACGACATCGCGCAGCACGCTCCGCGCGCCATCGGCGCCCACCACATGATCGCAGCGCACCGCGAACGGCTCGCCCGTGCCGCGATCGCGCAGCACCAGGTCGACGCCGTCCGCATCCTGCGTCGCCGAGACGAACTCGGTGCTGAAGCGCAGCGTGACCGACGGCAGCGTCCCGGCATGCTCGCGCATGACCTGTTCCAGCTTGTACTGCGGCACCCATTGCCCGTGCTCGGGATAGAGATCGTTGCGCGCGGGGTGGCAGTTGGACGCGTTGTCGATCCGCGCCAGCCCGAACCCGCCGAGCCGGGTGACGAAGCTGACGGTGGAGGGATAGTCGATCCCGAACGGCGAGGCGGCGGCGAGCTTGTCGGCGATCCCCCAGCGCCTGAGGTGGGTGCGGGTCCGCACATTGGTGGTCTTGGCGCGCGGCGCATAGCCGACACGATCGTTGCGCTCGATCAACAGGCAGTCGATCCCGCGCGATCCGAGCTCGATGGCGAGCGCAAGTCCGCTTGGCCCCGCACCGACGACGACCACCCCCTGCCGCCCGATCGTGCCCATCGCCTTCCCGATCCTCCACCCCGGGGCGGGAGCGATCCATCACCGCCCGCGCCGGGCGTCTCCGCGCCCTGACGCTCTGCGGATAGGCCAAGGGCGGCGATCGGAAACGATGGCAAAATACGCGCGGTGTTACCGGAGCGGCATCATCCGGCCGGATGATGCTGGTTGAGCGCGGAGCGGCGGAACAGGTCGCCGAGATGCTGCGCGATCGGCGTCAGCGGGAAGCGGGACCGGCTGACGATGCAGATCGTCGGCGCCACCAGCTCCTCGCGCACCTTGATATGGGCGAGCAGCCGGCTGGTGCGGGCGAAGCGGAGCCATTGCTGCGGCAGCATGGCGAGGACATCCGACGACGCGGCGACGGTTATCATCGACAGCGCGCTTTGCGCCTCGATGGCGATCGTCGGCCTGCCCAGGCCGTGCCGTTCGAACAGCGGGGAAAGCTCGGCCTCGCTGTTCATCGTCACCGAGGTCGCGACCCAGCGCGCATCGGCCAGCTCGCCCAGCGATGTCGCTCCGGCCAGCGGGTGGCCGCGACGCGCCAGCACCACCCGGCGGTTCTCGAGCAGCTTCTCGCTCACATAATCGCCGCCGGGATTATCCTCGGACAGCGGGCCGACGTAGAAATCGATCGCGCCGTTGCGGATGTCCGCCTCGATCGCGGGGAACAGCCCTTCCGTGATCCGCAGCCGCACGTCCGGATAGCGCCGCCGGAACGGCTCGAGCACCATCGGCAGCATCGAGACGTGCGGCGCGGTCGACAGGCCGATCGACACGGTGCCGGTGCTCACGCCCTTGAGCTGCTGGACCTCATCGCGCGCGCGCGCGAGCTCGAGCTGCACCGCCGTGCTGCGCTTGACGAACGCTTCCCCGATGGGTGTCAGGGTCATGCCGGTCGCGCTGCGCTCGAACAGCGTCACGCCGAGCTCGTGTTCGAGGTCGCGGATGCTGCGCGTGATCGCTGGCTGGGCGATGCCCAGATGCCGGGCCGCGCGGCGCAGACCGCCCAGTTCGGCGACGGCGACGAGGTGGTTGAGCTGGACCAGCTTCATGGTGATATGTTTTTAGCAACACCGTCGATGTTTTGCCATCGTTTCCTATCGCTCCTGTTGGTTTAATACGCCCGGCTCAGGGTGCGCAGACGCCCGAGCACGACGGAGGGGAAGCTTGTGAACATTTCCGGCAAATTCGGGCTGCTTGCGGCGACGTCGATGATCGCCACGGCCATGGTGGCCGCCACCGAAGCGCGCGCGCAGGATGCCTCGCCGCCGGTCGCACCCGCCGCCCCGACCGATCCGACCGCGCAGGCGACTCCGCTCGCGCAGGGGGCGGCGGCGTCCGCGGATGCCGCGTCGGCCAATGCGACGCCCGGCCAGGAAGGGCTCGGCGACATCATCGTCACCGCGCAGCGCCGCTCCGAGAATTTGCAGCGCGCGGCGGTCGCCGTCAGCGTCGTCCAGGGTTCGGACCTCGTCGCCGCCGGCATCACCCAGCCGGGCCGGCTCGGCGAACTCGCGCCCGCGCTGACGGTGCAGCCGTCGAGCACGGGCAACCTGATCTTCCTGCGCGGCGTCGGCAATTTCACGCTGACGCCGAACAGCGATCCGGCGATCGCGTTCAACTATGACGGCGTCTATGTCGGGCGCCCCACCTCGACCAGCGGCCTGTTCTACGATCTCGACCGGATCGAGGTGCTGAAGGGGCCGCAGGGCACGCTCTACGGCCGCAACGCGACCGGCGGCGCGATCAACGTCATCCCGACCCAGCCGAAGCTCGGCGAGCTCTCGGGCTATGCCACCGCGAGCTACGGTAATTACGACGCGGTGGTGGCGGAAGGCGCGATCAACCTGCCGATGGGCGACAAGGGCGCGCTGCGCGTCTCCGCGAGCACGTCACGCCATGACGGTTATCTCCGGGACGGGACGTCGGACGACAAGACCACCTCGCTGCGCGTGCAGATGAAGGCGGCGCTCACCCCGTCGCTGACCGTCCGGATCGCGGGGGACTACAGCCATTCCGGCGGCGCCGGCGACGGCGTCTCCTATGTCAGCAACTACAACTTCAATCCGTTCACCGGCGGCTACGCGACCGTGAAGCCGGCGCTGGGGCTTGGCGAGGGTCTCTTCACGCCGGCCTCGCAGGCCTATCGCACCAGCATCTTCGTGCCCGTCGCGGGCCGCACGCTGGATGCGATCGCGCCCTATCCGTTCCGGCGCAACAACTTCTACGGCGCCAACGCGCAGATCGACTACGACACCGGCGCCGGCACGCTGACGATCATCCCGGCGTGGCGCTACGCATCGCTGAACTATCTCGCCGAGGCGGCCTCCTTCCCGTACCGCAACCGCGAGAAGGACGAGCAGTTCAGCATCGAGGCGCGCTTCACCGGCACCCGGATCGGCATCTTCGATTATACGATCGGCGGCTATTATTACGACGACTCGATCCACAACCGGACCGCGCTGAATCTCTCGGCGGCCGAGAACTTCCTGGTGCAGGACTACAAGACCCGCTCGTTCGCGCCGTTCGGACGGGTGACCGCGCATCTGTCCGACCGGCTGCGGCTGGTCGGCGGTGTCCGCTATTCCAAGGACATCAAGCACTTTGACGGCACCGGCACCGCGCTCAACCTGGTCTGCACGGTACAGACCAGGTTCGGGCCGAGCTGCCCGAACGCGCGGCTGTTCACCACGGTGGACAATATCTCGCAGGTGCCGTTTCCGGTGCCGGCCGGTCCCGCGCCGATCCCGCAGGGTTTCTCGGGCGCGATCATCGTCCGCAGCGACAGCGTCTACAACAACCGGCTGACCAACGACCGCGTGACCTATCATGGCGGCGTCGAGTTCGACGTGGCCGCGCGGTCGCTGTTCTATGCGACGGTGGAATCCGGCTATCGCTCGGGGGGCTTCTCCGCCGCGCAGGGCTTCGAAACCTATCAGCCGGAGCTCATCACCGCCTATACCATCGGCCTGAAGAACCGCTTCTTCGACAATCGCGTGCAGTTGAACGTCGAGGGGTTCCTGTGGGACTACAAGGATCAGCAGGTCTCGCATCTCGGCCTCGATCTCAGCGGCCGTACCGCGCAGTTCATCCAGAACATCGGCAAGTCGCGGATCAAGGGCGTCGAGGTAGAGGGGCGTGTGCTCGTCACCCCGACGACGCTCGTCAGCGCCGATGTCCAGTATCTAGACGCGAAGAATCGTTCGTTCACCTATCAGCAGGGCAGCGCGACCGGCGCGCCGCTGACCGGCTGCGCCTATGCGCTGTCGGCCAATCCGGCCTTCTACAATGTTGATTGCGCGGGCAAGCAGGCGTATAATTCGCCGAAATGGACGATCAACCTGGCGGCGCAGCAGACGTTCGACGTCGGCGATTACAAGATCGTCGCCGGCGCCGACACGCAGTACAAGAGCAGCCGCACGGTCGGCTTCGAGTTCCTGCCCGAACAGCGCGTCGGATCGACCTGGACGACCAATGCGCAGCTCTCGTTCGGCCCGGCCGACGACCGCTGGTCGATCGCGGGTTTCATCCGCAACATCGAGAACGACCGCATCCTGAACTTCGCCGTAACCCATCCGCTCGCCAACGCCCTGGTGGGCGGCTCGACGGCACCGCGAACCTATGGCGCGCGAGCCTCGGTGAAGTTCTGAGCGGCCGGGCATGATGGGATCAGGTCAATGAAGCTGGTGCGGTTCGACGACGGCGGGAGCCCGGACGGCGCCAAGATCGGGGCGGTGAAAGGCGATGGCGTGGTCGATCTGGTCGCCGCCGGCAGCCGCTGGACGACGATCCGGGCGATCGCCGGCGGCGGCGCCGAGGCGCTGGACGGGATCCGCGAGATCGTCGAGCGGAGCGGGCCGGCGGTGGCGCTCGAAGGCCTCAAGCTGCTCGCGCCGATCGAGCGGCCGGGCAAATATCTCGCCATCGGCATGAACTACGCCAAGCACCTCGAGGAGGCCGACAAGCTCGGGGTGGCGCGCTCCAAGCACCAGACCTGGTTCAACAAGCAGACGAGCTGCATCGCCGGCCCCTATGACGACATCGATCCCGGCGTGACCGAGAAGCTCGACTATGAGGTCGAGCTGGGCGCGGTGATCGGCCTGCCCGCCAAGCATGTGAGCGAGGCCGATGCGCCGGCCCATGTGTTCGGCTATTTCGTCGCCAACGACGTGTCGGCGCGCGACTGGCAGTTCCACACGCCGACCTTCACGATGGGCAAGTCGTTCGACACGCACGGGCCGATCGGACCGTGGATCCTGACCGCCGACGAGGTGCCGGATCCGCACGCGCTCGATCTGCGCTGCTACGTCAACGGCGAATTGCGGCAGAGCAACAACACCAGCCAGATGATCCACAATCTCTGGGCGCAGATCGCCTATCTCTCCACCGCGTTCACGCTGGAGACCGGCGACCTGATCGCGACGGGCACGCCCGAGGGGGTCGGCGTGGGCATGGAGCCGCCGCGCTTCCTCCAGCCGGGCGACGTCGTCCGCTGCGAGATCGACGGCATCGGGGCAATCGAGAACAGGGTCATCGCGCCCGCGACGTAAGACGGGCACTGGAAGGGACGCCGACATGCCGGTTCTGGGACCACTCTCCTTCACGCTCGAAGTGCCGTCGCTCGACGAGGGCGTCCGGTTCTACACCGATGCCGGGCTGGTCGGCGATGTTGCCAAAGGAGAGGGGGGCGATATCGCCCGGCTGCGCTGCCCGGGGCAGGACCGCGATTCGATCGTGCTGCTCGGCGGGTTCCCCCGCAAGCGCCTGCACCACATCTCGCTGCGCGCGGACGGGCTGGACGACATGGCGACGCTTGCCGCCGAACATGGCGGCGAGGTGGTCGCCGCGCCCGACGGGTTCGAGGATAACGGCCTGTGGGTCGAGGATCCGCACGGCATGCTGATCCACCTGTCCGAACGCCCCGCCGATCCGGAACTGGAAGCGGCCGCGCCGTTCCAGGTCAACGCGCCCGGGCTGACGGTGCGCAAGCGCCGCTCGGCGATGCTGCCCGGCGCGTCCTATGCGCCTGCGAAACCGCTCCGGCTCGGCCATGTTCTCGTCTTCAGCCCGGACGTGCCGGCCAGCGTCGCCTTCATGACCAATGCGCTCGGCATGGGCCTCGCCGATCGCGCGCAGGACATCATCGCCTTCTGCTGCGCGCGGCGGGACAGCGATCATCATGTCGTCGCCTTCGCCAAGTCGCCCGGCGTCGGCTTCCATCACGGCAGCTTCATGGTGAGCGATCCCGACGAGGTCGGCCGCGGCGGGCGCGCGCTGGTCGCGAAGGCGGGCCTGGGCGACTGGGGCTTCGGGCGACACACGATCGGTTCGAACTTCTTCCATTACATCCAGGATCCGTGGGGGAGCTGGTTCGAATATTATTCCGACATGGACCATATCGACGACTATGCGCTGTGGACCCCGACCAACTATGCGATGGAAGACAGTCTGGCCAACTGGGGGCCGGCGGTGCCGCACGACTTCGTCCATAATTACGAGATCGATGGCGAAGCGTTCAGGGCCGACCGCAAGCAGCCGGTCGCGGCCTGATGCGCGGCGTCCGGCCGGGCATCGCGGGATCGCCGGACCCGCTTGGGTAACGGCGGCGGCGTCGGGCGACCCGCGCGGTTGCTCCGCGGGTTCGTGATCGCCGGGAGAGCGCTCCTGCCGCACCGCGCCACACGCTCATCGACGATCGTCGCAGCCGCCACATAGGAAAATCATGTCCGACCCCGATGATGTTCATGTCACCCGCTGGGGCCGTTCCGGACCCACGGTCGTCCTCGTCCACGGCAGCGCGCAGGGCAGCAAGGTCGGCGGCGATCATCATTTCGCCGGTCAGCAGTCGCTGGCCGGGCAAGGCTGGCAACTGATCGTGCCGGACCGCCCGGGCCACGGCCGCAGCCCCGCGCCGGGCCGTCCCGACGATGCCGAGGCCGATGGCGCCTGGGTCGCGGAGCTGCTGGGCGATGGCGCGCATCTCGTCGGCCATTCGTTTGGCGGCTGCGTCGCGCTCGCCGCCGCGGCCCGCCGGCCGGACGCGGTGCGCTCGCTGACGCTCATCGAGCCGGGCATGCAGAAGCTCGCGATCGACGATCCGCAGGTCCGCCGGTTCGTGCTGCGGCTGGTCGCGACGATGATCTTCTCCTTTTCGCCCCAACGGCGGGCGGTCCGCTTCGCGAAGCTTGTCGGCATCCCCGGCGACATCCGGGGCGGCGCGAGCCGCGCGGAGCTGAAGGCGATGGGCCGGGGCATCGCCAGGCTGAAGGTGCCATCGGCCGAGACGCTTCGCCACGAACTGGGCGTGGTCAGGCAGGCCGGCATCCCGCTGCTGGTGGTGACGGGGGGATGGAGCCCGTCGTTCGACGCGGTCGGCGCGCGGGTCGCCTCGGTCGGCGGCGGGCGGCACGAGATCGTCGCCTCGCCGAATCATTTCCCCAACCTCATGCCTGGTTTCAACGCCGTGCTTGCCGGCTTCATGGCCGGTGCCGACCCGCAGGCGGGATCGCGTCATGAATGACGGCTCGCCGGATGCCAGCCGCCTGATGACGGAACTGCTGGCGATCAACGAGGAGGTGGATGCCAGCGGTCTGGAGATGGAACGTCTCGCCCGGCTTCCGGTGCTGGACGACGGCAGCGTGCTGTCGGCGGCGCGGCTCCGCTTCTCCAGGGCGCTTCGCCGCCATCTCCAGCATGTCGACGGCGCGATCCTTCCGTATCTGCGGAAGACCGCAAGCGCGAAGACGAGGTCGGTCGTGGATGATTATCGGCGGCTGCTGCACGATTATCACGAGGCGGCGGCGCATCATGTCGCGAACTGGCCCTCGACCAACGTGGCGACGGACTGGTCCGGGTATCGCACGTCGGTCGCCGACATGCTCGCCCGATTGCGCAGGCGGATCGAGGTCGAGAGTCGCGACATCCATCCCCTGCTCGCCGGCCCCGATCCGCGAGCGCGCTGACCGGCCCGGCACGGGCGGCCGCGCCGGCCTCTGGAACCGGAGATCGAAGATGCGGCATATCGCGCGGCGGGCTGTTCGCGGCATGATTATGGGGTTAGCCAGCGATCGGGCGGCCGAGCCACGCCGCCGCGAGAGAAAGCCTTGATGAACAGGAACACGGAAGCCGAGCTGTCGCGGCGGGGCGTCCTGATCGGCGGCGCGGCGACGGTGGCGGCGACGGCCGTTCCGATCGGCGGGGCGGATGCGGCGTCTCCGTCGCCGCCGCCCGCCACGGCGGCGGTCGCGCTGTCGGTCAACGGCACGGCGCACATGCTCGAGGTCGACACCCGCACCAGCTTGCTGGATCTGCTCCGCGAGCATCTCCGGCTCACCGGAACCAAGAAGGGCTGCGATCATGGCCAGTGCGGGGCATGCACCGTGCTCGTCGAGGGCGTGCGCATCAACGCCTGCCTCACCCTGGCGGTGATGCATGACGGCGACCGGGTGACCACCATCGAGGGGCTCGGCACGCCGGATCGGCTGCACCCGATGCAGGCCGCCTTCATCAAGCACGACGGCTATCAGTGCGGCTATTGCACCCCGGGGCAGATCTGCTCGGCGGTGGCGGTGATCGACGAGATCAGGGCCGGCATGCCGAGCCATGTCTCCGCCGACCTGACCGCGCGTCCGCAGCCGACCGCGGCCGAGCTGCGCGAGCGGATGAGCGGCAACATCTGCCGCTGCGGCGCCTATTCCAACATCATCGAGGCGATGACCGAGGTGGCGGAGCCGCACGCATGAAGCCGTTCACCTATGAGCGCGCGCGCTCGCCGGCCGAGGCCGCGGCGGCGGCCATGCGCACGCCCGGCGCCAGGTTCATCGCCGGCGGCACCAACCTGCTCGACCTGATGAAGCTGCAGATCGAGACGCCGGCGCATCTGATCGACGTGAACCCGCTGATGCTCGACGCGATTTCCGCCACCGACGAAGGCGGCCTGCGCATCGGCGCGCTCGTGACCAACACGCGGCTGGCCGCCGACGATCGCGTTCGGCGGGACTATGGCGTGCTGTCGCGGGCGCTGCTCGCCGGTGCGTCGGGCCAGCTGCGCAACAAGGCGACGACCGCCGGCAATCTCCTCCAGCGGACCCGCTGCCCCTATTTCTACGACACCAACCAGCCCTGCAACAAGCGTCAGCCCGGCAGCGGCTGCGCGGCGATCGGCGGCTACAGCCGCCAGTTGGCGGTGGTCGGCACGAGCGACGCCTGCATCGCCACCCATCCCGGCGACATGGCGGTCGCGATGCGGGTGCTCGATGCGACGATCGAGACGGTGAAGCCCGGCGGGTCGGTCCGGGCGATCCCGATCGCCGAGCTCCACCGGCTGCCCGGCGGCACGCCGCACATCGACACCACCCTCGGCGCCGGCGAACTCATCACCGCCGTCACGCTGCCCCGGCCGATCGGCGGCACGCACATCTACCGCAAGGTCCGCGACCGCGCGTCCTACGCCTTCGCGCTGGTATCGGTCGCGGCGGTGATCCAGCGCGACGGCACCGGCCGCGTCGCGCTCGGCGGAGTCGCGCCGAAGCCCTGGCGGGTCGAGGCGGCCGAGGCGGCGCTGCCGCGCGGCGCGAAGCCGGTGGCGGCGGCGCTGTTGAGTGGCGCCAGGCCGACCCGTGACAATGCGTTCAAGGTGCCGCTGGTCGAGCGCGCGCTCGCCGCGGCGATCGCGCAGGCGAAGGCCTCGACATGAAGTTCGACACGCCCGCCACCACCAATCCGATCGACCAGCTCAAGGTGATCGGCAAGCCGACCGATCGCATCGACGGGAAATACAAGACCACCGGCACCGCGCCCTATGCCTATGAACGCCATGACGTCGTCGCGGACCAGGCCTATGGCGTCATCGTCGGCGCCGGCATCGCCAGGGGCCGGATCGACGCGATCGATCTCGCCGCCGCGCGGGCGGCGCCCGGCGTGCTCGCGATCGTCACGGCGGCGAACGCCGGACCATTGGGCAAGGGCGAGTTCAACACCGCCCGGCTGCTCGGCGGACCCGAGATCGAGCATTATCACCAGGCCATCGCCCTGGTCGTCGCCGGGACGTTCGAGCAGGCGCGCGCCGCCGCCGCGCTGATAGGAGTCGATTATGCCCGCGCGAGGGGGCGGTTCGATCTCGCGGCCGAGCTCGAGGTGGCGCCGCTGACGGGCGACGACGGCGGCGCCCCGCCGGTCGATCGGGTCGGCGACTTCGAACGCGCGTTCGCGGCGGCGCCGGTCACGCTCGACGCCACCTACACGACGCCGGACCATTCGCACGCGATGATGGAGCCGCATGCCTCGCTCGCGGCGTGGGACGGCGACGCGCTGACCCTGTGGACGTCGAACCAGATGCTCGGCTGGGGCAAGGGCGACGTCGCCAGGACGCTCGGCATCCCGGCGGGAAAGGTCCGGCTGATCTCGCCCTATGTCGGCGGTGGCTTCGGCGGTAAGTTGTTCGTGCGCGCCGATGCCATCCTCGCGGCGCTGGGCGCGCGCGCGGCGGGCCGGCCGGTCAAGGTGGCGCTGGCGCGTCCGCTGATGATGAACAACACCACGCACCGGCCGGCGACGATCCAGCGCATCCGGATCGGCGCGGGCCGGGACGGCCGCATCACCGCGATCGCGCACGAGAGCGGATCGGGCGATCTGCCCGGCGGCGCGCCGGAGACGGCCGTGGCGCAGACCCGGCTGCTGTATGCGGGCGCCCATCGGCTGACCGCGATGCGCCTGGCGGTGCTCGATCTGCCGGAGGGCAACGCCATGCGCGCGCCGGGCGAGGCGCCGGGGCTCATGGCGCTCGAGATCGCGATGGACGAGATGGCGGAGAAGCTGGGGATGGACCCGGTCGCGTTCCGCATCGCCAACGACACCCAGGTCGACCCCGGGAAGCCGGCGCGGCGCTTCTCGCGGCGCCAGCTCGTCGAGTGCCTCCGGCTGGGCGCGGACCGCTTCGGCTGGAGCCGGCGCGCGCCGCGGCCCGGCCGGCACCGCGATGGTCGCTGGCTGGTCGGCATGGGCATGGGCGCGGGCATCCGCAACAACATGCTGCGGAAATCGGCCGCGCGCGTCGGCATCGACCGCGCGGGCGTGGTGACCGTCGCCACCGACATGACCGACATCGGCACCGGCAGCTACACCATCATCGCCCAGACCGCGGCGGAGACCATGGGCGTGCCGCTCGACAAGGTCGTGGTGCTGCTCGGGGATTCGAGCTTCCCCGCCTCGGCCGGCTCGGGCGGACAGTGGGGCGCCAACAACTCCACCGCCGGCGTCTACGCGGCGTGCATGAAGCTGCGCGAGACGATCGCCGGCAAGCTCGGGTCCGACCCCGCCGCGGCGCGCTTCTCTGACGGCATGATCCGGATCGGCGATCGCGCCGTCGCGCTGGGCGAGGCGGCGGGACCGGACGGCCTCTCCGCCGAGGACGCGATCGAGTATGGCGATCTCGACAAGACATTTCAGCAGTCGACCTTCGCCGGCCATTTCGTCGAGGCGGCGGTGGATGCCCATACCGGCGAGATTCGCATCCGCCGCATGCTCGCGGTGTGCGCGGCCGGCCGGATCCTCAATCCGACGGCGGCGCGCAGCCAGGTGATCGGCGCGATGACGATGGGCGTCGGCGCGGCGCTGATGGAGGAACTGGTGGTCGACACCCGCTTCGGTTTCTTCGTCAACCACGACCTCGCCGGCTACGAGGTGCCCGTCCATGCCGACATCCCGCACCAGGAGGTGATCTTCCTGGACGAGGTCGATCCGGTCTCCTCGCCGATGAAGGCCAAGGGCGTCGGTGAGCTCGGCCTGTGCGGCGTCGGCGCGGCGGTGGCCAACGCCGTCTACAACGCCACCGGCATCCGCGTGCGCGACTATCCCATCACGCTCGACAAATGCCTCGATCGGCTGCCGCCGGTCGCGTGAGCCTTGGTGTCGCCGGGATGTGTCGGTCGCGCTGTTGCGCGGGACGGGGCTGCCTTGAAAACCTGGTCGTGCGCCGCGTCCCGGCGGCAATAGCCGAGCCGACGACCGGGGTGGTGCTTTCGCCGATACGCGCGCGCCGGCGGGCCTTCTCGCTACCGGCGTTGGCGAGCGGCATGGCTGTCGGCTCGGCGCTCGCCATCGCTGATGACGAAGGAGCGGGCGCCATCCTGGCTTTCCGTCCGGACGATGTACGGCCTGTTGGTACAATCACTTCCGCCGTTTTTGGCCCTTTTGGATGTTACAGAACTGGGTCAGCTTCGATGGCAGGCAATGACCGATGGCCGACCGGCGCCTAGACCGGAATGTCATTCTACCGGCCATCTTGACGTATCGGTGCGCCGATCAACGGTCACCGGCAATAATGAATAAGATGTGGGGAGAGGTCACCTCTTGGTGGGGGCCTTTGTGTCGAAGCGTTTCGTATTTCGCGCGCTATATGCGATCCCGCATCATTCCCGCATGCCGGGTGCACCTCCGCTGGCCGAAGTGCGAGCGGCGGTGCTGGAGCCTTCCCGAACATCGGGCGGTTCTCGCTTGCTCGATCGCCTGCTTTTCGGTGCAGCTCGCGATGGGCTTTGCCGCTTCGCGCCAATGCCATGTTCGTAAGCAGGCCAGAGTCAGCGTCGGCGATCGGTAATCCGATCGCGCAATTCGAATTTTCCGGAGTCTCGTGCTTCCAGTCACCTCGACCAATATTCTGGCCGGGCCGAGCCGGTGCGCCGAATTCGAGGGGGTAGCTGAGTAGCTATACTTCAAGACGTGGGGGGGTTTTTAGTGACGGACGGGGATCATATAGCGAACTGCCGAGGCCGGACTCCAGAACCGACAGCTTCCCGACGATCGTTCTTGCGGCGGGCATCACCATATATCGCCTGCGGCGCCGCCTTGCAGGCAGCGGCTCTACCAACCATGGCATCTGGTCAAACGGCGTCGCGCCCGGCGATCGACCAAAGTCAGACGATCGCGGCAGCGACCGGTCCGGGCGAAGCGGGAAGCCTTTCCGGCGGCGACATTCTGGTAACGGCACAACGGCGCGCGCAGAACATTCAAGACGTCCCCGCATCAGTCGCGGCGGTAAGCGGAGCGGTGCTGGCGAACCGGAGCATCGTGACCATCAATGATCTGTCATCGGTCGTTTCGAACCTGCAGATTTCAAATCCTTATGGAACCGGCTCGCCGCCCGCCTTTACCATCAGGGGAATCTCGTCGACCGATTTCAGCGCAAACCAAAGTCGGCCGATCGCCGTCTATATCGATGAAGGCATTCGCCAGCTTCCGTCCTTCGAGACCGTTCCCCTGTTCGACGTCGACCATATCGAGGTTCTTCGCGGCCCTCAGGGCGCGCTTTATGGCAAGAACGCCACCGGCGGCGCGATCAACATCATCACGACCAGGCCGGGTTTCGATACCTCGGGCTATATCCAGGCCGGCTATGGCAACTTCAATCGACGAGAGAGCGACGGCGCGTTTCAAACATCGATCGTATCGGATGTGCTGGCGGTCCGGCTCGCCTACACCTATTTGAAGAACGACGGCACGATCAAGAATCGCTATCCGGGCGCGCCCGACGTCAACCAGACGAGCATCTTTGCCTTTCGAGGCAGCCTGCTTTTCAAGCCCGCCGATGGTCTCGAAATTCTGGCGCGCTTCACCCATTCATTCTCGGGCGGCCGCAATCCGGGTATCTACGCCGCCGACGCCGATTATGCACAGGCTGGATTTCCGGAACTGGCCGCCATCCCCGGCAGCAACCGGCGGGGACTGGGCTTCTTCCAGAGCAACCAGAACTTCATTGGCCACCGCAATATCCACAACGACGGCGTCAATCTTCAGGTCAAGGTCGATCTGCCGCATGACTTCACTCTCACCTCGATCACGACCTACGATCAGGGAAAATGGCTGGAGACAGTCGACACCGACGGCACTGCGGTGGATCAGGAACGCGACAGCGACAACGCCGACAAGGAACGCCAGTTCGTCGAGGAGGTGCGCCTGACCGGGAAGATCGGCCCGGCACAACTTCTGTTCGGTGGATTCTACAGCCATGACAAGGTGGCCATCCACTATCAATATACATATTTCGCCGATCCGGCCTGCATCGTGTCATGCGTGGATCTGTCGGGCTTTGGCGACGGCAGCCTGGGCTATATACTGAGCAATTCGTTCACTCAGCGGCGGGACAGCTACTCCGGCTATGGCCGGGTCGAATATGATCTTACGCCGCGGCTTCAGTTGGCGGGAGGTCTGCGGTGGAGTCATGATCGCGTCGCGGTGGCGAACTACACCGCATATTTCGGCGATCCCGCGGCTCCGCTCGCCTATCAGACCATTCCGCCGACGGATCTCGCCAGATCGTTCAGCAATGTAAGCGGCGAGGCGGTTCTGACCTGGAAGCCGATCGAGACCATCACCTCCTATGCGAGCTTCAAGCAGGGGTATCGAACCGGCGCGATCAACGGCCAAGCCTATACGGATGTCAGCGAGATCACCACGGCGGCGCCGCCCGAGAAGGCGAACAGCTGGGAAGTCGGCCTCAAAACCAGGCCGGCATCCGGAGTGACCTTCAACGTCGCCGGATTCTACGCGACGTACCGCAACCAGCAGATCACGAGCCAGGAAATCGATCCGGGTACGGGGCTGCTCATCTATCCGCTCAGGAGCATCGATCGCTCCCGGATATATGGCGCGGAAGCCGATGTCGTGGTGCGGCTGATGCGCGACCTGTCGCTTTCCAGCTCGTTCGGGTATACCGACGCCAAATACAGCAAGGGCCTCGTCGCCGGCGATGACGTCGCCGGCAACCAGCTCACGAATTCGGCCAAATGGAGTGGCAACACGTCTGTCGAATGGACGGCGGCCCGGCTCGGCCGCGGGACGCTCATCCTTCGCGCCGATGCCGCTTATCAGTCGAAGGTCTATTTCGATGTTCATGAAACGCCCTCGATCGTCGATAACGGGCATATCGTCGCGGGTGCCTCCGCGACATTCGAGACCAAGGTCTGGTCGATCGACGCATGGGTCACGAATGCCTTCAACGAGCATTATTTCACCAACGGACTGAACACGTCGAGCGAAGGCTTTGTCTACAAGGTGCGCGGTACGCCGCGCGAGTTCGGAATGCGCCTCAAGGCGCGGTTCTGATCCCGATCGGCGAGGTGACGCCTCGCCAGGGCTTCGAGAGGATTGGCATGAACATTCTCCATATCATGTGCAGCTTGCGAACCGGCTCCGAAAGCACGCGGCTGTCCGAAGTCATCGTGGACCGGCTGCGTACGCTTCATCCGGGAGCGACAATTGTCGAACGCAACCTCGCGGCAAGGCCCGTGACGCATGTCGACGACGATTATGTCGCCGAGATCAGCTCGTATGAAGGCGATCCCTCGGTACGGCATGATGCGGGGTCGCTCGCGACATCGGACCAATTGATCGCGGAGCTCGAAAGCGCCGAGTTCGTCGTCATCGGTACGCCGATGCATAATTTCACCGTGCCGTCCGTGCTCAAGGCCTGGATCGATCATGTCGTGCGGGTGCGGCGCACCTTCGTTCCTACCCAGGACGGCAAGGTCGGAGCATTGGCGGATCGGCCGGTATTCGTCGCCATCGCATCGGGCGGGTATTTCTCGGGGGAAGCCGCGAACCAGCCGGATTTCCTCAGCCCCTATCTCAAGGCGATCCTGGCGACGATCGGTCTCGACGACATCAGGTTCATCTTTTTGCAGGGCATGGTATATGGACCGGAGATCGCGGCATCCTCGTGGAAATCGGCATTGGCCGCCGTCGATGCGCAATTGGCACCGTCGCTGGTCACGGAAAACTCGGCCGTCGCGTGAAGACGCGTCGCCCCGGTCTGACAGTACGGGCCGTTTCACAAGCAACAGTACACTCGCTTCCTGGGTTTTTAGCTCTTTCCCCATGATCCGGCCGGGGTCATTTTCGCCGGCAGCGAGATGCTGAACGCGCATCCAAGGTCGGTTTTCATCCTACGGCCGGTTCTCCACCGGCGATTGAAAGGAACCTCGAAATGGCGACGATCCTGAAAGCAGTCAGCGACGAACCGGCATTCCCCCGGCATGACGCCACGCCGCCGAGAAGCGCCGCCGCGCCCGAGATCCGGACCGGGCCGCTGGCGAATCTCGATGTCGCTCCACGAGCCAATCCGGCGGTGGTGGCGCGCGCGCGCGCGCTGCAGCCGATGATGCGCGCCTTGGCTTCGCAGGCGGAAGACGACCGGCAGGTGTCCACGGAAGTGATACGGGCGCTGGAAGCCGAGGGCCTGTTCAATATCTCCACGCCCAAGCGGCTCGGTGGCCTCGGCGAGAATTTCCGGACCTTCGTGGATGTCATGCTGGAAGTCGCGCGGGCGGATGGCGGCGCTGCGTGGATGGTCGGACTGCTCGGCGCCGGCAACTGGTTCGCAAGCCTGTTCTCGGCGAAGGCGCAGGCCGAGGTGTTCGACGACAATCCCGGCGTGCGGCTGTGCGGCGTGTTCATGCCTCCCAGGATCAGCGAACGCGTGACCACCGCGGGTTCCGGCGGCGTGCGTCTGACGGGCGAGTGGAGCTACGCATCGGGTTCCGCTCATGCCGACTGGGCGCTGCTCGGCATGTCGCTCGGCAACAATCCCGACGGATCGCCGATATTGGCGCTGGGGCTGGTGCCGATGACCGACCTCACCATCAAGGACACCTGGTATGTCGCCGGCATGAAGGCCTCGGGGAGCAACACGCTCGTCGGTGAGGACGTGTTCGTGCCGGAACATCGCATCCAGCTCTTTTCCGATCTCGCGACAGGCAATTATCTTCGCGAGCCATCGGACGAGGCGAGCGATCATGCCTGCTTCCTGCCCGTCGCCGAGGTCGTGCTCGCGTCGGCGCAGCTTGGCCTGGCATATGCGGCGCTCGACATAACCCGCCAGAAGGGCGCGACCAAGTCGGTGGCGTACACGGTCTTCAGCGAAGCGCGCCAATCGCCGGCCCACCAGATCGCGCTTGCGGAGGCCGCTTCCGAAGTGGATCAGGCCTATCTGCTGCTCGCCCGGGCCTGTGCCGACATCGATTGCAAGGCCGCGGCGCATGAGCAACTGGACATGGAAACCCGGGCGCGCATCCGCATGGACGCTGGCGCGACCGCCCGGCTTTGCCGCACCGCGATCAACCGGCTGCTCAGCGTGAACGGCGCCGGAAGCTTTGCTCAGGTCAATCCCCTGCAGCGGATCTGGCGGGACAGCGAAGTGGCAAGTCGCCACGCATTGGTGCTGCCCGAAGTGGCGAGCCTGATCTATGGCCGCGTGCTGTTCGGCAACGAGGAATTCGTCCAGCCGTTCTAGGCGCGAGCTTGTCGAACAGGGACGACCGCCGCCGGCAAGGATCGGCCTGGCAACAGGCATTCCCGCGCCGGCGGCGGATCGCGAATAGGCTCGACGACCAGACGAGCAGCCTCGCCGCGGCTGTCGCCGCCATGGATCGTCGATTGAAGTACGGGCGCGGACCGACTGCCGCTGCCATCCCGGGTCGCCGGCATGAGCCAGCATCCCGGTGGGCTCCCATCGGCCGAAGCGAGCCCTTCGCATCAGGAAAATCGATCCAGGATCATGGATGGGTCGGATTGCTGTGACATGATTGCCGGATGATGCTATGGCGCTGAGCCGAGTTGATGCAGAAGAACGTCTTCTGATCGAACTTCGATCAGGACATGATCTGTAACTTTCAAGAAAGTACGACATGGTCGATCGATCTTCGTAAAATCCGGCATCATGATGGATATCAGCCTCGATCGCTTTTCCAGAATATCCCTGGCCGATCAGGTCCGCGATGGTATCGCAGCGGCTATTCATGAAGGTCGATTGCGGCCGGGTTCCCGGCTACCGTCCTGGAATGATCTTGCCTCGCAACTCGGGATAGCGCGCGGCACGGTCCGGGTTGCCTACGAGAGACTTTCGGACGAACTTCTGGTCGTCTCCTCGGGATCGGCCGGCACGCGGGTCGTGGATACGCTGCCGATCGGTGCAAAATCAGCGATTCGCCCCGGCTCATCGCCAATGCCCGGGCTTTTCCGTGATTTCAATTCGTCCGTGATGATGTTCCAGATAGGCATTCCAGCCGAGGACGAATTTCCCTTCAAGACGTGGTCCCGGATAGTGACCAACACGGCCAAGGCGATCGCGTTGTCGCCCGCGCGCTTTCCCGATCCCCGTGGCGAGTTCGAGTTGCGGCAGGAGATCGCGGCCTATGTGGCGATCGCCCGGCGCATCTCGTGCACACCTTCCCAGGTCATCGTCACGACCGGATACGGCAGCGGCCTGGGCCTGGCGACGCGTGTCCTGAAACTCGAGGGGCGCAAGGCCTGGGTCGAAAATCCCGGCTATCCGATAACGCGTTCCGTCCTGTCGTCCGCCGGCATCCTGCCCGTACCCATGGCGGTGGACGCAGAAGGGATGGATGTCGAAAGCGCTGTCCTGACGGATCCGGACGCGGCGCTTGCGATCGTCACCCCCGGTCAGCAGGCGCCGCTCGGCATGACGATGTCGGCCCGGCGCAGGAACGCGCTGCTCGCATGGGCCGCGGACGCGGACGCCTGGATCATAGAGGATGACTATCTCGGAGAACTGCAGCTCAGCGGTCGCGCCGCGCCCGCCCTGGCGGCAGGCGATTTCGGCGGACGCGTCATTCATATCGGCACGTTCAGCAAGACCATCAGCCCGACGTTGAGGCTGGGCTATGTCATCGTCCCGCCGGCCCTCGAAGGCCAGTTCGGCGAGGCCGCCGCATCCTTCGCGCCCGCGCCGAGCCCCTTCGTGCAATCGGCGATCGCCGAGTTCATCCGGGGAAGCCATTATCTTCGCCACCTGCGAAGGATGAAGCGGCTCTATGTGGCTCGACGCGACCTCCTGCTCGCTCACCTTACCCAGTCCCGCATGACCGCCATCGCCGATCTCGAGGTCGCGGGCCTCACCATCATCGTGAGGCTGGCCGACGCGAGCGATATTGCGATCACCCGGGAGGCGCAAAGACAGCAGCTTGCCGCGACGCCACTTTCAAGCTGGTATGCCGGCGATGAAACTGTCCGATCGGGCCTGCTGCTCAGTGTTACCAACTATATCACGAAAACGAACAGCCCCTGCGATATTCTGACCAATATTATTGAAGCCAGACACTGAGATCGCTACCGAACCATCGGTACAATCATTTTCCGGGTTTTCGGTGCTAGGCCCCGATCCCGATTCCCGCAAACCGCGTCGGCACGACGCTCTATTTAGTCCGCCGATCAGGGCGGGCTATCCGCCAAAGGATATGGTTCTTGGCGAGGTCTGAAACTCCGAGGTCAGCCGATATATCGCGGCATCTCGCCATGGCGGCGTTTCGAGCAACAATAAGATCTTCAGCGAAGGGTTGAGTCTGTGCGCGGAAAATATCTAGCTCTCGCTGTCCTGCTGTGCGCGGCATGCAGTTCCAACGCGCCGGACAGCGCGAGCGTGTCCCGGACGGGCGCGTCGATGGCGGATGGCGAGGCAACGAGGACCGCCACCAATTTCGACGCCGTCAATCTCAAGGATACGACGGAGGACGCGGGCTACGCCTCGGCCGGTGAGGATCTCGCGAAGGAAACGGGGAGCAATTTCGTCGGCCAGCGGGCGCCGCTCGCCACGATGAAGACCATCGATGGCGAGACGATCGATCTCGGCAAGATCTATGGCAAGAAGCCCGTCTATATCAAGTTCTGGGCAACCTGGTGCGTTCCCTGCCGGCAGCAGATGCCCGGGTTCGAAAAGACGTTCGAAACCCTCGGCGACAGGATGCGGATCGTCGCCGTCAATATCGGTTTGAGCGACGATGAAGCATCCGTGCGCGCGTTCCGGACCAGATACGGGCTGAAGATGCCGATCGTCATCGACGACGGGCGGCTGGCCGCGCTTTTCCATCTGGGCGTCACGCCGCAACATGTGCTGATCGGCAAGGACGTCCGTTTCTCCTATTTCGGACATGCCGACAACGCGAGCCTGCACGACGCGATCCAGCGCGTCGTCGCCGGCCAGGGAACCCAGGCGACCGCGCAGGCGGCGGTCCTTGGCGCTACCCGGGTCTACCATGTCGGGGATCTGGTTCCGGCCTTGCCGGTCGACACGCTGGCGGGCGGCAAGGTCGCGCTCGGCGGCGCGCGTCCGGGCAGGATCCAGGCGGTGGAGTTCCTGTCGAGCTGGTGCGAATGGTATCTCGCGAAGACCCGCCCGGGAACAGCCCGGGCCTGTGCGAGAACGCGCGTCGATGTCGAGCATATCGCCGCCGGCAATCCGAACGTCGCATGGATCGGCGTCGCCGGCGGCCCGTGGGCGACCGCGAAAGATCTGGGCGATTACAGGAACAACAACAAAATATCCATTCCGCTTGCGCTGGACAAGGCGGGTGCGCTGTTCCGCGCCTTCGGGATCCGCGACATTCCGATGATCGCCCTGATCGATTCCGAGGGACGCCTCGTCAGGCTTCTCGCGCCGGGGGAGACGGACATTGCGGGCGCGATCCGCGCGGTTCAGACAGGGACGGGCTCGGGGGGCGGCAAGTGATGGTTGCAGCGGGGATATCGCGGCCGGCGCATGGGTTCGGGCCCGCCCCGAGGCTCCGGCATGTCATGCTGACCGTCTTGCTGGGCCTCCTGATGGTGGCCGCCCCGGCCATCGCCCAGCAGGGCCCGACAGCCGGACGTCAGCACATCATGGTCGAGCTGGTGCCCGAAAGCCGGACGCCCGCGGCCGGCAAGACCATGACGCTCGCCATCCATATGGCACCCGAGCCGGGCTGGCACGGCTATTGGAAGACGCCGGGGGACGCGGGGCTCTCGCCGAAGCTGACGTGGACGCTTCCGGCCGGGGTGAGCGCCGGTGCGCCGGCCTATCCCGTGCCCGGCCGTCTCCTCATCAGCGGCATGATGAACTATGTCTATGATCGGCCCTATGCCCTGCTGGTTCCCGTCACGATCGCAGACGGGCGGGCGGCGGGAACGACATCGCGGCTCCGGCTGCACATGTCCTATCTCGCCTGCACGCACGAGGCCTGCCTGCCCGAGACGGCGGATGTCCAGGCGGACATCGTCGTTGGCGATGGTGTGCCCGACCCGGCGGCCGTCAGCCGTTTTCAGACGTGGCGCGCCGCGCTTCCCGCCACGAGCACGGCCACCGCGACGCACGGCGTCAAGGACGGGCGCCTGCGCCTGGCCGTGACGCTGCCCGGGGATGCGGCGATCGACAAACCCTATCTGTTCGTGGACGCAACGGACGTCGTCGATTTCGCCGCTCCGCAATCCTTCTACCGGCAAGGCGACAAGCTCGTCGTGGAGACGGCGGCCGCGGGCAGCGGCGCGCCGGACAGGCTGAACGCCCTGCTCGATCTCGGCGACGGCCGCGGCATCGCCGTGGCGTCGGTTGCAGGCGTGGTGCCGGCGGGCGGCGATCCGATCGTCGCGAGCGCGTCCGGACAGACGTCCGGCGGCGGCATCGTGCTGCTCACCCTCACCGCCTTTGCCGGCGCCCTGCTCGGCGGGCTGATCCTCAACGTCATGCCTTGTGTCTTTCCGATCCTCAGCCTCAAGGCCCTGAATCTGGCGCGCGGCGAGGAAGACAATCGGGCGGCCCGGCGCGAAGCCATCGCCTATGCCGCCGGCATCATCGCCGTCTGCACGGCGCTGGGCGCGCTGATCCTCGGATTGCGCGCGGCCGGCGACCAGGTCGGCTGGGCCTTCCAGCTGCAAAGCCCGCCGGTCGTCTTCGGATTGATCCTGCTGGTGGGGCTGATCGCCTTCAATCTGGCGGGTCTGTTCGAATTCAGCTCGATCTCGGCCGGATCGGGGCTGGCGGCGAAACCCGGAGCCTCGGGGGCGTTCTGGACGGGGGCGCTGGCGGCGTTCGTGGCGACCCCCTGCACCGGGCCGTTCATGGCCACCGCATTGGGCGCGGCGCTGGTGCTGCCGATCGCGGCGGCGCTCCTGGTCTTCATGGGGCTTGGTCTGGGGCTTGCCCTCCCGTTCATCGCGATCGGCTTCATTCCCGCGCTCCGGCGCAAGCTGCCGAAGCCGGGTGCCTGGATGAACACATTCCGCCATGTCCTGGCGCTGCCGATGTTCGTGACCGCGATCGGGTTGGCGTGGGTGCTCGGCAACCAGGCCGGGACGTTCGGCATCATTCTCGCCCTGACCGCGCTGCTGATCCTGGCGGTCGGGCTGTGGGCGACGGGCCTCAAGCAGCGTCAGCTCAAGTCCCGCTCATGGGTTGCCGCTGTCGTTGCGGCGGTACTGGCGATCGGCCTCGCTCCCCTGCTTCCGCAAGGGGGAGCCGCCGCCCGGGCCGCGGTCGATGCCGGCAGGGAGCCGTTCGATGCCGCCAGGCTCGCTTCGCTGCGCGCGCAGGGCAAGCCGGTCTTCCTCTATCTGACCGCCGACTGGTGCCTCACATGCAAGGTCAACGAGAAGGTCGCCATCGAGCGTGCGGAGACCCGCGCGGCGTTCTCGAAAGCGGGCGTCGTCACCATGGTGGGCGACTGGACGGGGGGCGATGCCGCGATCACCCGCTTCCTGAATGAAAACCGGCGGGCCGGGGTTCCGCTCTATCTCTGGTATGCGCCCGGCAGGGAAGCGGCCACCCTGCCCCAGATCCTGACGTCGGCGATGCTCAGCAAGCTGGCGGCCGAATCCTTGAAACCATGAACCGGCAAGGTAGAGCGCTGTCATCGGCCCCGGCCGGGATGGTGCACTCATATCTCGGCTTTTAGGTTCTTTTTTTCGACCTGATACCGGATCACTGTCGGCGCATGGCAGTCCGCGCGAACCGCTACAAGCGTATCGATCGGACGAAGCCCGATATACGAAGTATAGCGTGAGAATGTCGGTACGGCATGGTCCATGTACGGCATGACCCGCCGCGCTCGCGCCGAGCGGCCCGCCGAAGGTCGCGGCGCGGGTTTCGGACCGCTTCCCGTCGATGGCTCGGCCGAACCTCTGGCGCACCGCACCTTCGTTCCGATGAGCAGCAAAAGGAAGGCATATGCTCAAGACAAGAAACCCCGGCACGATCGCGCCGCCCGTCGGTGCCTATAGCCATGGCGTGGAGGTGCCCGCCAACGCGCGCTGGCTCTCGGTCGCCGGGCAGGCGGGCATCTATCCCGACGGCACGCTGGCCGAAGGTTTCGAGGCGCAGCACGAGCAGATCTGGCTCAACACGCTCGCCATACTGGCCGATGCCGGCATGGGCCCGGAGGACATCGTGCACATCAACGTCTATTCGACGGATCCCGGCGGCATAAAGTGGCTGGGCGTGCACCGGAAGAAATATCTTCACCCCGATCACACGCCCAGCTCGACCTACGTCCTCATCAGCGGCCTCGCCCGGCCCGACTGGGTCGTCGAGATGGAATGCCTGGCCGCCAAGGTCTGATCCCGCCGAGCATGGCGGGCCGGCCGTCCCGTCGACGCGACCATCGCAGAAGAAGGACGAAGACGTGAGCAGCATGGCGAATGCCACCGAGGAGCGGCACAAGGAGATCGCGATGGCCTTTTACGAGGCCGCGCTGAACCGGCACGACTTCGAGGAGGCCAGGCAATATATGGGGCCGACCTATACCCAGCACAATCCCAATGCCCTCGACGGGCCGGCGGGCTTTGCCGGCTTCCTCGATTTCCTGAAGGAAAATCACCCGCTTTCGCGCGGCGACATCAAGCGCATCTGGGCCGATGGCGATCATGTCATCATGCATGTGCTGGAACGCCGCCATCCCGACGACCGGGGCGACGCGGTCGTCGACATCTTCCGCTTCGAGAACGGCAAGATCGTCGAGCATTGGGACGTGACCCAGTCCATTCCGGAAAAGCTCGCCCATGCCAACGGCATGATCTGACGGTCGGCCGGATGGAACGAGGGAGTCGCCCGTGCGGATAGCGATCATCGGCGCATCGGGTAATGCCGGGATCCGCCTGGTGCGCGAGGCGCAGCGGCGG
>CAXTPE010000018.1:0-25401 GCA_964245925.1 uncultured Sphingomonadaceae bacterium
GCTTGAGGTGGCCCGCCAGCGAGGCGGCTTCGGAGCTGACGCCCTCGCTCATGTCGCCATCGCCGCACAGCACATAGACGTCATGGTCGAACAGGTCGAAGCCGTCCCTGTTGAAGCGCGCGGCCAACTGGTGCGTCGCGATGCTCATCCCGACCGAATTGCCGCAGCCCTGGCCGAGCGGGCCGGTGGTGGTCTCGACGCCGGTGGTGAGGCGATATTCGGGATGGCCCGGCGTCCTGGAGGAAAGCTGGCGGAACTGCCGGATGTCGTCGAGGCTGACCGCCTCCTCGCCGGTCGGCTTGCCGTCGGCGTCGATCTCGCGGACGCCCGCCAGGTGCAGCACGGAATAGAGCAGCATCGAGGCATGGCCGACCGAGAGCACGAAGCGGTCGCGGTTCGGCCAGTCGGGCGCCTGCGGATCGTAGCGCAGATGCTTCGTCCAGATCGTCCAGGCGACCGGCGCCAGCGCCATCGGCGTGCCGGGATGGCCCGAATTGGCCTTCTGCACCGCGTCCATCGCGAGCGTGCGGATGGTGTCGATCGCCAGCCGCTCGGGCGAGCCGTCCTCGCGGATCGCGTCCACGTCCTTGGTCCGCTCGCTCGTCGCGCTGTCGCTCATGTCCGTCCTTCCGCCCGTGCGTTGCTGGCCGGGCCGCCGCTACCCCGAACGGCGAACGGCCGCAAAGGATGCCGTCATAATTCGCCGACAGGTTGCGCGGGCCGTTCGATCCGCCGCGCGCCGCCGCTCTCGTCGCCGAGATAGAGCGCGTCGATCTCGTCGAGGAACAGCCCGTGGCCCAGCAGCCCCGGGATCTCCGCGAGCGCGTCCGCCAGCGCGGCCGCGTCGCCGATCGCGCCGAACGCGCAGTCGAGGATCGCATTGCCCTGGTCGCTCGGCCATCGCGAGCCGTCGGCGCGCAGCCGGAGCGTGGCGCGCGCGCCGAGCGCCTCGGCGCGCGCCGTCACGAAGCCCAGCGCGAACGGCAGCACCTCGATCGGCACCGGCGCCTGGCCCAGCGCCTTCACCGCCTTGCGCGCGTCGGCGATCGCGATCATCCGCGCCGCGGACGCCGCCACCACCTTCTCGCGCAGCATCGCGCCGCCCGCGCCCTTGATCGCGCGGAACGCCGCGTCGATCTCGTCGACGCCGTCGATCGCCAGGTCGATCGCCGTTACCTCCGCGAACTCGCGGACCGGGATGCCGAGCCGCCGCGCCGCCGTCGCGGTGGCGAGCGACGTCGCCACCGCCTCGATCCGCAGCCCGTCGCGCACCCGCGCTCCCAGGGCGTCCAGCGCGAACGCGACCGTGCTGCCGGTGCCGAGCCCGATCAGCATGCCCGCGCGCACCTCCGCCACCGCCGCGATCGCCGCCGCGCGCTTGGCGTCGGCGACGTCCGGCATCAGAGCCGCGCGGCGACGATCGCCGCCGTTTCGGGCGCGGATGCGTCGGCGGCGGGGTTCACCCTGATCTCGATGGTCATGCGGCCCTGGGGATCGCGCTCCAGCTTCGCGCGCAACTGGCGCGAAAGCCCCTCGACCACCCGGCTGAACCGCGTGAACGTCGCTTCGTCCGTGCATCCGTCCTCGCGCAGCGCGTCCGCCTGCACCGACAGCGAGGCCCGGTCGGGCGCGCCGGCGTCGTCGAGCGCGATCGCGACGCGCGCGCCCGGCGCGCAGATCATCGCCAGCTCGACCAGCTCGGTGACCAGGAACGCCACCGACACCGCGACGTCCTGCGTGGCGTAGCAGGGCTTGAGGGCGAGCGTGATGATCGGCGGGGCGGCGTCGCCCGGCATCGAGGCGCGCAGATTGGCGGCGAGCTCCGAGATCAGCGGGCGCAGCGCCACGCCCTGATTGGCCTCGAGCTCGGCATAATGATTGCGATGCACGATCGCGAGCGCATCGACGCGGCGCTGGATAGAGGCATAGGCGGCCGCCGTCTCGGCGCTGAGCGCGCCGCGCGCGTGCAGGCTCAGCAGGCTCGCCACCACCTGCAGGTTGTTCTTGACGCGATGGTGCACCTCGCGGGTGAGCTTGGTCTGCCGCGCGAGGCCCTCCTCCAGCTTCGCCTCGTGCCCCGCGACCGTCGCGGCCATGCCGCGGAACGCCTCGCCGAGCCGCCGCATCTCGCGCGCGGGCGTCGTCAGCGGCGGCAGCCGCATCCACGGATCGCCGGCGCGATAGGCATCGACCCCGGTTTGCAGCAGCGCGAGCGGGCGCAGCACGAGCCGGTCCATCACCAGCCAGCCGGTCGCCGCCGCGGCGATCCACATCATCACCGGCAGCAGGATCATCAGCGCCTCGCTCGCGCTGATCGGCGCCGCGACGAGCGTGACCGACAGCCGCAACTGGCCCGATGCCACGGGAACGACGGTCCGGACGCTCGAACCCAGCAGCCGCGCGCGGATCCGCGCCAGCGGCATCGTCACGCCGCCCTGCGCGAGCTTGAGGTCGTAGATCCCGTCGGCGACGCGCGGATGGGCGATGGCGGCGAGCGTCTCGCGCGGCAGGTCGGCCAGCCCGACGACGGTGCCGTCCGGCCCCGCGACCGCCAGCCGGGCGCCGTCCGCGTCCGGCAGCAGCGTGATCCGCTCGAAGCGGTCCGGCGCCGGCGCGGGCTGGGCCGGCGCGAACCCGCGCGTCGCGCAGAGCAGTCCGCCGTCCCGGCCGAACACCGCGATCCGCATCGACGGCACGGGCGCCGCGTCGAGCGCCTCGAGCGTGTGCCGGCAGCTCGCGCCGCCGGCGCTGTTCTCCGCGAGCGCCGTGCCGGCGGCGCGCAGCGCCAGCATGGTACGGGTGAGCGAGAGATCGAGCCGGTCGCCGCTGTCGATCGCGATCATGCGGATGGTGGTGACGCGCCGCGCGCGATTGGCCTGCGCGGTCTGGATCGAGGCGAGCAGCGCGATGATGCCGAGCGGGAGCAGCGCCATCGAGAGGATGATGAGCATCTTCATGCCGGTCGACAACCGGCCGAACAGGGCCGCGAGCGGTGCCGCGCCGCCGCCGGTATAGGTGGACGTCATCGCGGGGCCCGCGCCGGACCGCGCTCAGTCGAGCTTGCCGAGCAGATCAAGCATTTCCGACGGGATGTCCTCGCCGATGGTGGTCTGGTAGATCGAGCGGAGCGCGCCGCCGAGATCGCGCGGAGGGGGTTTGGCGCGCGGACTCGCATGTTTTGCCGAATTCCCACGCAAGCGCGATGGTTCCCTGGCCCGGGATGCCTTGGCCTGCGAACCCTTGCTGTCCTCGCTCAACGCCTGTCCGTCCCATCCCCTGCACGATCCGAACGATGCCTGGCGTCGCCACGCCTGGATCAGGGCCTTCCGACAAGGCCATGCACCACAAGCCGGCGGATAGCGGCATCGCCGTGGGGATCGCATAACTTTGCCCACGCGGTCCGGGAAACAAAAAAGTTCAATGTTGGTTCCCCTCGTTCGCGACGCGGGGACGGCCGGACGATCGGCCGGATGAACCCGCTCTGTTCAATCCGCTCCGGGCCTGTCAAAGCAGCTCGCGCAATCACGGAGAACTTCTGCCCATGTCGCTCGGCCAGGAACTCGCGCCGCATCTGCCTTTCCTGCGCCGCTACGCGCGCGCCCTCACCGGCAGCCAGACGCGGGGCGATTCGTTCGTGCGCGCCACGCTCGAAGCCATCGTCGCCGCGCCGGGCGAGTTCCCGCGCGACGTCGACCGGCGGCTGGGTCTGTACCGCACCTTCCAGGCGATCTGGAGCACCGCCAATGTCGAGACCGGCGTCGATGGCGGCCAGGATGGCGCCGATGGCGAGGCGATCGCTCGCGCGCGCCTCGCCCGCGTCACCCCGCTCTCGCGCCAGGCGCTGCTGCTGACCGCGATGGAGGGCTTCACCCCCGAGGACGCCGGCTATCTGATCGAGGAAAGCCCCGAGGAGATCGAGACGCTGGTCGCCGAGGCGCTCGCCGAGATCGAGCGGCAGACCCACGCCGAGGTGCTCATCATCGAGGACGAGCCGATCATCGCGATGGACCTGGAGACGATCGTCCGCGATCTCGGCCACGACGTCTCCGGCGTGGCGGTGACGCGCGACGAGGCGGTCGCGCAGGCCATGGCGAAGCGTCCGGGCCTCGTCCTCGCCGACATCCAGCTCGCCGACGACAGCTCGGGGATCGACGCGGTCAAGGACATCCTCGCCCAGTTCCCGGTGCCGGTGATCTTCATCACCGCGTTCCCGGAGCGGCTGCTGACCGGCGAGCGCCCGGAGCCGACCTTCCTCATCACCAAGCCGTTCCAGCGCTCGACCGTGAAGGCGGCGATCAGCCAGGCGCTGTTCTTCGACACCCAGACCGTCCCCGCCTGAACGGTCCCGATCGTTCCGGAGGCGGAACCCGCCGCGCCGGGGCTTCGTTGGCATCGCCGGAACCTGGGGAGAATCACCGATGGCGCGCCGCGACGACAGTTCCGATCTGACCGGCACCGAGGCGCGCGGCGCGGTGACGCCCGGCGTCACCCGCTATGTGCTCGGCATCTCGCTCGCGCTCATCATCTTGGTCTTCGCCATCGTGCTGTTCATCTGGAGCTAAGCCTGCCCGGCGCCTCTGGCGCTTTCGCGGCATAATTCCTATCTCGCGTCCGGGCCGCCGCGGCGGTCCCGGTGCTTCGGGGGTCGGACAATAGTGGATAAGGCGCATTCGCCAGCTCCGGAAGGCGACGAGCCCGTCGTCGAGCATGTCCCGCTGTCGGACGGCGAGTTCAAGGTGCAGCTCGCCCAGGTGATCCCGCATCTGCGCGCCTTCGGTCGCTCGCTCTCCGGCAACCGCGATCTCGCCGACGATCTTGTCCAGGAGACGCTGCTGAAGGCATGGGCGGCGCGCAAGCGTTTCCAGGCCGGCACCAACATGCGCGCCTGGACCTTCATCATCCTGCGCAACCTCTTCCTCAGCCAGATGCGCCGCGCCCGCTTCAAGGGCGAGTGGGACGAGATCACCGCCTCCAGGCTGCTCGCGGCGCCCGCCAGCCAGGATCGCCATGTCGAGCTCGGCGACATGCAGCGCGCGCTGCTCCATCTCCCCCAGCCGCAGCGCGAGGCGCTGATCCTGGTGGGGGCGGGGGGTTTTGCCTATGAAGAGGCCGCCGAGATCTGCGGCTGCGCGGTGGGTACGATCAAGAGCCGGGTGGCACGCGGCCGCGTCGCGCTCGAGACGCTGCTGACCAACGGCGACCTGCCGTCGCGCCGCACCTTCAAGGGCAACGAGAACCAGACCGCGCTGGAGACGATCATGGACGAGGTGGACGCGCTCAGCCGCGAGCGCTGACGGCCGTGCGGCTCAGCCGAGCTTGTCGAGCAGGCGCGTCAGCTCGTCCGGCAGCTCCCGTGGCGCCGCCATGCCGCCATCGTAGATCGAGCGCAGCGCGCTCCCCACGCCGTCCCGGCCGGGGCATATCGGCATATATCCCGAGCCGGCGAACCGCCGTTCCGGAGCCGTTGTCGGCGAGGGCGCGTGAGGGACCATGGCTCAAGAACGGACGAGACCGGCAGAGTTTCCATCCCTGCGCCGACATGATCGCAATCACGTCGTGAGCGCATGACGACCGCCGGCGCCGAGGCGCTCGATCGCGCCCGTCGGCACGCCCCGTTCCTGCGGCGGCTCGCCGACCGCTACCCCGCCGTCGCCGACCGCCTCGCCGCCGCCGACATCGCCGGCGCGCTCGCGCTTGCCCGCGCCGCCGGGACGGGCGAGCCGCTGCCGGCGCGCGCGCTGCGGCGCGAACGCCACGCGCTGGCGCTGGCGGTCGCGGTCGGCGATCTCGCCGGGCTGCTCGGCTTCGAGCAGGTGACCGCCGCGCTCTCCGATTTCGCCGACCGGGCGCTCGACGCCGCGATCCGCGCCGCGATCGCCGAGCGCACCCCCGGCGAGGCGCCGCGCGGGTTCGCCGCGCTGGCGCTCGGCAAGCACGGCAGCCGCGAGCTCAACTATTCCTCGGACATCGACCCGATCCTGATCTTCGATCCCGCCACGCTCCCGCACCGGCGGGGCGAGGAGCCGGTCGAGGCGGCGGTGCGGATCGCGCGCCGCGTCGTCGAGCTGCTCCAGTCGCCGGAGGACGGCGGCCATGTGCTGCGCGTCGATCTCCGGCTGCGGCCCTCGCCCGAGGCGACGCCGCTCGCGCTGCCGATCGGCGCGGCGCTCGCCTATTACGAGTCGGCGGCGCTGCCGTGGGAACGCGCCGCCTTCATCCGCGCGCGCGCCGCCGCCGGCGACATGGCGCTGGGCGAGGCGTTTCTGGAAGCGATCCGGCCGTTCATCTGGCGCCGCGCGCTCGATTATGGCGCGATCGGCGAGATTCGCGGCATCTCGCGGCGCATCCGCGCGCACCACGACCAGGGCCAGCGCCTCGGCCCCGGCTATGACCTCAAGCGCGGGCGCGGCGGCATCCGCGAGATCGAGTTCTTCGCGCAGATCCACCAGCTCATCCATGGCGGGCGCGAGCCGGCGCTGCGCGCGCCGGCGACGCTCGATGCGCTGGCGGCGCTCGGGGCCGGCCGGCGCATCGCTCCGCGGGATGCCGCCGTCCTCGCCGCCGCCTATCGGCTGGAGCGCACCATCGAGCACCGCCTCCAGATGATCGAGGACCGCCAGACCCATCGCCTGCCGCCCGATCCGG
Source organism: uncultured Sphingomonadaceae bacterium (assembly GCA_964245925.1). Taxonomy (GTDB): domain Bacteria; phylum Pseudomonadota; class Alphaproteobacteria; order Sphingomonadales; family Sphingomonadaceae; genus Solisphingomonas. The sequence continues at coordinate 6,646 of CAXTPE010000018.1, forward strand.
CCGCGCTCGACACCGTCGCCGCGCTGCATGGCCTGGCCGACGGCGCCGCGCTGCTCGCGCTGCTCGGGCCGCATGTCGCGGCGGTCGGCCGCATATACGACGGGATCGAGCCGGAGGCCGTCCCCGGCCTTCCCGACGATCCCGATGCGCTGACGCGGGCGCTCGCCTCGGCCGGTTTCGCCGACGCGCCCGCGGCGGCGGCGCGGATCGCGCGGCTGCGCGCCGGCGCGGCGCCGGCGCTGCGCTCGGCGGCGGCGCGCGACGCGCTGGAGACGCTGCTGCCCGGCCTCGTCGCGGCGTTCGGCGCGAGCGCCGATCCCGGCCATGCGCTCGCCCGCTTCGACGAGATGGTCGGCCGCCTGCCGAGCGCGGTCAACCTGCTGCGGCTGCTCGGCGCGCGGGCGCCGCTCGCCCGCCTGCTCGGCGACGTGCTCGCCATCGCGCCCGCGCTCGCCGATGCGCTCGGCAAGCGGCCGGCGCTGCTCGACGGGCTGATCGACGCCACCGCGCTCGAGCCGATGCCCGCGGTGCCGGCGCTCGCCGCCGGCTTCGCGCGGCGCGAGGCCGGTGACGATTACCAGGCGCTGCTCGATCGCGTCCGCGCCCGCGTCGGCGAGGCGCGGTTCGCGCAAGGGGCGCAGATCGTCGCCGCCGCCGCCGATCCGCTCGCGGCGGGCGCCGGCTATGCGCGCATCGCCGAGGCCGCGCTGGAGACGCTCGCCGCCGCGGCGATCGCCGAGTTCGAGGCCGCGCATGGCCGCGTCGCGGGCGGCGAGCTGGTGGTGCTGGCGCTCGGGCGCTTCGGCGGCGGCATGCTCACCCATGCCTCCGACCTCGATCTCGTCTATCTCTTCACCGGCGACTGGCACGCCGAATCCGATGGCCGCCGCCCGCTCGGCGCTACGCTCTACTTCAACCGGCTCGCCCAGCGCGTCACCGCCGCGCTCTCGGTGCCGACCGCGTCAGGCCCGCTGTACGAGGTGGACACGCGGCTGCGCCCGTCCGGCGCGCAGGGGCTGCTCGCGGTCAGCATCGAGAGCTTCGCGCGCTACGAGCGCGAGAACGCCTGGACCTGGGAGCATATGGCGCTGAGCCGCGCGCGCGCGGTGTTCGGATCGCCGGCCGCGCGCGCCGCGCTGGACGCGGTCATCGCCGCCACGCTGCGCCGCGCGCGCGATCCCGCCATGCTGCTGCGCGACGCCGTGACGATGCGCGCCGGCATCGCCGCCCACAAGCCGCCGGCCGGGCCGCTCGATGTCAAGCTCGTCCCGGGCGGGCTCGTCGATCTCGAGTTCTGCGTCCATGTCGCCCAGCTCCGGCATCGCGTCGGCCTCGATCCGCGGCTCGGCGCGGCGATCCCGCTGCTGATCGCCGACGGCCTGCTGCCGGCCGCCTTCGAGGCCGCGCATGCGCTCCTCGCGCGCATGCTCGTCACGCTGCGGCTGGTCGCGCCGGGCGGTGGCGAGCCGGCGCCGGCGGCGCGCGGGCTGGTCGCGCGGGTGTGCGGACAGCCCGACTGGGACAGGCTGCTTGCGGCCTATGCCGACGCGCGGCAGAGCGTCGCCGAGGCATGGGCGAGAGTCGTGGCCGAGGCGGGAGATGGCGATGCTGAATGAAGGTGACATGGCTCCCGCGGTGACGCTGGCGACGCCCGACGGCGGCACGCTCGCGCTCGCGCAGCTGCGCGGGCAGCCGCTGGTGCTCTATTTCTATCCCAAGGACGATACCTCGGGCTGCACCGCCGAGGCGCAGGATTTCTCCGCGAGGAAGGCCGCGTTCGACATGGCCGGCACCGGCCTCCTCGGCGTCTCGAGGAACGGCGCGAAGGATCACCAGAAATTCACCGCCAAATATGGGCTCACGGTGCCGCTCGCGACCGATGCCGACGGCCAGGTCTGCGAGGCGTTCGGCACCTGGGTCGAGAAGAGCATGTACGGCCGCAAGTACATGGGGATCGATCGCGCCACCTTCCTCATCGGCGCGGACGGACGGATCGCGAAGGTCTGGCGCAAGGTGAAGGTGCCGGGCCACGCCGACGAGGTGCTGGCCGCCGCCGAGGCGCTCGCGCGGCATCCGGCCTGATCCGCGCCGGCAGCGCCAAGACCCGGCGCCAAGACCCGGCACATGCTCGTCGCGCGCCATTGTTCCGGAGTGATTAAGCCGCCGTTCAACGTCTTGTCGCGCGTCGCTGCCGGTCTGACGCGCTAACAGTATCAGCCGGTTGCCACATCCTCCTCGCTTGCGCAGACAGCGGCGGCCGGAGCGGGTGGGCACGCATCCCCGGCGAAGGGTTGGGCAGCGGGGGCGACGCCAGGTGTCGCGGCTGCACGGAAAGGTCGCGGGATCAACGCATGACGGCAGTTTCCACATTCGTTTCGGCTATCGCCTTCCTCTTCCGCCGCCGCGGCACGATCGCGGCGGCGGCGCTCCTCGCCGGATCGCTGGTCCCCGCCGCCGCGAGCGCCGCGCCGCCGGCCGCGGCCGCCACCGGCGGGCCGTTCGAATCGATGCTCTCGGCCGACGCGGTGTCCCCGGGCGCCGCCGATCCCAGGTTCCGCCGGCTCTTCGCGAGCTGGTCGCAGGCCGATCGCGGCCACTCCGGCGCGATCGCCGTGCCCTCGCAGGAGCCGCTGTCCGGCTTCGTCATCACCTCCGGCTTCGGCGTGCGGGTCGATCCGTTCGGGCGCGGCGCGGCGATGCATCCCGGCCTCGATCTTTCCGCTCCCGAGGGCACGCCGGTCTATGCGACCGCCGACGGCATCGTCGCCCGCGCCGGCTGGACGGGCGGCTATGGCAATATGGTCGAGATCGATCACGGCCGCGGCATCCACACCCGCTACGGCCATCTCTCGGCGATCCTCACCGCCGCCAACAACCGCATCCATCGCGGTGACCTGATCGGCCGGGTCGGCTCGACCGGGCGCTCGACCGGCAACCATCTCCATTACGAGGTCCGGCTCGACGATCGCGCGATCAATCCGATGCCGTTCATCCAGGGCGCGGGCTATGTGATGGCGATGCGCGGCCAGACGGTGCCGGCGATGGTCGCGGCGCCCTCCGCCACCCGCGTCGCGCTGCTGGACGCGGCCCCCGCCGCGCCGGTCAGGCTGGCGGCGTCCGGACCGTCGCCGGCCGCCGCCGCGCTCGGCGGCCCGATCGACTGATCGTCCCCGGCCGCTTGCCGGCGCGCCGCGCCGCGCCTATCTCCGGCGCATGAGCGAGCCGGCCGTCGATTTCACCCCGTCCGCCGCGAGGCGCGTCGCCGCGATCGCGGTGCGCACCGGCAAGCCGCCGATCCTGCGCCTGTCGGTCGACGGCGGGGGCTGCGCGGGCTTCCAATATGTCTTCGGCCTGGCCGACGCGATCGCCGCCGACGATGCCGCGACCATATGCGACGGCGCGACGCTGGTGGTCGATCCGGTCAGCCTCGATCTCGTCCGGGGCGCCGCGGTCGATTATGTCGAATCGCTCGGCGGCGCGGCGTTCAAGGTCGCCAACCCGAACGCGGCGTCGGGCTGCGGCTGCGGCGCCAGCTTCTCGATCTGAGCGGCGTTCCGGGCTAGGCCCCGCGCCATGAAGATCGTCACCTACAACGTGAACGGCATCGGCGCGCGGCTGCCGCGCCTGCTGGAATATCTCGGCGAGCAGGCGCCGGACGTGGTCTGCCTGCAGGAGCTGAAGGCGGACGACGCCAAGTTCCCGCGCGCCGACATCGCGGCGGCCGGCTATGGCGCGGCATGGCACGGCCAGAAGAGCTGGAACGGTGTCGCCATCCTCGCCAGGGGCGCCGAGCCCGTCGAGACGCGGCGCGGCCTGCCCGGCGATCCCGACGACAGCCACAGCCGCTACATCGAGGCGGCGGTGAACGGCATCCTCGTCGGCTGCCTCTATCTCCCCAACGGCAATCCGCGCCCCGGCCCCAAGTTCGACTACAAGCTGGCGTGGCTGGAGCGGCTGATCGCGCATGCCCGGACGCTGCTCGCGACCGAGCTGCCGGTGGTGCTCTGCGGCGACTACAACGTCATCCCGACCTCGAGCCACGACGACACCTTCTCGGTGCGCGCGATGGCGCAGGACGCGCTGATGCAGCCGGAAAGCCAGGCGGCGCTGCGCCGGCTGCTCTTCCAGGGCTGGACCGACGGCTTGCGCGCCCGCCAGCCGAAGGGCGCGCTCTACACCTTCTGGGATTATCAGGCCGGCGCCTGGGCGCGCGACGCGGGCTTCCGCATCGACCATCTGCTGCTCTCGCCCGCCGCCGCCGACCGGCTGACGGACGCCGGCGTCGACAAGGCATATCGCGGCCGCGAGCGGGCCAGCGACCATGCGCCGACCTGGGTGACGCTGCGCGGGTAGCGGTCATGCCGGCGGTAACGCGCGGATCCTCAAGCGTGACGATGCCCCCTCGAACCGCCGTTGACCGGCACCGCGGCCGTTACAGCGCCTTCTCATAGATACGGTAGATCTTGTTGATCTTGCTGCCGATCGTGTCGGCGATCGAGACCATCCCCTGATTGTCCTCGAGGATCCAGCCGATCTCGGCGCGGGTCGCGCCATAATTGGCGACCGAGGCGTCGCGGATATATTCGATCATCATGAAGGCGAGCTGGCTCGCGAGCCGCGTCGCCTGGAGGCGCCTGGCGACGCCCATCAGCGGCACCCGCACGGTGCGGACCCTCGGCCTGCGCAGCCGCCAGAGCAGCTTGATGAAGTTGAACGGGAAGAGGCGGCCGCCCAGGTCGGCGGTCAGCTCGTTCAGGTCCGGCAGCGTCATCATGAACGCGACCGGCTCGCCGTCCACCTCGGCGATGCGGATCAGGTCGTTGAAGACGATCGGCTTCAGCTTCCTGCCGGCGTAGGCGATCTCGGCGTCCGTGAACGGCACGAACCCCCAATTGCCCGACCAGGCGTCGTTGAGGAGGCCGAGGATGATCGCCGCCTCGGATGCGAACTTCGACTTGTCGACCTCGCGGACGCGGATGCGCGTGTTGCGTTCGCCGCTGGCGATGATCCGCTGGACGAGCGGCGGGAAGACGATCCGGATGTCGAGATCATAGGTGAAGAGATCCTTCGCCTTGGCATAGCCGGCGCCTTCCACCATCGCTTCATGGGCGGCGCTGTTGTGGCCCATCATCACCGTCGGCGGATGATCGTGGCCCTGGATGAGCAGCCCGGGCTCTTCCCAGATCGACATCGAGATCGGCGCGAGCACGCGGGCGAGCCCGCGCGCGCGCAGCCGGTCCTCGGCATGCGCGATCAGCCGCGCGCCCACCTCGGCATCCTCCGCCTCGAGCAGCCCCCAATTGCCGGTGTCGGCGCCGCCGCCCTGATCGCGCGGCATCTGCTGGAACAGGCGATCGACATGCGCCGAGACGCGGCCGACGACCTTGCCGGCGCGTATCGCCAGGAACAGCTCGACATCGGCATGCTCGAAGAACGGGTTCTTGCCGGGCGTGATGAGGGCGTGGACCTCGTCCTTGAGCGGCGGCACCCAATTCGGATCGTCGCGATAGAGGCGGAAGGGCAGATCGACGAAGGCATTGCGATCGGCCCTGCCGGACACCTCGCGAATCGTGATCGCGCCCGTGATCGCGCTCATGCCTGCTCTCCGACCCTGCTGCCGCCGCGCCGCTTATCTGCGGCCGGCCCGCCGTGGCAAGCGGTGCGTGCGGGGAAGGCGCGCCGTCGGCGCCCGGTCAGCCTTGCGCGCGCCGGCGCGGATGGCCGCCGGCGACGCCGCCGGAAAGCTCCGCCACCCTGGGCCAGCGCGCCGCCACCTCTTCGGTATAGCCGAGGTTGAACACGGTCGGGCTCTTCCGCGCGCGGTGCTGGCGCTCGTAATAGGTGCCGAACAGCCGGTCCCAGCCGAAATTGGTGATGCCGAAATTGCCGGTCTCGTCGTGGAAATGATGCGCCATGTGGCGCGCCTTGATCGCCGCCGCCCACGGGTTCTTCGGCTTGTACGAGAGGTGCTGGATGCAGTGGAAGAATTCGTTGACGCAGGTCGTCACCATGCCGGTCGCGAACGCCGCCGCGGCACCGCCGGCGCCGCCGATCAGCCAGCCCACCGGGATCGTCGCCGCCGCCACCGTCGGCACCACGTTGAGCGGCGATCCGAACAGCACGACGAGGTTGTTGGGATCCTGGTGGTGATCGTAATGGATGCGCTTCCAGGTCGCCGCGAGCAGCTCGTGGCGCCACATCCAGCGCGAATGCAGCACGAAGCGGTGCAGCCCGTACCAGACCAGCGGGAACAGCAGCACCGCCGCCGCGATCGACGCGAGCGTCGGCAGGATCGCGGCGGGGCGGGCGAGCCAGATCCCGGCGCCACCCGTCGCCAGCGCGACATAGAGGATGATCGCGGGATATTGCGCATAGGCGACGACGAGCTCGCGGAAACTCATCCGGTCGAGATGATGCGTCCGGCTCCAGAAGCCGCCGCGCCTGTTCGTCCCGGCCGTGCTCACTTCGCGCTCTCCCGTCGGCTCGCCGCCATGTCGTCGTGATGTCATGCGATTGCAATGCGGCGCTTTCGGGGCGCGGCTATTCCTCGGTGCGGATCAGCACCGCCTCGCCGATCAGCAGGAACAGCAGGAACGGCGCCCAGGCCGCGAGCAGCGGCGGATAGGCGCCGAAATCGCCCATCGCCAGCGCGAAATTGTCGGCGACGAAATAGGCGAAGCCGAGCGCCATGCCGATCACCGCGCGCACGAACAGCTTGCCGGTGCGCGCCAGCCCGAACGCCGCGACGCCGGCCAGCAGCGGCATCAGCATCGAGGAGAGCGGCCCCGAAAGCTTGTGCCACAGCCCCGCCTCGAGCGATCCGGTCGGCTGCCCGGCGGCGTCGAGCTCGGCGATCGCGGCGTGGAGCGGGCGGAAGGCGAGGTTGTCGGCGTCGACGTCGGCGAGCGTGAACTGGTCGGGGGTGACGCCGGCGCCGATCACGAGGCCGGGCGCCCGCGTCGTCACCCCTTGCGCGACGTGGAAGATCTGCACGTCCCTCAAGCGCCATCCGGCGATCCCGCCGGAGACGACGTCGGCGGTCGCCGACGGCGCGGTGATGATGCGGGCGAGCGCGCTGCCGTCGCGGTCATAGTCGGTCACGCTGGCGAGCCGCGTCGCCGCGCCCCGGCCGGTGGCGCTGGCGGCGTGGATCAGATCCTCGCCGTCGCGCACCCAGACATTGGCGGTGCCGCCGTGCGCGGGCGGCACCGGCCCGTAGTCGACCGCCTGCCAGGCGCTCAGCCGCGCGTTGTCGCGCGTCACCACCTGCTCGTTGAAGACCAGGCTGACGAGCGCGACGCCGAGGCTCGCGACCACCAGCGGCGCGAGGATCTGGTGCGCCGAGATGCCGGCCGCCTTCATCGCGATCACCTCGCTGTTCTGGTTCAAGGTGGCGAGCGTGATGAGCGTGCCGAGCAGCACCGAGAAGGGCAGGAAGCGCGCGACGATCTGCGGCAGCCTGAGCGCGACATAATGCCAGAGCTGCGCCTGGCCGTTGCCGGGATAGGCGAGGATGTCGCCCGATTCGCCGAGCAGGTCGAGCGTCTGGAGGATGATCGCGAGCGCCGCGAGCACGGCGACGGTGCGCGCCACGAAGGCGCGCGCCATGTAGAAGGCGATCGTGCGCGACGGGAAGAACTGGAGGATCATGCCGCGCCGAGCTGCGGCCCGCGCCGCCGCAGCCAGCGCAGCGCCGCCCGCGCGAGCCCGGCGAAGGCGCGCTCCAGCGCCCCGATCGGCTGCCCGCCCGGCACGACCGCGAGCGTGCGGTACATCCACCAGATCAGCCCCGCGAACAGCAGGAACGGGATCCAGAGCGCGAGGATCGGCTCGACCTTGCCGAGCGCCGCCACCCCTTCGGCATATTCATTGACCTTGTGATAGGTCACCAGCATCACGATCGAGAGGAACACGCCCAGCGACGAGGAGGATCGCTTCGGCGGCACCGCGAGGCTGACCGCGAGCAGCGGCAGCAGCAGCATCGTCGCCACCTCGACCAGCCGGAAGTGGAACTCGGCGCGGCTCTGCGCGCGCACCTTCCTCGGCAGGCTGGCGCTGTTGCCGGTGCGGACCAGCTCGGGGATCGTCAGCTCCTCGTTCTTGCCGCCGCGGTTCCGGAAGCTCTCGATCTTCGGCAGGTCGATCGGCAGGTCGTGGCCGACGAAGTTCAGCACGCGCGGCGTCCTGAAGCCCGGCGCGTCGTGGACCAGCGTGCCGTTGTGGAGCCGGAAGATGATCGTGTCCGGATCGTCGGTCGCCATGAACGTGCCGCTCTCGGCGGTGACCGCGAGCGTCTTGCCGTCCTGCCCCTGGGTCATCACGAAGATGCCCGAGAGATCGCGCCCGCTGTTGCGGCTTTCCTCGACCCGGAGCGTCATCTTGCGCCCGAGACGGGTGAACTCGCCCACCTTGATCGATGCGCCGAGCGCGCCCGAGCGCAGCTCGTAGCGCAGCCCCTCATAGGCGTAGCGCGAATAGGGCTGCACGAAGCCGACGATCGCGAGGTTCAGCATGGCGAGCGCGATCGCGTAGAGATAGGGCACGCGCAGCAGCCGGCCGTAGCTCTGGCCGGTGGCGCGCAGCACGTCGAGCTCGGAGGAGAGCGCGAGGCGGCGGAAGGCGAGCAGCACGCCGAGCGTCAGCCCGATCGGGATGCCGAGCGAGAGATATTCGGGGATGAGGTTCGCCAGCATCTTCCACACGACGCTCACCGGGCCGCCCTGCTGCACGACGAAATCGAACAGGTTCAGCATCTTCTCGAGCAGCAGCAGCATCGCCGCGATCACCAGGCTGGCGGCGAGCGGCAGCGCGACGAGGCGGGCCAGATAGCGATCGGTGAGCGTGAGGCCTCGCAACTTTTTTCGACGCCCCATCACCATAATTTGGCCGCATGGCCGGCCGAGAGAGCGCGTCGGGCGGGGCGATGATGGCCGTGCCCTTCCGCGCGCACGGCCTATAGCTTCCGGAGGTGATGAGGTCATGTTGAAACTGCGCATGCGCGGCCTGGTCGCGGCGATGCTGGCGCTCGGCGCCGGGGCGGGCGCGGGCGCGGATGCCGCGCCGCTGGGGCCTTATGCCGGCGCGTGCCGGGCGGGATCGGATCACCCCGCGCTGCTCGTCCGCGTGATCGGGCTGAAGGCGCGCACCGGCATCATCCGCGTGCAGGAATATGGCGGCGATCCGTCGCGCTATTTCGACAAGGGCTCCTGGCTCAGGCGCGTCGACGTGGCGGTGCCGGCCGCCGGCCCGATCGAGGTCTGCGTGCCCGCCGCGAAGCCTGGCACCTATGCGGTCTCGGTGCGCCACGATGTCGATGGCGGCGGCAAGACCGGCATGGCGGACGGCGGCGGCATGTCCGGCAATCCGAAGCTCTCGCTGTGGGACGTGATCTTCCGCCGCAAGCCCGATCCCGCCGCCGTGGCGGTGAAGGTCGGCGGCGGCGTCGTGCCGGTGCCGGTGGTGCTGAACTATGTCCAGGGCGGCGCCTTCAGGCCGGTCGGGGGGCAGGGCTGAGCCGCATGGCGCGCGTGGCGCTCCTCTCCAACCCGCGCTCGACGGGCAATCGCGCGATCCTGCCGCGGGTGCGCGCCTATTGCGCGCTCAACAGCGACATCTTCCATTACGAGGTCGAGGAGTTCGGCCAGATCGGCGAGGCGCTGCGCACCATCGCCCGCATCCGCCCCAGCGTGCTCGTCATCAACGGCGGCGACGGCACCGTCCAGGCGGCGCTCACCGAGCTCTACCATGGCGAGCATTTCGGCGATCGTCCGCCCCCCGTGGCGGTGCTCCCCAACGGCAAGACCAACCTCATCGCGCTCGATCTCGGCGCGGTCGGCGATCCGCTGGCGGCGCTGGAGCGCATCGTCGGACTCGCGCGCGAGGATCTCGCGCCGCACATCGTCGCGCGCGAGCTGATCGCGCTGTCGGATGGCGAGGCGAACAGCCGGCCGGTGCTCGGCATGTTCCTCGGCGGCGCCGGCCTTGCGGATTCGATGCTGTTCTGCCGCAACAAGATCTATCCGCTCGGCCTGCCGAACACGCTCAGCCATGTGCTCACCGCCTTCGCGGTGATCGCGTCGGTGCTGTTCGGCGTCAAGGCGGCGTTCCTGCCGCCGCGCGCGCGCCCGATCATGATCTCGATCCTGCGCCAGGGCGTGATGCAGGGGCGCTTCGCGATCATGATCGTGACGACGCTGCAAAGGATGCTGCTCGGCAGCGGGTTCGACGATCGCGGCCGGCCGGCCGGGGCGCTCAAGCTGATGCTGATCGACCAGACGCCGCTGGCGCTGATCCGCGCCGGCATCGCCGGCATCTTCGGCCGGCTGGGGCGCGCCCATGTCTCCGGCGTCCATGTCGAGCGCGGCGACGAGATCCGCATCGAGGGCGAGCGCTCCAGCGTGATCCTCGACGGCGAGCTGTTCGAGGCGGCGCCCGGCCGCCCGATCGTGCTGACGCCGACCGCGCCCGTGCCCTTCCTGAGCCTCAGCCTCGCGGCATGACGCCGTGCCGCCGGACGACGATCATCTCGTCGCGCTGATCGCGGCGGAGCTCGCCGAGCCGGTGGCCTCCGCGGTGGCGCGTGTGGCGGACGCCATCGCCGCCGAGCATCCGGGCGCGCTCGCCGTGCTGTTTTATGGATCGTGCCTGCGCGACGCCACGCTCGCGGGCATGCTCGATTTCTATCTTATCGTGGAGGATTACGGCCGCGCCTATGGCGGCGGCTGGCGCGCGCTTGCGAACCGGCTGCTCCCGCCGAACGTCTTTCCGTTCGCGAAGGATGGGCTGGCCGCCAAATATGCGGTGCTGAGCCTCGACGATCTGCGCCGCGAGACGGGATTGGCGGGAAGGGGACCGCGCGATCCTTCGACCTTCGCGCGCCTCGCTCAGCCCGCGCGCCTGATCTGGGCCGCGAACCCGGACGCGGCCGCCGACATCGCGAAGGCAGTGGCGCGCGCGCCCGTGACCTTGCTCGATCGCGCAGCACCGCTCGCCCCGCCGGATACCGACTGGCCGGATCTGTGGCGGCGCGCGTTCGCGCTGACATACGGGACCGAGCTTCGCGCCGAGCGCGCGTCGCGCGGCGGTTCGATCGTCGATGCCGATCCGGAGCGATATGCGCGTGTCGCACGGGCGATCGCCGCGCTCGATCGTGAGTTTCCGTCGATGCCGTCCGCCATGGCGCGCGATTACTGGCGGCGCGCCGCCCGTCGCGGCAAGCGCCGCCAGTTGATGAAGCTCGCCAAGGCGAGCCTCACCTTCGCGGGCGGGCTCGACTATCTCGCCTGGAAGATCAACCGCCACGCCGGCACGGCGATCGCGATCCGCCCCTGGCAGCGGCGCTGGCCGATCCTCGGCGCGCTCAGCCTGCTGCCGCGGCTCGTGGCGCGGGGAGCGGTGCGCTGAGCGCATCGGCCTCGGCGAGCGACGCCGCGATGGCGCGCTCCAGCGCGGCGACGGTGAAGGGCTTGCGCAGCAGCATGTGGCCGGCGAGATCGGCCGCGTCGCCCGCCTCGCCGACATAGCCGGTCACGAGCAGCACCGGCGTCGCCACCCCCGCCTTGCGCGCGCGCGCCACCATCTCCGGCCCGGTCATGCCGGGCATCACCACGTCGCTGAGGATCAGGTCGAAGCCGCCGTCGCCCGCCGCCAGTGCCGCCAGCGCCTCCGCGCCGCCGGCGCACGCCATCGCGTCATGGCCGAGCTCCTCGAGCGCGCTCACCGTCACGGCCAGCACGCGCGGATCGTCCTCGACGACGAGCAGGCGCAGCGCCGCCGGCATCGCGGCCGGCACCAGCTCGATCACCGCCGCGCTCTCGCCGCGCGCCGCCTCGAGATGGCGCGGCAGATAGAGCGAGACGGCCGTGCCGACGCCCTCGGTGGAGGCGATGGCGATGTCGCCGCGGCTCTGCCGCACGAAGCCGAAGATCTGGCTGAGGCCGAGCCCGGTGCCCTTGCCGGCGGGCTTGGTGGTGAAGAAGGGCTCGAACGCGCGCTCCAGCACCGCCGGGCTCATCCCGGCGCCATCGTCCTCGACACAGATGCAGACATAGTCGCCCGCCGCCGCCGCGCCGATCTCGCCATCGGCAAGCGTGCGGTTGCCGACATGGATGCCCATCCGGCCATGGCCGTCCATCGCGTCGCGCGCGTTCACCGCGAGGTTGAGGATCGCGTTCTCGAGCTGGTGGCCGTCGACCCACACCCGCCAGCAGCCGTCCGCCGCCGCGATCGCGATCTCGATGCGCTCGCCGATCGTGCGGTCGAGCAGGTCCGCCATGCCCGTGACCAGCTCGCGCGGATCGAGCCCGCGCGGCAGCAGCGGCTCGGCGCGCGCGAAGCTCAGCAGGCGGCGGGTGAGCACGGCGGCGCGGTTGGCGCCCTCCATCGCATTGTCGATCTGGCGCAGCGCCGCGGCCACCGCGGCGGCACCGCCGCCATCCGCGAGCCGCCGCCGCGCAAGCTCGAGCCCGCCGATAACGACCGCGAGCATGTTATTGAAATCATGTGCGATACCGCCGGTAAGCTGGCCGACGGCCTCCATCTTCTGGATCTGCCTGAGGTGCGCCTCGGCGACCTCGCGCTCGGCCATCTCGTCCTGAAGGCGGGCGTTGCTCTCGCTGAGCTCGCGGGTGCGGCTGGCGACGGCGTCGGCAAGCTCCTGCGAGCGCTCGGCTTCCGCCTCGGCGAGCACGCGCGCGCGGCGGCGCTGCGCGATCGCGCCGAACGTCGCATAGCCGAGCGCCACCGCCGCCGCCAGCAGCGCGAGCCCGGCAACCGACAGCAGCGAGGCGAGCGCATTGGCGCGATCGGTGAGCGTCTCGGAGGTCGCCGAGCGCGTGTCGAGCAGCGCGCGCTCGTTCGCCTCGATCCGGCGGATCGCGCGCGCGATCGAGGGCACGGTGCGCGAGTTGCCGGCGCGGCTGAACACCTTGAGCGCCGACCAGCCCTCGCGATAGCTGGCGAGCGCCGCCGCCTGCGCCAGCTCGCCGCCGCGCGCGCGATAGAGCTGGGTCAGCCCGGCGACCAGCTCGCTCTGGTCGGGATTGTCGCGGACCAGGCCGCGCAGCTGGTCGAGCTGGCTGCCGGCCTTGATCCACTCGTCGCTGTAGATCGTGCCGGTGGCGCGGTCGCCGTTGACGATGTAGCGCGAGAGCGCCGCTTCCGAGCGCGCCATGGCCCCGTCGACGCCGCGCACCAGCAGCATGACATAATAGCTGTGGCGCTCGTTCGCCTCGGCGGCGTCGCGCCGCCGGTTCGATGCCGCGACCCCGAGCACGAGCGCGATGAGCAGCATGAGGATCGCCAGCGCCCCCGCGCTGGCGGCGCCCCCCTGCCACCACCGCCCGGCGGAAACGCCGGAGCCCCGCTCATGCCCGGCGGAAACGCCGGCGACCTCCTCATCCCCCGACATCGGGGAGCACCCTAGAGGTTTCGCGGTGCCCGCGAAAGCCCGGGCGCCGGCGGGCGTCGCTCAGCCGATGCAGCCCACGGCGCGGCCGGTGCTCGCGAACATGCCGAGGATCTCGCCGACCTGCGCGCGCGTATGCTCCGCGCAGAGCGAGCAGCGCAGCAGGAACATGCCGGCGGGCGTTGCCGGCGGGCGTGCCATGTTGACGTAGAGCCCGCGCTCCAGCAGCCCCTGCCACATGGCGACCGCGGTCGCCATGTCGGGCAGGATCACCGCGATGATCGCGGATTGCGCCTCCGGCGTGCCGAGCGTGAAGCCGAGCTCGCGCAGGCCCAGGTGGAGCCGCCGGCTGTTCTCCCAGAGATGCGCGCGCTTGTCCCGTGCGTGCATCAGCTTGCGGATCGAGGCGGCGGCGGTCGCCACCACCGAGGGCGGCAGCGAGGCGGTGAACACATAGGGCCGGCACACCAGCCGCAGCACCTCGAACTTGGGATGGTTGGAGACGCAGAAGCCGCCGACCGTGCCGACGGACTTGGAGAAGGTGCCGACCACGAAATCGACCTCGTCCTCGACGCCGGCCTCCTCGAACACGCCGCGGCCATGTTCGCCGAAGAAGCCCATGCCGTGCGCCTCGTCGACGAGGATCATGCACTTGTGCCGGCGCGCGACCGCGACCATCTCCTTCAACGGCGCGATGTCGCCCAGCATCGAATAGACGCCCTCGAGGATCACGAGCTTGCCCGCCTGGGGCGGCAGCCGGCCGAGCCGCCTGTCGAGATCCTCCACCGAATTGTGGCGGAAGCGCACCACCTCGGCATTGCCGAGCCAGCAGCCGTCATAGATCGAGGCATGGCTGTCGGCGTCGAGGATGATGTAGTCGCCCTTGCCGGCGAGCGTCGAGATCATGCCCAGATTGGCCTGGTAGCCGGTCGAGAAGACGATCGCGTGCTCGGTCCCGTAATAATCCTTGAGCGCCTGCTCGCAGTCGCGATGCGGATCATAGGTGCCGTTCAGCACGCGGCTGCCGGTGGTGCCCGCGCCGAATTCGTCGAGCGCCTTCTTGCCGGCGGCGATCACGTCCGGGTCGAACGTCATCCCCATGTAATTATAGGTGCCGAGCAGGATGGTCTCGCGGCCCTGGATGATCGCCCGCGTCGGCGAGAGCACTTCGTCCATCACGATCGCGAACGGATCGCGCACGCCGGTCGCGAGCAGCGCCTCGCGCTCGGCGATCAGCGGATCGAACTTGGCGAACAGGTCGCGCGGCGCGGCGGTCTCGGGCGCGGCGAGGAGCGTGTCGTCCGGCGTCTCGGCGGCATCGCTCATGCCCGCAGCTTCTCGACCGCGTCGACGAGCTGGCCGACCGTCTCGATCTCGGCCTGCATGTTCATGGTGATGAGGATGTCGAACGCATCCTCCACCGCCGCGACGAAGTCCATCACCGTCAGGCTGTCCCATTCGAGATCGGTGGCGAAGCTGGTGGCGTCGGTCAGCGCCATGCCCTTCCTGTCGAAGGGGGCGATCAGCCCGGCCACCCTGGCGAAAGTCTCGTCACGCGCGCGCATCGGCGGTTCCATCGCATATCCTAGTCCATGATGCGCCGCGATGCCAAGCGATTGCGGCGGCAGCGGGGCAGGGGCCCGGACGCTTGGCAAGCGCGCCGCCGTCATGCAGATGTCATCCGGGGAGGGCGGCGCCATGGAGCAACCGGACGGCCGCGCGCGGCACATTCCGCGGCCGGCCACGGCGAACGCGATCGACATGATGGTGCAGCTCACGCGCACCCATGTGACGCTGAGCCAGATGGCCGACCAGAAGGCCTCGATCCTGATGGGCGCGACCTTCGTCACCTTCACGATCACGGTCAACCAGGCCAGGGGGGCCGGCGCGCCGGTCTCGCTGGTCGTGCTCGGCGCATTCGCCTTCCTCGCAGCGGTGCTCGCGGTGCTGTCGATCCTGCCGGCGGTGACGGCGCATCGCGGCCCGCTCAACCTGCTGTTCTTCGGCTCGTTCGCCCGGCTCGGCGAGGAGGAATATATCGATCGGCTGTGCGCCCAGCTCCAGTCCGACGACCTGATCTTCGAGGCGATGGCGCGCGACGTCTATCAGAACGGGATCGTGCTGGAGCGCAAGAAATACCGGCTGCTCGGCTGGTCCTATCGCGTCTTCCTGCTCGGGCTGACCTTGAGCTTCGCGGCGTTCCTCGCCGAGCATGCGGCGATGTTCGGGATAGGTGGGTAGATTGGAATGAGCGTAGCTTGGCTCATGGAGATGACGGCAAGGCTGAAGGCATCCCGTCCTAAAGCCAGCGCGCCGCGCGATACCATTGCACGGTCTCGAGCAGGCCGGCCGGCAGCGCGATCTCGGGCAGCCACAGCTCTGCCGGCGGCTGCGCGTCGGCGCGCGCGACCCAGTCCGGGTGGCAGAAATAGCGCACGCGATCGGGCGTGAGCCTGGCGTCCGCGCCGTGCAGGCGCGCGTCGAGGCGCGCGCCCAGCCGGAGCATCGCCGGCGACAGCGCGAGCGCGATGCCGCGCCGCCCCACCGCATTGCCGAGCAGCCGCGCGAACTGGGCATGGCTGCGACCGTCCTGCCGGCCGTCGTCGGGCTCGTAGAGCGCGTGGCCGCCATCGGGCCGGATCGCCAGCGCCAGCAGCAGCCGCGCGAGATCCTCGACCGCGATCACCGAGAGCCGCCCCGCCGGCGGCAGCAGCACGAGCCGGCGCCTGGCCATGCGGAACAGCGCCAGCATCTCGCGGTCGCCCGCGCCGTAGACGGCGGGCGGGCGCACGATCGTCCAGTCGGCCAGCGACGCCCGCACCACCTCCTCCGAGCGCGCCTTCGACCAGCCATAGTCGGAGAGCCCCGGCTCGCGCGCCGCGAGGCTGGAGACATGGACCAGCCGCCGCGTGCCGGCCGCGCGCATCGCCTCGACGACCGCCAGCGTGCCGGCGACGTTGCCGGCGGCGAAGCCGGCGCGGTTCGGCGCGTTCACCACGCCGGCGAGATGGACGACCGCGTCGACGCCGTCGACCAGCGCCGCCAGCGCGTCGCGCCGGCCGAGATCGCCCGATACCCACTCGACGTTCGGGCGGGCCGCGCGCGGTCGCCGGGTCAGCGCGCGAATGTCGTGGTGGCGCGCGGCGAGCCGCAGGAAATGATCGCCGATGAAGCCGGTGCCGCCGGTGACGGCGATGCCGAGCCTCACAGCAGCACCATGTGATCGCGGTGGACGAGTGTCGCGCGCGGCGCGTGGCCGAGGATCGCGCCCAGCGCGTCCGATCGGCGCCCGGCGATCGCCTGCGCGGCGTCGGCGTCATATTCGGCGAGCCCGCGCGCGATGACATGGCCCTGCGGGTCGGCGATGTCGACGACGTCGCCGCGCGCGAAGCGGCCCTCGACATGGGTGGCGCCGGCCGGCAGCAGGCTGCGCCCGCCGGCGAGCGCGATCGCGGCGCCGGCGTCGATGCCGATCCGCCCGCGCGAGGTCAGCCGCCCCGCCAGCCACGCCTTCCGCGCGGACGCGGCGCGCGGCGCGGCCGTGAAGACGGTGCCGCGCCCGTCGGCGGCGAACGCGCTCAAGGGATGCTCGCGCCGTCCGCAGCAGATCGCCAGCGGCACGCCCGCCGAGGTCGCGATCCGCGCCGCCTCGAGCTTGGAGACCATGCCGCCCGATCCCATGCCCGACGCCGAGCCGCGATCCGCCATCGCCATCACCCGCGCGTCGAGCCGCGCCACCTCGGGCACGAGCGTCGCCCGCGGGTCCAGCGCGGGATTGGCGGTGTAGAGCCCGTCGACATCGGAGAGCAGGATCACGCCGCCGGCGCGCGCCGCCTGGGCGATGCGCGCGGCGAGCCGGTCGTTGTCGCCGAACCGGATCTCCTCGGTGGCGACGCTGTCGTTCTCGTTGATGACCGGCACCGCGCCCAGCCCGAGCAGCCGATCGAGCGTGGCGGCGGCATTGAGGTAGCGCCGCCGGTCCTCGAGATCGTCGAGCGTCACCAGCATCTGCGCGGCGCGCGCGCCCGCCGCCGCGAGCAGCTCCGACCAGATCTGCGAGAGCGCGATCTGCCCGACCGCGGCCGCCGCCTGCGCATCCTCCAGGCTCGCGCGGCCGCCGCCGGCCAGCCCCAGCCGCCGCGCGCCGAGCGCGATCGCGCCGGACGAGACCACCGCGACCTGCTGTCCCGCCGCCCTGCGCGCGCCGAGATCGGCGACGACGCCCGCCAGCCAGCCGCGCCGCACCTCGCCCGCCGCATCGACCAGCAGCGCCGAGCCGATCTTGACGACGAGCCGCGCGCAGGCGGCGGGCGCGAAGCGATCGGCTGCGTTCACACTCCCTCTCCCCTCCGCGCGACGATCCGAACGCCCCTATCGCCAACCTCCGGCAGCGACGCAACACAGCCACGATATTGCCCGCGAAGCCTGAAATTTCCGTAGCCGTCGTCAGACCGGCGACCACGCATCGCCATCGCCGGGGCCATCGCCGGGGCCATCGCCGGGGCCATCGCCGGGGCCACCGCTGTCGGCGACCTCCGGCCCGGCGGCGGGGTCGATCGCCGCCAGCAGCCGGTCGAGCACCGCGCCGACGCCGTCGCCGCTCGCCCCCGAGACGATCGCGACCTCGCCGCCGCTCGCCTTGCCGAGCCGCTTCGCGAGCTTCGCCAGCAGCCTGGCGTCGACCGCGTCGGACTTGTTGAGCGCCACCACATGCGGCTTCGCGTCCAGCCCCGCGCCATAGGCGCCGAGCTCGTCGCGCACCACTTGATAGGCTTCGATCGGATCCTCGCCGCTCGCGTCCACGAGGTGGAGCAGCACGCGGCAGCGCTCGACATGGCCGAGGAAGCGATCGCCGATGCCGGCCCCCTCGGCCGCGCCCTCGATCAGCCCGGGGATGTCGGCGAGCACGAACTCGCGCCCGTGATGCCGCACCACGCCGAGCTGCGGGCGCAGCGTCGTGAACGGATAGTCGCCGACCTTGGCGCCGGCGTCGGTGACGGCGTTGAGGAAGGTCGACTTGCCGGCGTTGGGCAGCCCCACCAGCCCCGCGTCGGCGAGCAGCTTGAGGCGGAGCCACACCCACAGCTCCTCGCCCGGCCAGCCGGGCCCGTGCTGGCGCGGCGAGCGGTTGGTGGAGGTCTTGTAGCTGGCGTTGCCGCGTCCGCCGTCGCCGCCGCGCAGCAGCACGCGCCGCTCGCCCGCCCGCGTGAAGTCGGCGAGCACCGTCTCGCGATCCTCGGCGAGCACCTGCGTCCCCACCGGCACGCGGACGACGAGATCCTCGCCGCCGGCGCCGGTGCGGATCGAGCCCGCGCCGCCCTTGCCGCGCGGCGCGCGGAAATGCTGGGTGT